>JAPKYK010000001.1:0-300000 GCA_026394395.1 Methanomassiliicoccales archaeon
ATCCACCACCCCTGATATGTATCCCTTGTCAATCATTCCTTCTCGAATGAGTTTCTTCAAGAATCCTATAGATCCAGTCGTGATTATCTTGTCAATGCACGGAAATCTCTCTCGAATATCGGGTATTCTTCTTATCTCCTGGAACTTGCTCAACCCGGTTTGATCGTCCATGACCAGAACGACGTTGGTATCCGTCTCTTCGTTAAGACTCACCGCTAGCGCCATCGCCGTTAGTTCTCCTTCATGTAATCCCGGGAACACGTTTCGATATTCTTTCAAGAAGACAGAACCAGGCTCGCTTAGAGATTCTTGTATGTTGATGTTATCAGGCAAACCGGCTCCAAATTCCTCTTGAATCTTCGGCGTCACGACGAGATCGTAGTCGCCACAGCAATCTGCAACTTCAATAGAGGTAATAGACTCGAATAGGGTGATGAGGCAACAAGTATCGAATATCTTCACAGTCAACTTCTCACCCTATGCTTTGCTAGTCTTGACTCAAAATCACGAAGTGGTATCCCAGCGATATTCGCTCCTTTAGTGATTGATACCTTGCCTTCGCGAACCATTTTCAATGCAAGTGGGATTCTTCTATTCAATATCCTCTCTTCAATTTCTGAGTTCTTGGCGTAGTCTGGGTCTTGGGTGTACGTGAATACTAGTATTTCGTCAACAGATAGAGAGGCGACAAATGAGGCTACCTCTCTTATTTTGAATCTGTCCGATTCTTTGGACGGAGCAATCTCATTGATGTCTTCGATTGCTGCCAAGTTGATTCTTGATCCATGGTCATTGAATCGAAGTACCCATTGGTACTGAGCCAGCTCATCGTTGACTACTCGCACAGACTCGCTATATGCGCCATATCTATGTGGGACAAAACCGAAATCCTTTGGATCTCGCCCCAACGCTTTCATTGTCAAGAAGATTAGTTTCTGAAGGTGAACATCTGTCTTAACCCCATCCTTGATCTGGCTAACAGTAAACAGAACCAGTTTGTGTTTCGCATCGAGCCGTCTTAAGGGTATGGTTGGCAACCTTTCACCGCCCCGATGGCTTTCAAACCATTCATAAGCTCCTTATATTCGACTTTTTCAGTTAGATTGATGGTGGCCTCTATCACTGACTTGACTTCTTCTATATCATAATTGAATGAAGTGTCTAATATACTGAAGGATTTTGTTGAGTCAAACTGATTCTTCTTAGCACCTTGCTTCTTTATCGTTATTTCTCCCCATCGCTTCTCTGCAACTCTCATCGATGATACCTTATTTCTATTATTGGTTATACTAATGGTTATACCATATATTCAATTAACCATTAATAAAAGTTAGTATTGGCGTGCATTGTTAATTTAGTGTTGATAAATAACTAGTATCTAGTCGGACGGTAAATAATGCATAAAAACAGGTGAAAAATAATTATTATATATCGCATATTATTGAAATAAATCAATGACAATTTAATTGTACAGGTCAGAACCCTTAGTGCTCTCGTTGTTTAGGAGCGCATGGACTTGAAGACCAACGCTATCTATTGTGGAGATTGCCAGAACGTTATCGGCAACACAAATGAGTTCCCCGACGATTGTGTTGAGCTGATCTATATAGACCCGCCATTCTTCTCCTCCAGAACTTATGAAGTGCTTTGGAATGACGGCTACGAGCTACGTGCCTTCGAAGACAGATGGAAAGGTGGTATCGAGAATTATGTAGCCTGGATGGAGGGTAAACTGAGGGAGTGCGAAAGAATTCTCAAGAAGGGAGGTACTATGTATCTTCACTGTGATTGGCACGCCTCTCATTATCTTAAAGTGCAAATGGACCATATCTTCGGCATCAATAATTTTATCAACGAAATCGTTTGGAAGCGGTCATCCGCACACGGGGATGCGAAACAAGGTGCTACGCATTTTGGTAGGGTGCATGACACTATCCTTGTGTATTCCTCAGGACCAAAACTAAAAACCTGGAACACTCAATATGTCGATTACGACGAGCGTTACGTAGATGGTTATTATAAGCACATAGAGGAAAAAACAGGTCGGCGTTATCAACTCGGAGATTTAACTGCGGCAAAACCCGGAGGCGACACATCTTATGAATGGAAGGGTGTAAAACCTCCCGCGGGACGGTATTGGGCTTATTCCAAAGAAAATATGGAGGAGTTCGATAGAGAAGGTAGAATCCAGTATCCAGATAAACCGGGTGGGATGCCACGGTACAAGAGATACTTAGATGAAATGTTGGGGATGCCGGTACAAGATGTATGGGACGATATTGATGTTATACTAAGTAAATCGAAAGAACGATTAGGATACCCAACTCAGAAACCCGAAGCCCTCTTAAGACGGATAATAGAAACATCCTCCAACCCAGGAGACGTTGTTCTTGACCCGATGTGTGGTTGCGGCACAGCCATCGCTGTCGCTCAGAAGATGGGAAGGAAGTGGGTAGGTATCGATGTTTCCCCCACTGCTTGCAGGCTTATGGCAAACAGGTTACGCAGTGCGGGGGCTCAGACCATTGAGCTAATCGGGATGCCTCATACGATGGAAGAGGTGAAAGGCCTCCAGCCTTTCGAGTTCCAGAACTGGATTCTTCAGAAGATGATGGGCAGGGTCTCACCGCGTAAGACCGGTGATATGGGCATCGATGGCTACCTGTTCGACGGTACGCCGATTCAAGTCAAGCAGTCAGAGGACATCGGTCGCAACGTTGTGGACAACTTCGAGACGGCCATAAAGAGGGCGAAGAAGACCAAGGGAATAATTGTCGCCTTCAGCTTCGGAAAGGGCGCATATGAGGAAGTTGCCAGGGCGAAGAACCAGGACGGGCTCGATATACAATTAAAGCCCGTTCAGGAAATTATTGATGAGAATTGAGTTCATGGTTGTTGTATGTTTTTGATTTAACAGAGTTATAGAAATGGGCCAACAGGATGAATTGTTGTTATTCATCCAATATCATCATCTTCTTTCAGGACATCAAGATCGGGGACTTTGTAATATCTCCTGAAATTCTCGTTTACCCGAATCCTTCTCTCGATGATCTTCTGACTCCTATTATCTAATGCTCCTTCATATCTGATCAATTCTTCTTGTATTGCGATAATGAAGAACCCTTTCGAACTCGCCCCGATTGGGACATCTGTTTTTATCAGAATCTGCGATACGATGTCTCTAACGGGAACATGTGTGGCACTTTGAGGAATTTTAAGACGGCGGCCAATTTCATCCGCGCTGATTGCATATGCTTCTCCGACATGCTCATTGAGTATGTCAAGTACAGCTTTCTCATCCTTCTCCAGTTTTACCATATTAATCCCCATTATAATGGCAGATATGAATAGAATAACCGACTATCTATTCTTTCTGAAGGAACTAATCTGAGAACGAATAGACTGCTTCCCTCATTTCTGGCTGAATATCGTAGTAGTGGACTTTCTTTCTTATCAATTCCTTGAAATCTTCTCCATCTTTAGTGTCGAAGCCGATCTCATATCCAATGCTTGAACGTCCCATCTCACAAGCTGCTTTCGTCGTGGTCCCGCTACCAAGGAATGGGTCAAGGACTGTATCGCCCGGGAATGTGAACATCTTAATCAATCGCTTTGGCAAATCGACTGGAAACATGGCTATGTGACCCTTCTGTGAGATGCCGTTAAATTTCCAGTGACCCGAGAACAGTTCTCTCCAGTCATCTATATTAATGCGAGATTGTTCAACAACTTCCTTAGAAACCTTTGGCGGATCTCCCACTTTCTTGAAGATCGCTATGTACTCATAATCCAGACTGAGATAGCCATTCCTCGGACGCCCGTAACTCCCCATTACATTAGCGCCGCCACTCGTGTTGGTGGTTGAAATCTTCTGCCATATTATGCTGCCTAGATAAACGACCGAATCTGAATGATTCCGGGCAATCGAGTTTACTATCATTGCATGAATTGGAACGATTTGATAAGGAGTCATTTTGGTTGCGGAGAGGTACATATCGCCAATATTGATGCATAGCCTACACCCAGGATGGAGAACTCGAATCGACTCTGCCCATACAATATTGAGATTGTCGATATACTCAGTCAATGAGTCACGATAGCCGATCTGATTATCATGGCCGTAATCCTTGATATTCCAATAAGGCGGCGATGTGACGACCAAATGAACGGACTCATCCGGTATTTCATTCATCTTCCGCGAGTCCTTGAAGAATATTCTATGAGTAATATTTGGTCTGGTAACCTCACAGACCCGATCCGCCGCTATCACACTCATTGTTTTCACTCCTGAAATAAATATAGACACTCTACTATCTAGACTTTTCTATAATAATTAATTAAGTGTAATCTCCCGACTTTAAGTGTAGGTGAGTTTTTAATGTAAAATCGTGCGAGCCCATTGTATCAAATCCCCCCATCCGTTCTCAATCGGTAGGTCCAGCCCTGCTTTTTGCGCTGGCGTCATTCCACCAAGCGCCATATGCGGCCTGGGGGAGTTGCACTGGATTACAAATTCTTTACAGCCTCAACTTTAATACAGATTACGCCATTCTTCTCCGCTTCCAGCTTCCATCTCAGGCGGTCCCCCTCTTTTAGCTCGAACTGTTTGATGATGCTTGATGGAACAGTGGTCCTTAAAGAATCACTGGCCTTGTTCGCTCTCGTCAAAGAAGTGATCTGACCGGTTGCCATGATATTGATAAGGTGCATCGGACTATTTCAATATTTTCTACCAATATTTCTATCTACTATTCTATCTAACAATTATTAACCAGTATTTTTTCATCATGCCTACCAAAAATCATATATAATAGTCATGTAATAGGTAACATTATAGGTAGAATAACATGGTAAACAAAGATGGTACGAACGTGCAAGCGGATGATGCAAGGGCCGAACGCGGTAAGGCCATAGCGCTCATTCCGGGCGCGGTCAAGGAGATCAAATCTGGCCTATTCACTGTTCAATCACAAAGCGGGGTGGGCACCTACCGCGTGGAGAACAATCGTGGATGGAAGTGTAATTGTCCGGATTTCATCACCAGGGGCGTTGAGTGCAAACACATCATCGCAGTTCAATATCATCTGAAAGAGAAGAGAGGGGCGCCCGATGCTGTCCCATCTAAGAAGGAGCGCGTTACCATCGGTCAGGATTGGTCGGCCTACAACACCGCTCAGATTGAGGAGGTACGCCTGTTCGACTCGTTATTGAGCGAACTTGTCGAAGGCATAGAAGAACCTGAACATATCATGGGGCGGCCTCGCCTTCCGCTCAACGAACAATTGTTCTGTGCTGTCCAGAAGGTCTATTCACAATTATCAAGCCGCCGCGCATCCGGACTATATAAGAATGCCAATGAAAGAGGTCAGATCGACCACGCGCCCCATTTCAACGCTCCATCGAAATTGTTCAATCGGGGGGATATTACACCCATCCTTCACGAACTGGTGATGTTGTCGGCCCTGCCGGTCGTTGATATGGAAACGGATTTCGCCGTGGATTCGACGGGTTTCAGAACGACCACGTTCAACGCCTTTAATGGAGAGAAGCATGGCGTCAGGAAGAAACATAACTGGCTGAAAGCCCACCTATGCACCGGGGTAAGCACGAACATAGTCACCAGCGTGGTCATCACCGATGCTAACGGCAGCGATTCGGGGCAGTTCGAGACGCTGGTCAAGAAGACCGCCGATGGTTTCCTGATCCATGAGGTCTCGGCGGACATGGCTTATTCTTCCAGACCAAACCTTGACCTCATCGAGGAGCTTGGTGGTACGGCGTTCATCCCATTCAAGAGCAATGCAATAGCGAAGGCCAAGGGTTCAGCTGCCTGGAATAGGATGTATCATTATTTCCAGATGAACCGCGAGGAGTTCATGGAGCACTATCATAAGAGGTCGAACGTGGAGGCTACCAATGCCGCCATCAAGAGGAAGTTCGGAGAAACATTAAAATCAAAGAACCCGACCGCGCAGACGAACGAACTATTGGCGAAGATCGTGGCCTACAATATCACGGTCATCATCCATGAGATGTACGAGAATGGGGTTGAGCCGGACTTCCTGCACTTAAAGTCGTTATCCTGCACCCAAATCATGGGTGCCGAGGTGGTTTAGGTGCAAAGCCTCATGGAGGCAAATCCTTTTTTATTTGAAACATGTCAGTGGCCATTATGCCCGCGGTTCTCATCATTCTCGGGAGCAAGAGCGACGTGGAAGTAGGCCGCAAGGCCTTGGACCTTTTGCAGCGCTTCGGCGTGGAGGCCAACATGGTGGTGGCCTCGGCCCATCGGACCCCTGACCGGGTGAAGGAGCTGGTGGGGCAGAGCGGGGCGGACGTTTTCATCGCCATCGCCGGGCTGGCCGCGGCATTGCCTGGGGCGGTCGCGTCCTTCACCTCCAAGCCGGTCATCGGCGTGCCGGTCTCCGGGAAGCTGGGGCTGGACTCCATACTCTCCATCGTGCAGATGCCCCCGGGCATCCCCGTGGCCTGCGTGGGCCTGGACCGGGGGGACAACGCCGCGCTGCTAGCCATATCCATGCTTTCACTGAGCGACAAGCGCCTGGCCAAGGAGCTTGTCGCCTACCGCCAGGAGATGGCGGAAAAGGTGGAGAACGATTCCCAAGAGGTGCAGGTCTGATGTTCGACCCCCAGACGTTCGTGGAAGAGAAGATCGAGGAACTGAGAGCGAAGATCACCGGGAAGGCCGTCATCGCCTGCTCCGGCGGCGTGGACAGCACCGTGGCCGCCGTGCTGGTGGACCGGGCCATCGGCGAGCGCCTGCTCACGGTCTACGTGGACACCGGCCTCATGCGCAAGGGCGAGACCGACGGCGTCCGCTCCATGTTCGACCGGTTGAAGGTGCACTACAAGATCGTCGACGCCTCGGAAGAGTTCTTCAACGCCCTGAAGGGGCAGATCGACCCGGAGAAGAAGAGGAAAGTCATCGGGGAGCGCTTCATACGCGTCTTCGAGCGCGAGGCCAAGGGGTTCGGCGCCGATCACTTGGTACAAGGTACGATCGCCCCCGACTGGATAGAGAGCGGGGATGGGGTGCGGGACACCATAAAGAGCCATCACAACGTCGGCGGGCTGCCCAAGGACATGTCCCTCAAGTTGGTCGAGCCGCTGTGGGACCTATACAAGGACGAGGTGCGGGCGGTGGCCCGCTACCTGGGCGTGGAGGTCTCGGAAAGACAGCCCTTCCCCGGACCAGCCCTGGCCATCAGGATCATCGGCGAGGCCACGCCAGAAGCCGTCAGCGTTGTCCGGGAGGCCTGCGCCATAGTCGAGGAGGAGCTGGAAGCGGCGTCCAACAAAGGACAGATGACCATACCGTGGCAGTACTTCGCCGTGCTATTGCCGGTGCAGTCGGTGGGTGTGCAGGGCGACCGCCGGGCCTACGGACGCACCATAGCCATCCGTTCCGTCGAATCGGTCGACGCCATGACCGCGGTCTTCTCTCACATTCCCTACGACGTGCTAGAGCGAATCTCGCTGCGCATAACCAACGAGATGAAGGCCGACGTGAACCGGGTGGTCTACGACGTCACGCACAAGCCCCCGGCCACCATAGAGTGGGAGTGAAGCTCACAACAGGTCGTCCAGGTCTTCCCAGCCGTCCACGGTATCATCGGGCACGATGGAGCTGTCCGGCTCGAAATAACCGCTCTTCTTCAGCACCGCCCTCAGCCCCACCCCCTTGGCCCCTCTGATGTCCGCCTGCAGCGAGTTGCCTACGTACATCGAGCCTTCCACATCCGCTCCCAGGTTGAACAGCGCCAGTTTGAACAGCCGGGGGTGCGGTTTCCGAAGACCGACGTCAGTGGAGAAGATCATGTCATCGAAGAAGCGGTCCAGCCCGTAGTACTTCATGTCCCTGAGGGGATACTCCGAAGGCAGCCCCCAGGCCACGTCGGATATCAGTCCGATCTCGTACCCCCTGTCCCTTACCCTCTCCAGCATCTCGAGCGTGCCTGGGATGAGCTGGCGGTCCTCCTTCAGGGCAGCGTAGAAAAGCTCCAGGCCGTCCTGGACGAGCCCCTCGTCCACGCGGCACCCCGCCTTGCCCAGGATGTTCTGCAGCACCTGCTCGAGAGGGATCTCCAGCATCTCCTCGGCCTTGCGGTCCCGGTTCCTTTGGAGCGTGGTCATCATGGACTGCCGGAACTCGGCCTCCTGCATGCGGCTGCCGGCCTGACGGGCCAGTTCGTGTAGTCTGCGGACGGTGCGCTCCTCAGGACCGGACCAGTCGTGGTAGTAATCGATCAGAGTGTGCCCCAGGTCGAATATCACGGCCTTCATATGAACGGTCATGAACATAGCTGGACATAATCATTTCCCGGGACCTTTTCGTCCGTCCGACCGTTCAATTTATACCGTATTCCGGTGATGGGGGACCGATGCGGGTCTTCGTCGTGGACAACGGGGGGCAATGGACGCACCGCGAATGGCGCGTACTGAAGTATCTGGACGTGGAGACGAAGATCGTGCCGAACAGCACGCCCTTCGACCAGCTGACGGAAGTGGACGCCCTGGTCCTCTCCGGAGGCGCGCCGGACGTGGCCTCGGAGGCCGGGCGCATGGGCAACAACGGAGAATACCTGGATAAGGCGGAATACCCCATCCTAGGCATCTGCGCCGGCATGCATTTCATGGCCAATCACTTCGGAGGGACCACCGGGCCGGCGGCCCGGGCGGAGTTCGGGCGCACCCGCCTATATGTGAAGGAGGATGGCAACCTTTTCACCGGTCTTCCCCGGGAGTTCGACGTCTGGGAGTCCCACAACGACGAGGTGAAGAGCGTGCCCGAAGGATTCCAGGTCCTGGCCCGATCGGACACCTGCCCGGTGGAGGCCATGCGCTCATTGAAGAGGCCGCTCTATGCCCTGCAGTTCCACCCCGAGGTGGAGAACACCGACCACGGCGTGGACATATTCCGCAACTTCCTGAAGGTGGTCGAGGCATGGAAGAGATAAGGGCGGAGCTCAGGAAGGCACTGAACGCCGCATTGGAGAACCGCCGCCGGGATGATTCTTTGGAACAGGCGGTGGGTCGGGAGGTCCGTCGAGCCGGGCTGTCGTACCAGGACTACATGGAGATCATGGAGACGGTGCGGAAGAAGGCCCGGAGGACCAAGCTCGACGCCTGGGACTCGGCGAAGGCCATCTCAAAGGAACAGAAGGAGTAGTAGCGCGGCCAGCACAGCCACCGCGACCATCAGGGTCAGTATGGTGATCCGGCGGTCCGTGCCGAAGACTATGGGGACGGGGCCGATGAGGAGCACTCCCCCGGTCGACACGCCCTTCTCCCCGCCGTCCTGGTCGATCTCGAACCTCAGGTTGATGAGCAAGCTCACGAAGGCGGCCAGGGCCAGCAGGACGGACGCCATTCCCCAGGCGCCCTTGGCCTGGAAAACCGGGAAGACCAGGAACAGGTAGAGCACCAGCTCCTCCTTCTCCGCCGCCACCCACCCCAGCACCACCGAGGCCGCAGCCAGGCCAAGGACCGCTGCCCAACCCCACGCCCGCTTCACGAAAGCTCCATCGTCCCATATCCTATTTTACTTACCCCTCCGTAATCGCCAACATGCCCACGGTGCACCCCAGGGTGGTCATCAGCCGCTGCATCGAGTTCGAGGCCTTCTCCGACCGGGACCTTTGGAAGGGCACCCGATAACCTATTTATTACCTCGAGCGATTCCTCCCCTCAGGCTTTTATGCTCACCCTGCCGACAGTGCTGAAAGAGATCCTCGAATCGAGAGGCTTCATAGTAGACATGAAAGGCAGCTTCGTCCACGGGCGCCGGGAGGACATCGAGCTGAACCTCTACCCCTACGCCCAGCATTCCCCGGCGGCCATCGAGGAGTTCATGAAGGCCCTGTCCGGGCTCAAAGGCAAGGTGGTGCTGGCCACATTGGTACCTTTGGCGGAATCGGTGCAGAACAACCTACCGTCCGAGGTGGTGGTCTGGGACCGAGAGGCCGTGGAGCACGAGGTGGGGCGCACCCGCATCGAAGGACTGGTGGGGGAGGAGGACCACGGGCTGATCGACGAGCTCTACGCCGACGACTTCCCGGAGATGCCCACCGAGGGCCTGCAGGACCTGGCCGAGGAGGAACGCATTACCCCCCTGCGCCTGGACCTGAAGGAGGTCGTGGAGATCTCCGCCAGGACCGTGGGCGGGTTCAGCCACCGTCTGGAGCTCGTGCCTCATTACATCTTCAGCTACGACGTCCCCCTGTTCGTGGGCGATGGGCGCATCGGCAACAAGGACGGCCTGCTGGCGGTGAACGCCCTGACCAAGGTCGTTGAGCCGTGGAGCGAACTGCCCCAGACCGTGCCCCGGCTGGAGCAGGGGCACAGGCGCCTGGAGCCGGTGCTCGAGGAAGAGGAGGCCTCCGGATTGGTGCGGGTGGCGGTGGAGAAGGAGCACACCTACGAGAGGGACCTGGTGCGGGAGAACGGTCAGGTGACCATGACCGAGCGCGTGGTCCAGCATCCCCGCCTGGACCAGGGCACGATCAAGCCCCTCGGCCTGATGTACGTCCCTATATGGTGCGTAGAGGGCACCAAGGGCGTGATGGTCCTCAACGCCAGCACCGGCAAGGTCCTCAGCGAGGACTATTTCCGGGACCTCTGCTGAGCCCTTCCAGCCTCTTCTCTATGTTCTTCCAATGCGCCCCCTGCCAGTAGACCTTCCCGCAGCTGGCGCAGCGCCAGAAGTCCTGATATCCGTTCCAGGTGCCCTCGGCCACCTCGTCCTTCACCGATCCCCGGTCCACCGCCTGCAGCTCTCCGTTGCAGGCGGTGCACCTGCGGTACGACTGCTCCGTTCGCAGACCGAACTCAGCCACGACCGCAAGCAGCTGAGCGTCGAGGTCCATCTCCGAAACGCAGAACCCCCGCTCCCCCGCCCTTTCGGCCAACTGACGGTCCCGGGTCAGCAGGTGTCGCTCGTTCCCCTGCAGCAGCCTTAGCATATCGGCGTCCGCCAGATCGCGCATGTAACGTGCATCGTACCCCATGATGCGCAGCCAGCGGGCCAGCGAGCCCAGCATCCCGTCCAGGAGGAAGGAGGGCTCAGCCATCCCTCTTGACCTCGTAGGTGAGGTGCACTCCGCCCCCCAGCCTTTCGAAGGAGGTCAGGCGCATGAACACGTGCTCCCCGGGCCGGAAGCCGTCCCCGTCCACCGGGCTGGGCGCCTCCCTCCCTCCGATGATGAAATCGCCGACGTACACGGAATAGACGTCTACCAGTCTAGCCTCGAAGAAGGAGAATATGGTCTCCCCACCTCCTTCCACCAAGAGGTTGGATATCCCTCGCGCCCCTAACAGGTCCAGCAGGGCGCCGAGGTCTATCTTCCCCTTGCCCAAGCGCACCGTCTCCGCCCCGGGATAGTCACGTACGCAATCCTCGAAGGTCACCATCAGGGTGCGCGCCCGGTCGTCGAGGATCAATGAGGTCTCCGGCACCTTCCCCCGGGGGTCCAGCACCACCCTCAGCGACTGCCTCTCCGGCGGCAGCCCTTTGATCGTTAGATGCGGGTCGTCGGCCAGGATCGTTCCCGCCCCTACTAGTATGGCTTGGCATTCGGAACGCAGCATCCTCACCCTCTCCATGTCCTCCGGGGAGGAGATGCGCAGCTGTCGTCTCTCGGTCCCGGCGATCTTGCCGTCCGGGGACATGGCGCAATTGACAATCACCCTGGGCCTCATGGTTGAGATATCCGCGGGCATGGTCATAAGGGTGATGGGGGGTGGGAGATTAATAGCATAAAATCGATATCGCCGGCGATGAGCGATTTCGACATTATCGAGCTGAAAAGGTCCAATCTGAAAGGCGCCACGGTCATCGAAGGCTTCTCCAGCATCGGCTTGGTCGGTTCCATCACCGCCAACTATCTGGTCAACCTGCTGGACATGGACCTGATAGCGGTCGTCGATTCCCCCTACCTGCCTTCAGTGTCCATCGTCCGGGATGGCGTCCCCTATTCCCCGGTGCGGGTGTACTCCGGCAACATCAACGAGAAGGGCAACGAGAAGATCGTGGTCATCGTCTCCGAGTTCGAGCCCCCGTCAGAGATACTCAAGCCCCTGGCCTGGGCCATCATGGACTGGGTGGAGCATAAGGGCTGCACCATGGTCATATCCCCCGAGGGGCTGGCCAACAAGTCCGGCGAAGAGGTGGACGAGGAACAGGAGAAGAAGGACGCCGCCAACTTCAAGGTCTACGCCGTGGCCTCCACTCCCCGGGCCCGGACCCTCCTGATCAAGAACGACATTCCCATATTCGAGAACGGGGTGGTGGTCGGTCTGGCCGGAGTGCTGCTGAACGAGGGCGTGAACCGCAACTTCGACGTGGTGTCCATACTGTCCGAGGCGCATTCCGACTATCCAGACGCCCGGGCGGCCGCCGCCGCCACCGAGGCCATCGACAAACTGTTATTGCACACCCAGCTGGACACCCAGCCTCTGCTGGAAGAGGCCGCGCTCATCGAAGAGGCCTTGAAGGAGATAAAGGTGAAGACCGGGGAGAGCGAGGAGCTGGCCAAGAAGCGCTCCATCATGTACGGCTGATCCGGACCCGGAAGGGCGCGCCCTCGGTCATCTCGAAGCGCACGGGGAGGTAATGAGGCACCAACCAAATCTGCGTGCCCAGGTGTCCGCTCACCTCCCGCACGGTGAACTCGGAATCCTGTCCGGCCAGCGCCAGGAACGGTAACAGCTGGTCCGCGGTATGCGCGTCCAAGGTCCCTCCGCCCTCCATCTCCTTGGTCAGGCCCGACGCGGCCTCCCGGCCCACCACCTCCGCCGACATGCCCTTCTCCCCCCGCGAGCTCCAGCCGATAATGGTGTTCTCGTACTCCGCCGTCAGGACCACCCCGGCCCCGGTCGAATCGCCCGTTCCCGTCTCGAACCGCATCTGAACGTCCATTCCAAGCAGGTTTCGCCGAACCGCATCCGCCATACGCTGGGCCACGTGCCCGGGCAGGTTCTGGACGAACGATACGCCGGTGATGCGGCGCAGCTCCCCCCGTTCATCGAGGGATAGCTTCCGCAGTTCCCCGCCCGAAACCTTCAGGCGCACTTTTCCTCCTCCCCGAGGATAGAACCCTCTGGCCTCGACCTCCATCTCCACCTGGGCCCCCATGCGCCTTATCAATGGTAGGAGCACCATCCGGTAATGGTCCACCGGAGGCGACCAGCGCACATCGGTACCGCCGACCAGCTCCAGCTCCGTCCTTACTGGAGAGAGGACCAGCGCAGGAAGCACCGTCTGGATCAGCAGGGTCAGGCTGCCGGCCGTTCCCACGTCGAACTTATACGTCCCGCCGACCAAAGCCCCCGGTCGGAACTCCAGCCGCTGAGAGCCGACCTCGTCCCCGACCACCTCGGCGTTGCAGAGGTTGGTGATGAGGCGAACCCCGGCCAGGTGCTGGGGCTTGAGCCCCGGGTCAGGACGCCCTGCCCTGATCTTGGTGATGAGCAGGTCCTGTCCGGTGAGCACGGAAAGGGACAGCGCTGTCCGCAGCAGCTGCCCCCCGCCCTCGCCATGCGACCCGTCCAGCTCTATCATTCGCTTCTCCGGGCCTTACGCGCGGCCACGACCTTCCACAGCTCGTTGAAGGCGAAGGCGCACAGGGACATGGGCAGCAGGATCAGCCATTCCTCCAGGTCCAAGGGGGAGGTGCGGAAGGCGTCGCTCAGTCCCGGTAGATACACCACCGCCAGCTGCAACAGTACCGAAACCTCGATCGCCGCGACCAGCTTCGTGTTGGTGAAGATGCCGATCCGCCAGAGGGTCTTGGTGGCCGAACGCGCCGAGAAGGCGTAGAACAGCTGGGCGAACACGATGGTACAGAAGGCCACGGTCCGGGCGTGCATGACCGCGTCCGCATCGGCCAGGCCGAGCACGTTTGTGGCGTCCCAATACTCCAACCAGAAGGCCAATAAGGTCGATATGGCGAATATGGACCCCACGGCCAATATGCGTATGGCATTGCTGCGGTTGACCGGCGGCTCATTGGGAGCGTTCGGCGGGCGCTCCATGATGTCCTTGGGAGTGGGGTCGATACCCAGGGCCAGGGCCGGCAGCCCGTCCGTAACCAGGTTCATCCACAACAGTTGAATCGGCAGAAGAAAGGGCATGAACTGCGGCTCTACGAAGATGAGGCTGGCGACGAACATGGCCGTCACCTCTCCGGAGTTGCAGGCCAGCAGGAAGGTCACGAACTTCTTGATGTTGTCGTAGACCCCGCGCCCCTCCTCCACGGCGTTCACGATGGAGGCGAAGTTGTCGTCCATGAGGACCATCTGCGATGCCTCCTTGGAGACGTCCGTCCCGGTGATGCCCATGGCCACGCCGATGTCCGCCTTCTTCAGGGCCGGGGCGTCATTCACCCCGTCCCCGGTCATGGCCACTATCTGACCCTGGTTCTGCAGCATCTCTACGATGCGGACCTTATGCTCGGGAGCGACGCGGGCGAAGACGTTGACCTCCTTGAGCAGCTCGGTCAGCTCCTGGTCCGAGGCCGTCTCCAGCATCTGGCCGTTGATGACCTTGTCCTTGCCCGGTTTTGCGATGCCCATCTCCACGGCAATGGCCCTAGCGGTCAGCTCGTGGTCGCCGGTGATCATTATGACGCGGATACCGGCGGTGTGGCATTTCTTGACCGCCTCCATGGCCTCCTTGCGCGGGGCGTCGATCATGCCCACCAGGCCCAGCAGGGTGAAGTCCTTCTCCAGCGCCGCCTCCTCCAGAGGAACGTCGGTGACATCGCGCATGGCGATGGCCAGAACTCTCAACGCGCGCCCGGCCATATCGTTGTTCTGGGCCAGGACGGACTCGACCGTCTGCGGGATGAGGTCCACGATCTGGCCTTTCGCACGGCGCTTGGTGCACAGCGGGACCACCTTCTCCGCCGCGCCTTTCATGAACGCATACTTTCGACCGTCCACCTCGTGCACGGTGGTCATGCGCTTCTTCACCGAATCAAATGAAAGCTCGAAGATGCGCGGGCTGTCTTTGGTGATCTTATCCACGTCAACGCCGCCCTTGCGGGCGGTAACGATCAACGTGCCCTCGGTGGGGTCTCCCCGCACCTTCCACTTGCCCTCCTCCTGATAGAGGGAGGAATCGTTGCACAGGGCGCCGGCCACCAGCAGCATGGAGAGGTCCCCCCGGTCGTCGGCGTCCATGACCCCCCCCGGCAGGGAGAAGGTGCCCTTGGGCTCGAAGCCCTCGCCGCTGACGTTGATGGCCTCGGTCATGAATATCTCGCGGATGTTCATCTCGCCCTTGGTCAGGGTGCCGGTCTTGTCCGTGCATATCACCGTGGCGCTGCCCAGTGATTCCACCGCCGGCAGCTTGCGCATGACCGCCTTGCGCTTGGCCATGCGCTGCAATCCTAACGCCAACGAGATGGTCACGATGGCCGGCAACCCCTCGGGGATGGCCGCCACCGCCAGGCTGACCGCGGTAAGGAACATCTCCTCGGCCGGGACGCCCCGGGTCAGCCCCACGACGAATATGAATATGCACACGCCGAAGATCATCAGCCCCAGCTGCTTTCCCAGTTTGTCGAGCTTTTTCTGCAGGGGAGTGTCCTCGTCCTCGTACTGGACCATCTTGGCGATGTTGCCCAGCTGGGTCAGCATGCCGGTGGAGATGACCACGGCCTTTCCACGTCCATGGTCCACGGTGCAGCCGGAGAATATCATGTTAATGCGGTCGGACAGGAAGGCGCCCTCAGCCAACACCTCTCCGGCGCGCTTGTTGACCGACAGGGATTCTCCGGTCAGCGAGGCCTCGTTGGTCTTCAGGTTGGCCGAATCGAGCAGCCTGGCGTCGGCCGATATCTTGTCCCCGGCCGCCAGCAATATGATGTCTCCCGGGACCAGATCCCTGGAGGGAACGCACTGCTCCTTTCCGTCGCGAATCACGTTGGCCTTGGGGGCGGCCATGTCCTTCAGCGCCTGCATGGTCTTTTCCGCCCTGTAGGTTTGAACGAACCCGAGGGTGGCGTTGATGATGACGATGATCATGATGACCGCCGCGTCCAGCCATTCCTCGTTGGACCCTTTGATGCTGGCGATGGCGCCGGAAATGATGGCGGCGATTATCAAAATGATGACCATGAAATCCTTGAACTGTTCCAAGAAGATCTTGAGCGGGGAGATCTTGCGGCCCTCACTCAGCTCGTTGGGACCGTAGCGCAGCAACCTATCCGCGGCCTCGGCGGCGGAAAGCCCCTCGGGACCGCTGCCCAAAGCGCTCAGGGTCTCCTCTCCACTCATCGCGTGGAATTCCGTAGACATTTTTGACCCACAAGGTTTACGACGGTCCAATTAATTAAAATCGACGCTGCCAACGGAAGCCGCGACGGAGGCCACTCCAGATGTGGACAATTATTTATAACATGTAATACTATCGAGGAAACGGGATGCACTAGGTGCCATGCTCTGCAGGCGGCGCTCTTGAGGACAGGGCGAAATGATAACGCCCAGCGAAAGCGATTGCCCGAAACCAGCACGAACGCACCAGCATAGGTAGTGGCGATGATAGCAACTGACAGTTTGATGTTCGAGGCGGGGATCATAATGCTGGTCGCCTTCATAGGCGCAGCCGTAGCCTCGAAGGCCAAGCAAAGCGTCATCCTCGGCTACATACTAGCCGGAATCCTCATCGGTCCCTACATTTACATCGAGCTCTTCGGCTTCACCTACGACGGGCTGGTCAAGGACACCGAGTTCATCAAGCTACTGTCCAGCATGGGCCTGACCCTGCTGATGTTCTTCGTGGGGCTAGGATTCTCGATAACCAAATTGAAGAAGACCAAGGCCCCGGCGATAATCCTGGCGCTGATGGACGTGGGGCTGGGCATGTTCCTCGGCATACTCATCGGCTTCGCCCTGGGATGGCCGGTGGTGGACACGGTCTTCCTGGCCGGGGTAATATCCATGAGCTCGGTAGCCATCACCGGCAAGGCCTTGGAGGACATGGAACGCTCCGCCAATCCGGAGAAGGAGTACCTGCTGGGCACGGTGATCGTGGAGAGCTTCCTGTCCATGGTGCTGCTCACCATCGCCGGGGGACTGATGTTCAAGACCGACGCCAGCAACATGACCATGACCCGCCTCATCGTCGGTATACTGGCCTTCTACGGTTTCTTCATCTTCATAGCCATCGCGGTCATTCCCCACGTGGTGAAATACTTCGAGAGCATCAAGAGCAACGAACTGTTCGTGCTCTTCGCCTTAGGACTAGTGTTCCTCTCCGCTGCCCTGGCGGAGGTCGCCGGGGTCCCAGCCATCATCGGAGCCTTCTTCCTCGGCATGGTTTTCGCTGAGACCAAACTGGCGGAACGCATTGAGGACCGCATCACTCCGTTCCGGGACGCCCTGGTGGCCGTCTTCTTCATCAGCTTCGGCATGATGATCAACCTGAACGCGCTGTCCGGGATCATTCCCATACTGCTCATCGCCGTGCCCGTTTCCCTGTTCTACGAGGTCATCATATTAGGGTCGGTCACCTATCTGCTGGGATTCACCTCTAAAGCCGCCACCTTCATCGGCACGGCCATGACCGGGCGTTCCTCGGAAGCCATCATGTACGCCAGCGTGGGGAGCAATTCCCCAGCGGTGACCAAAGAATCGCAACTTGACCCCTTCGCCGGAGCCTACTGCTTCATCATGAGTATAATCGCTCCCACGCTGATGAAACACAGCGCAGGTGTAACCCGCGCGCTTACAAAGATAACGCCTAAGGTTCTGAGGTACAGCGGCTCCCTCATCAACCGCACCATGAGCAAGATTATCCTCCCCTCGACCCTCAAGCTGTTCGAGAGGACCCGCCGCTTGGAAGCCCTGGTGATCTTGTACTTCGTAATCCTCATGGCCATAATGGTGCTGCCCTTCCCCTACAACATGCTCTCCTTCGTCATCGGCGGGGGCATCGTGACCATCATCTACGCCACACTGGAGAGCGACATATACTCCATTGTGCGCACCATTAACTTCGATAATCTGGGGGTGGTGACCCATGACCCCGGGCACATCAGCCGTTTCATCTCCGGCTTTGTCAGTCTGAGTCTGGTGACCATACTCTCCCTGGCCGCGCTCTTCAGCATCTGGTGGGTCACATCGGTCATTATCCTGATTGCTTACTTCATCATAGTACTGGGAATGTCTCGCAGCGTCTATCATCTGACCAAGACGCCCTCGATGAACATAAACGCCAAACCGGTCAAGCGCCGCGTACCCCGCAAGAAGGAGAAGCCTTTCCAGCCCCAGTTCAATGCACCGGAAGCGAGGCCCGATTCCGGCTGGGACCCGGAACCGGTCGAGGCGAAGGCGGAGCAGGTTCCCATGTCCGGACCGAGCATCGACGAGCCCTTGGACGACAACACCAAGTGGAAGCGCCTGTGAACTCAGGAACGAAAAAGACCAGAAGTGCGGGCACCGGGATTCGAACCCGAGTTCGAAGCTTGGGAAGCTTCAGTCCTAACCACTAGACTATGCCCGCCTGAGGCTACTACAATACCGCGCAATTTTAAAGTTTTTTCCCATCGCCTGGATGAAGGTCGACCATCAGTTGTTGATGGATTTCAGAAGGTTCTCCAGCTCGGAGATGATCCGGTATATTACGGTCCTGCCGTGCATAGGTATGTTCGGGTCGTTAGCTAGGTCGTCCAGCTTGCCTATGGCCCCGGCCACGCGCACGTCCATGGCCTCCCCGTCCTGGTTCAACCGGCCCTTGGCCTCGGTGGCCCCGCGGCGAATGTTACGGGGAACGGAAGTGTCCTCCGACAACTGGTCCAAGACATCGATTACCTGATTGAGTCTCTGTTTAACATCGTATCCCATGAAATCACCATCCTTTAGCATCACTGAGATGCGGTCCCCCCTCACTCGGAGTCGAACTTCAGCTCCCCCTTCTCCTTGAAGGCAGCTACCACCATGAGGGTCTTGGTGTCCTTGACGCCATTGATGCGGGACAGCTCTTCCACCAAGAATTTCTTGAGTTGAGTGTAGTTCTTGAACTTGGCCTTCACTACTATGTCGGTGTCCCCGGTAACCAGGAACACGTCTATGGCTAGCTTGAGCAAGGAAACGTTCTCGCATACCTCGTCAGCATCCTTGGTTTCGACCTTTAGGGTGATGATGGCGGTAACCTCATCTTCACCGTAGTATGAGGACATTATCGAGTCGTTCTCGCTCTGTTGCATGCACAACCCTCCTCGGACGCTCAGGATCGACCGATCACGCGGTCATGCTGGATTAGTCGCAGTGAAAAAATCGGAAGGAATCACATCGCGGTCTCGAATTCCTCTTGCAGGTCGATGATGACCTGTTCCAAGACCTCTTCCAGGCTGCTGCTCTGGTATTCCCGGAGGCCTCCGAGCTCGCTTTGCACCCGTGCCACGAAATTGTTGTTGTCTTTCAGGAACTCAACATTGCAAAGAGACTCTTCCATAGTCATTCACCCCAGTCCAACATCACGTGAGCGTTGGTCTGTTTTGGCGAATGCCCGGTTCCATATATAATGATTGCCTTAGGGCATTTTTCAGCCATCCAGCCCTCTGGATTGATATATATATTAAAATATTATTATAATTTAATGCATATTACAGATTCTTCTCCATGAAGTACGCCGGCCGGTCCTTGCCGAAATAGTTGGCTACGTCGCCCTTCTTGGTGAACCCGTATCCCTCCAAGGTCGGCAGGGCCTCGCTCTGCGGCTCCGCTTCCAGGGTGATCTTCACCGTCCCCGCCCATCGGGCCGCCCCTTCCGCCGCCTTGAGCAGCTCTGGCGACAATTGGCCTACCACGAGCAGGACCCGGCTCTTGCCCCCCTCGCCCTCATGATAGAGCACCATGGCCGAGCCCCCGGCCATATGGATAGTGAAGTCAGGGGCGGTCATGAAGATCTCCAGGGCGGAAAGGGAGAAGGACGGCCCGCCGAGCAGGTTCGGCTTGCCCTCTATCCCCTTCAGATCGCTTAGCTTGGCCTCCTTGACCTTCATGCCTCATCCCTCCATGTGCTTGACCATCATGTCCGCGTCCGCCCCATCCTCGTAATAGCCTCTGAGGCGGGCCAACACCCTATACCCCTGGGAGAGGTATAAGTTGACCGCGGCGGCGTTGTCCGGGCGCACGCATAGCATGACCGTCAAGAAGCCGCCTTCCGCGGCCATCTTCTCCATGGCCTCGATCAGTTCCCGCCCCAACCCCCGATGGCGATGTGAGGGGGAGATGGCCAACGATAGCACCTCGGCCGTCTCGTACCCGGTCGACAGGCGGACCATGGAATAAGCTATCACGGCCCCCTCCTCGATCAACAGGGTACGTACCTCCGGGTCCGACAGAAAGCTCTCGACCAGCTCCTCGGAGAAGCTGTTGAGATCGAAAATCTCCTCCTCCAATGCCATGATCCCCGGCAGGTCACCCCTCCTCGCCAGACGCCTGTGCACGCCTAGGAATCGTCCTCCCGGCTTTATCCATTTGCCGCCGTCCCGACCGAAATCATTTGATACACAGAAGCAGTTCTTCAACAGCCAGGTGCAATGATGACGTCCTTCTCAAGCATCCGCTCGCTGCTGACATCCCCCTGCCTCGAGGGCCAGGTGGCCCTGAGAGGATGGGTGTACCGCACCAGAAGCAGCGGAAAGATAGTGTTCGCCGTGGTCCGCGACTCCACTGGAATCATCCAGGTAACCGTCAAGAAGGGCAATCTGCCCGACGCCCAGTTCGAGGCCGCCGGGGCCGCCTCCATCGAATCGTCGGTAGAGGTGGTCGGCACCATGTACAAGGACGATCGCGCTCCCGGCGGGTACGAGGTCCGAGCGTCCTCCCTAAGCGTCATCGGGGCCGCTCTGCCTTTCCCCATCACTGAGTACCAGAGCGAGGAGCTGCTCTTGGACAACCGCCATTTATGGATACGTTCACGGGAGCAGACCGCGGTCATGAAGGTCAAGGCCACGCTGATGGCCGGCGCCCGGGAGTGGCTGGCCGAGAACGAGTTCACCGAGGTCACTCCGCCCATCTTCACCCAGAACGCCTGCGAGGGCGGGGTCACCCTCTTCAAACTGAAGTACTTCGACCGCGAGGCCTTCCTGAGCCAGAGCGCCCAGATGTACCTCGAGTCGCTGATATTCTCCCTTGAGAGGGTCTATTCCATCACCCCCTCCTTCCGGGCCGAGAAGTCCCGGACGTCTAGGCACCTGACCGAATACTGGCACATGGAACTGGAGGAGGCCTGGGTGGACAACGAGGGCAACATGAAGATCCAGGAGGAGCTGGTCTCGGCCATGGTGACCAAGACCCTCAAGGAGCGCAAGGAGGAGCTGGAGCTGCTCAAACGGGACATCGAGCCGTTAAAGATGGTGCAGCCTCCATTCAAGAGGCTGCGCTACGCGGACATGATCAACAAGCTGAAGGCCAAGGGCTTCGACATCGAGTTCGGGGCGGACCTGGGGGCGGCAGAAGAGAGGGCTATCACCGAAGAGGAGGTCGCTCCGGTCTTCGTCACCAACTTTCCCAAGGTGTGCAAGGCCTTCTACATGAAGGAGGACGAGGACGACCTGCGCACCTACAAGTGCGCCGACCTGCTGGCACCCTTCGGCTTCGGGGAGGTAATAGGCGGTAGCGAGAGGGAGACCGACCTGAACAAGATACTGCAGAGGATGGAGGCCCAGGGCATACCGGAGGACCCGTACCGCTGGTACTTGGACCTGAGGCGCTTCGGCTCCGTGCCGCACTCCGGCTTCGGTCTGGGCGTGGAGCGCATCGTGAAGTGGGTGTGCAACCTGGACCACATCCGGGACGCCATACCGTACCCCAGGACCGTCGCCCGGGTTTACCCCTGAAGGCGCCGGCCCATCTCACAATAAAGGTGATAGGCGTTCTCCAGCTGGTACCTTTCCACATACTCGTCCTTGGCGTGGGCCATGGAAGGACTTCCCGGCCCGCAGACGCTGACCAGGGAGTTCACCGCGGAATACACCGCGGCCTCGGTGGCGTAGGGGACGGCGAAAAGCTCCCCGGCCCCGGCGGCCTGCAGTTCTCTTATGAGCGTCGTGTCCGGCAGGGTCTCGAAGGCCGGAAGCTCGTACTGCATGACGATGTCGTAGTCCTCCCCATCGAGAGTGTGCATGATGCGTTCGCGCACCTCCTTGGCCGTCAGCGGATAGGGGAAGCGGGCGTTGAACTGGGCGTCGCAACGGTCCGGGACGATGTTGTTGCGGGTCCCGCCCTTGATGGTCGAAACGACCAGAGTGAGATCGTCAGTCGGTCCCGAAGGGACGTTGAGCATAGGGGAGAGCTTTTCCAGCAGCCGGGTCATGCGCATGATGGCATTATCCCCGTTCCAGGGCATGCTAGCGTGTGAGGCCACCCCGTGAGCGGTCAGTGTCAACCGGGATATCCCCTTCTCCTTCCAGGCCACCCTCAGGTCCGTGGGCTCTCCGACCAGCACGGAGCTGGCCTTGCGCACCTCCGGCCTCTTGGCCAGGAACTCCGCCCCGGTCATCAGCTCCTCCTCGTCAGTGGTGATGAGCAGACAGAACGGCACGTCCTCCTCCTTCAGCGTGCGTGCGGCAGACAGCATGGCCGCCGCTCCCCCCTTCATGTCCGCCGCTCCCAGGCCGTAGATGCGTCCAGCCTCCACCTCTCCGTCCTCCCTGGTCCAATCCTCCCCCGCGGGCACGGTATCGAGGTGGGCGGCGTAGGCCATTCCCCCTTCACCGTGGGACGCGACCAACGCAGGGCTCTCACGCATACCGCCGACGGTGATGTCCAGGCTCATCTCCTGCAATTTTCCGAGCACCATCTCGAAGAGCTCGTGCTTTCCCTCATTAGTGTCGCTGTGGACACGCAGCATCTCTATGAGGTTACGCACGAGCTCCCTGGGCATGGCATCACTTCCTGTAGAAGGGGGTCTGCACAACCTTGGCCGGCACGGCCTCGCCGCGTATGGATATGGAAAGCTCCGTCCCAACGGCGGAAAGCTTCTGGGGCACGTAGCCCATGGCGATCCCGATCCTCAAGCAGGGGGACATGTTGCCGCTGGTGACCTTCCCCACGACCTTGCCGTTCTGCATGATGTCATAACCGTGGCGCGGGACGCCTCTGCCGGTCAGCTCCATCCCCACCAGCACATCGTACTTATGTTCCCTCTGCAGGATCAGCACATCCCGGCCGATGAAGGCATGGTCCATCTTGACCACCCAGGGCGGCCCGGTCTGCAAGGATGTCTGGCGTCCGTCGAAGTCCGTTCCCGACAGGAGGTAGGCCATCTCCAGGCGCAGGGTGTCCCTTGCTCCCAGCCCGATGGGCTTGACCTTCCCGTCCCCCTCTCCTAAAAGCTTGTTCCATAGCCAGGGGGCGTCCCGGTCCTCCACCAGCACCTCGAAGCCGTCCTCGCCGGTGTATCCGGTGCTGCCGATGTAGCAGCCCACGCCCTGGCCGTTCGACGGCAATAGGTCGGGCAGGAATCTGGAACCCCCTCCGGAAAGGAAGGCGAAGCGCCCCTGGAAGCGCTTCATCTGGGAGAGGTCGATGGAGCATATTCTCTGCAGGACCCCCCGGGCCAACGGACCCTGTACGGCGATGCAGGCCAGGCGGGTAGAGAGGTCCACGATCTCCAATCCTTTGGTGTTGGCCTTAACCCACTCCCGCACGCGGTCCACGTTTGATGCGTTGGGGACCATCAGGTACTGCCCATCGGCGATGTGGTAGGTGATCACATCGTCTATGATCTGCCCGTCGGTGCTCAGCAGGTGGCCGTAGACCGCCTTGCCCACCGGGGCCTTGCTGATAGGATTAGTGAGCAGCCAGTCCAGCTGCTTGGTCACATCGGTGCCGTGGATGAGCAGGTCGCCCATGTGGGACACGTCGAACAGACCGCACTGGCGTCGGACGTGGGCGTGCTCCTCGATGATACCAGAATACTGAATGGGCATCTCCCACCCAGCGAACTCGACCATCCTGGCCTTCTGAGCCAGGTGCTCTTTGTAAAGCGGCGTTCTGTTCATGTGCTCACCCTCTAAAATGACGGCAAATTATCAATAGCTTTCCGTCAGCGCCCGCCCAGGCTCTCCTCCAACCTGGTGCGGACCACCTTGGCCGGTACGTCTGGCAGCGATATGTAGGTGGTGCGCCCGCCGGTCTCCTCGTTGGCCACGCGCGTGCCTACCAACCCCTGGTTGGACAGGTCCTGCAGATAGGACCAGAACATGGTATGCCCCCTGGCCTTCTCCCCGTACTCCTCGACCACTATCTTGTAGACGGCCTCGGCCTCCGGGGTGCGCACGTAGGCCTGGTCCTTTATGGCCCTAGCCACGGACAGCAGCACCATCTTGTGCTGCTTGTCCAGGTCCTCTATCTTGCTCTCGGTGACCACCGAGTAGGTGAGGGCCTTGGCCCCGCGCACGTGCTCCGGCGCCAGATGCTCCGAGCCCTCCTCCTCGGCCAGCATGCCGGCCCGGTCCAGCAGCTCGATGGCGAAGCGGGCGTCCCCGAACTCGGAGGCGATGTCGGCCATGAGGTCCAGGGAGTCCGGGCGCACCGTCCCGGGGAAGAACGCCAGCTCCGTGCGCACCTTCAGTATGTCGGCCAGGTCCCGCACCCCGTACTTGTCGAAGCGGATGGCGTTCGACCGTCGGAAAGTGGACGACGAGGCGGGGTCCAGCATCTCCAGGACGTTCTTCTGGGAGATCATGATGACGGAGAGCGACGGACGGCCGCCCACCACCTCCTCGTCGAAGCGTGTGAGCTGGTAGACGAGGTCGCCAGCCCCCTTGACCAGGAGCACGTCGGCCTCGTCCAGGACCACCACCAGGTGCATCTTGCGCTTCTCCAGGTGCTTGCGTATGGAGCGCAGCATCTCCTCGGTGGAGAACCCGCGGTCGGGGAAGTTCTCGTCGAAGTGCATGACGATGCGGCGAAGGACGGCCACTTCCGTCGGCCGCTGGCGGCAGTTGACTATGATGTAGTCCATCACTCTGCCCCTCTCCTGCGCGGCCTTCATCAGGTCCAGGCAGAAGCGCTTGGAGGTGGCCGTCTTTCCCGTTCCGACGCTGCCGATGAGGAAGGCGGTCTGGGACATGCTGCCCTCTAGCACCGGGCGGAAGAGCATATCGAGCCTCTCCAGCTGCTCCTCACGGTGGCATAGCTTGTCCGGCACGTAATCGAACGAAAGTTTGGATTGGTCCTTGATCAGGCGTGGGTTACGCATATGCATTACCTTCTCATGCGTATGAATCCGAAGCCGAGGGTCATATTCTGCAATCTCATCGGGATGGAAAGGTATGGGCGACTCATAAATTGTTTTACGATGACTATAGAAAGCGTAGGCTTCGCCAACGAACAAAAAAATGAAAAGGTAAATGGTTTGAAGACCTGAGAAGGCTCGGTAACTGGGGACCGGCCCTGTCTGGTCCTGTTCAGCCGAACAGAGCGGAGAGACCGGCGGCGGCCTCTTCCTCGGTAACAGCTGGCTCTTCCTTAGCTTCTTCCTTGGCCGGACCGGCCGCGGCGGCGTGAGCCGGGGCGGCGGCAGCGGCAGGTGCGACGGCAACCATCGCGGAGGCGATAGCCTCATCGATGTTGACACCCTCCAGGGAAGCGGTCAAGGCCTTTATCCTGGATGCATCCGGCTCAACACCGGCGCTCTTCAAGATAGCGGCGACCGCGTCCTCGGACACCTGCTTTCCAGCGGCGTGAAGGACCAAAGCGCTGTATATGTATTCCATTTCCTTACCTCCTCAATCGAACAAAGAGCTCAGGCCAGCAGCGGCTTCCTCCTCGCTGACCTTCTCTTCTTCCTTTTCATTCTTAGCCTCTACGGCCTTGGGTTCGTTCACCGGTTTGGCCGCGGGGACCGCAGCCATTCTGTTTTTGATTCTCTCGTCTTCCAAACCGATGATCGAAGCCAAAGTCATCATTTGCGCGTCCGCCTTCGCAAGGATGGCACCGATGCTGTCCTTGGTGGGGAACGCGCCAGCCACGCTCAAGGCCATCGCTTCGCGATAGGCCTTGGATAGCAAGGGCGTGACAGTCTGAGGCGTAACATAAGCTATAGACAAGCTCAAGCCTAGGGCATTCCTGGCGGCCACTCCCATCATGTTGGTGTAGTAGTCCGCCGGTATGTTCAGGACATCCTTCCCGTACAGCACGCCGCCCTCGAAGGCGGCGCGGAGGTCCATACCCACGATCATGGGCAAGATCTCCAGTTTGACCAGCACCTTGGCGACCTCGTCAGGGACCGGCTCGCCCTTGGGGACGAGGACCTTGTCCTTCTTGACGACGATCTTCCCGGACTCTATGGCCGCGGGGATGCCGGCTTTCTGCAGCTCTCCGATGATGGGGCCGGGCTTGAACGGGGTGTCCCCCGCCTTGACCACGATGTCCTCCGGCGCAATATCTCCGGTCTTAGCCGGAGCCGGGGTCTTCGTGCCCTCCATCTGGCGGAAAAGCTTGAACGGGTTCTCGTCCGTGGTGACGATCGCGCACTGTCCGTCTATGAGCGGCCTCAGCTGCTCCAGGCCCGGCTTCTGCTTGGCTGCTTCGGTGATCGCCAGGTTCATCAAAGTGTTCCTGGTCATGTTCACCTCGGCCTTGCCGCGCAGATTGGCGCGCATGGAGATCATCTGGGCAGCGGGAATGCCGTGCAGATTGACTATGCCGACAGCATGACTGTGGACCATGAGGTCCACCAGCTCCTGCACCCTTTCCTTTTTCCAGCTCGCTACGTGTGCCATGTCTTGGACCTCCTCAAATCACCTTTTCGGAAGGTCCCATAGTGGTCTTGACGAAAGCGGACCGGATGTTCAGGGTACCCTTTTCGAGCTTCAGTCCAATCCTCTTGAAGATCAGCTCGATGTTGTCAGCAATGTCCTCTGGGGTCATGTCCGTGGTCCCGACGACTGTGTGGAAGGTCATATTGTCCTTGCTTCTGATGGACACCGACTTGCGCAGGTTGTCTATCATGGGCTTGGGATCCGCTCCCGGGGGGATGGGCTTGGGCATCTTGCCACGGGGACCCAGTACGATACCCAACCTCTTACCGATGGTGGGCATCAACGGGGCCTCCGCGATGAAATACTCGAACTCATTAGCCATCTTCTTAGCCTGTTTCTTGTCGTCAGCGATGGTGCCGAGCTCTTCCACGGACACAACCCTGTCGGCCACGTCCTTGGCTTTGATCAGCATTTCTCCGCTGCCGATGACACAGACCTTGATGAGCTTACCCCTTCCGTGAGGCAGAACTATGTCCTCCTGTATCCTGTTCTTTGGTATGGACAGGTCCACATCCTTCAGGTTGATGGACAGGTCGACCGTTTGTTTAAAATTGCGCTTTGGAGAATGCTCCAAGGCTTTCTTAACGGCCGTAACAATTCCTTTTTCTGCCAATTCTATCCCTCCTGTAGTTCCAACGAGCCAATGAAGGCTCTCCTACAGTTTGGTGAGACCCCCTAATTACCCTACCATTTATAAAGATATCGTATTAAAAGTAGAAGGAAAATGTTTGCACTGGAAGAGGTTTCAGTCCTTAAGCTGGGCGGCCCACTTGTCGGCCTTGATCTCGGCCTGCATGTCCTTGGCTTCCTTGCCTTCCACGGTTATTCCGCAGGAGACGCAGGTACCAATGACCTCCAGGACCCGCGCCTTCACGTCAACGCCGGTGAGGGAGTCCTGCTTCATGTGGGCGACCTTGACCGCCTGCTTTATGGTGATGTTGCCGGCCTTGCCCACCTTGGGGGCGCCCGCGCCCTTCTCGATCCCCAGCTCTTTGAAGAGCAGGGCGGAGGTCGGGGGCGTTCCTACCTTTATCTCGAAGGTCTTGGTCTTCTGATCGATGATGACCTTGACCGGGACCTTCATGCCGACGAATCCTTTGGTCTTCTCGTTAATCGCGCCTACGACCTGAACGACGTTGATGCCGGTCGGGCCCAAGGCGGGTCCCAGCGGCGGACCGGGGGTGGCCTTTCCGCCATCCACTAACACTTCGATAGTCTCTGACATATTATCATCTCTCCTTCTCGAGGACCCTCACGCTGTCCCCGCGGACGGTGACAGGGATGGGCACGGTGGCCTCGAAAAGCTCGACCGTGATCTCTTCCTTGCTCTCGTCTATCTTCTGCACCCTGGCCTTCTCGCCCTTGAACGGGCCGGCGACCAGTTCCACCACGTCGCCCACGGATATACCGGAGACCAGGGGCTTGGGGGTCAGGAAATGCTCTATCTCCGTCAGCTTGGTCTCCCCCTCGACCAGCCCTTTCGCCTTCCGCACCCCCCGGCAGGTCTCCCTGACCAGGTCGGTGTTCATGGCCTCCATGAACACGTAGCCTTCCAGCTTTCCCGGCGCCAGCATGGCGAATATGCCCTTGTCGCCGCCGGTCTTGACCTTCCCGGCCACGCCGTCCACGACGGCCCTCTCATGTCCGATAGAGGTCTTGAGGATCAGAATGGACTGCATGGTGTTCGCGTAGAAGTCCATGTTGCTGCACTCCACTCCCTCGGCGATGACCTTCATGTTGATCTTGACATCGTCATCCAGGCGCGCTCCGCGAGGGGCTTCCGCCTCTAAAGAGATCTCCTTGCCGCCCAATCCCTCCATGTTGAACTCCACGTCGGGCGGGGTGAGCTTGGCGCTCTCCCACAGCGTGTTGGAATTGGCGTTGATGCTGATGTCCCACTCCGGAGAGTCCTCGCTGCCGTAATCGATGCCCAGGACGATCCTTACCTTGACCTTGCCCGCCTGCCGGAGCTTGAGGACCAGCTTCCAGACGGCCTTGCTGCCAGCGGTTACCCTCTGGGCCTTGTTCTCCCCCGACAGGGTCACAGGACCGTTCCCGCTCTGGGGGATTAGCGTTGATTCTTGACCGTTCATTTACACAGCCCTCTTGAGTTAAATTTACAGGCCGAGCATTCCTGGGACGTATCTAATTATGAGGTAGATGGCGAACCCCAGTCCGCCTATCAAGATCAGACCCAGGCCGGTGATCATCACCGTCTTGGAGTACTCCTCGTTAGTGGGCTTTCTGGCCATCTTCAGGACGCGGCCGTACTTGCCCTTACCGACTCTCTTGACGCGTTCCTCGATCCGCTTTTGGATTGCCCAAGATTTTTCGACAATGTCCATTTACACGCACTCTTGGATTACGCCCTAATCCTTCCTTATAAATAATCCTTTCTTTACTTGATGAAGTCTACGGACATACCTTTGGGTATCATCGACTCCTTGGGCCCGAGTATGTACTTGGACTTGACGCCAGTGACCACGACCATGACCCTCATCTTGTTCTCGAGGACCGGGTCCACGGAAGCGCCCCAGATTATCCTGGCATTGGGGTTGACCTTGGCCTGGATCATCTCGGCCACCTTCTCCGCTTCGCTGACCGTCATGTCCTCGCCGCCTATCACGTTCACCAGGACGCCGTTGGCGCCGCTGATGTCCACGTCGATCAGCGGGGAGTTGATCGCTTCGTTGATGGCCTGATCCACCTTATCGTCGCCCTCGCCCTGGCCCATGCCGATCATGGCCACGCCGCCACCCTTCATGATGGTCTTGAGGTCGTTGAAGTCCAGGTTGACGAGACCGGGGCGGGTTATGAGCTCCGTTATTCCCTTTATGGCCCGCATGAGCACTTCGTCCGCCACCTTGAAGGCGGCGTTGATGGAGTAGCGGGGGACCAGTTCCAACAGCTTGTCGTTGGGTATCACGATGACCGTGTCGGCGACGGAACGCAGGCGCTCCATGCCCCACTCCGCGTTCTCCGCGCGTATGGACCCCTCGGCCTTGAACGGCGAGGTGACGATGGCGATGGTCAGCGCCCCCATCTCCTTGGCCATCTGCGTGATGTAGGGCGCAGCGCCCGTACCAGTGCCTCCTCCCAGGCCGGCGGTGACGAAGACGATGTCAGCTCCCATGAGCACCTTGCGCAGGTCCTCCTCCGCCTCGCGCGTCGCCTCTTCTCCTACTTGGGGCAGCGCTCCGGCGCCGAGCCCCTTGGTGCTCCTGCGGCCTAGCAGGATCTTCTTGTGGGCCCGGGTTATCAGCAGGTGCTGGGCGTCGGTGTTCACGGCGTAGAGATCGGCGTCCTTGATGTCGCTGGCGTACAAGCGGTCGATAGTGTTCGAACCGCCGCCTCCGCAACCAATTATCTTGATGTTGGTCTTCAGGCTCAATAAGATCTTTTCCAGTTCCTCATCCTCGGCCGACTGAGCCTTGAACGAGGGCATGCTGGTGGCGTTCTCTGGACCGGCACGGGACATGGCATCGCTTATGAATGATTTCATGGAGGGGCCTCAGACGAGCTCGCTGGCGGCACATGCCCTCGGCTATCGCTCGTCTAACAACGATGACGTAATGTAAATGTTAATATATTTCGGTGCCAACAGGCGATTAGAATAATATATTGTAAATAATTATCAATAGGTCAGGCAAATACTGGTAACCAATTTTTTTACATTTAATAATTCCAAAAGGAATATTTTATTTGTTTACTGTATATATAAATTGACATAAAGTAACATTTGATTTACAAAAAGTAAAGTTTAATATTCAAAATGTATTCAACTCTTTACATAAAGTGATGTACGTATGCAGAACCGGCTGCGGGTCTACCGCTCTATGACCAACTTGACGCAAAGGGAATTGGCGGAGAAGCTCGGCATCACCCGGCAGACGGTACTCGCCATCGAGAAGGAGAGGTATGATCCCTCGTTGGAGCTGACGTTCAAGATGGCCAGGTTCTTCAAGGTGGGCATCGAGGATATCTTCCTGTACGAAAAATGAGGATATGACGGGGGTCTCCCCCCGAAAATGATTTTACTTTATGAAGTCCAGGTCGGCCTTGCGCAGCTTGTCGGTGTCGTTCGGGGCACCGAGTATCTGCTTGGACTTGACCCCGGCCACCACGACCATCACCCGGATCTTCTTCTCCAATGTCTGGTCCACTGCCGCTCCCCAGATGATCCTGGCGCTGGGACTGACCCTCCGCTGGACCTCCTCGGCGATGAACTCCGCGTCGCGGATGGTCATGTCAGGTCCGCCGATGACGTTGACCAGCACACCGTTCGCTCCGGTGATGTCCACGTCCAGTAACGGTGAACTGAGGGCGTTCTCGATGGCCTCCTTGGCCCGGTCCTCGGCGTCCCCGTCGCTCTCGCCCAGCCCGATCATGGCCACCCCGGCGCCCTTCATTATGGTGCGCACGTCGTTAAAGTCCAAGTTCACCAATCCGGGTTTGGTTATCAGCTCGGTGATGCCCTTTATGGCCTTGGTCACGACGTCATCGGCCACCTTGAAGGCCTGGTTCAGTCCCAGGCGAGGGTAGAGCTCGATGAGCTTGTCGTTGGGTATTACGATAACCGTGTCAGCAGCGTTGCGGAGGCGCTGCAGCCCCCACTCGGCGTTCTCCATGCGCAGGCGGCCCTCACCCTTGAACGGAAGGGTGGTGACGGCGATGGTCAGGGCGCCAACGTCCTTAGCGATTCCGGCCACGACGGCCGCAGCCCCCGTGCCAGTGCCTCCTCCCATGCCCGCGGTGACGAACACCATGTGGGCGTCCATGGCAGCCTTCCTGATCTCCTCCTCGGCCTCCCTGGCGGCCTCCTCCCCGACCTGGGGCAAGGCTCCGGCGCCCAGTCCCCTGGTGCTCCTGCGGCCCAGCAGGATCTTGTGCTGAGCCCTGGCGGCCAGCAGATGCTGCGCGTCCGTGTTGACGGCGTAGGTCTCGACCCCGGCGATGTTCTCCTCCGAGATGCGGGAGATGGTGTTCGAACCACCGCCTCCCACGCCGAATATCTTGATATTGGTCTTTAGTTTCTGCAACAGCTCTATCAGTTCAGCATCGGTAGAATCCATCTGCTGATATCCGAAGTTGGGCGCTGCCTCCGTCTTAACTGGAGAGCCGTCCTTCGCTAGAGCTTCCTCAACAAGTGATCTCATCGTCCATCCCTTCCCTTGGTCAAAGCCTTCTAACAGATTCTGTTCCCATATGACATTTCTATTAAATATTCTTGCTCCCCAGAAGATTTAGGAAATGATAAGAGGGAGCCGGTTGATGTTATCATCATGGTCTACCGCGTCTCGGTCATCTTCAAAGGCAAGGTCCAAGGGGTTTATTTCCGACAATACGCGCGACGGTGGGCCGAGATGCTGTCCATCAAGGGTTACGTGAAGAACATGCCGGACGGCAGCGTCCAAGCGGTCTTTGAGGGACAGCGCCAGGCAGTACAAGAGATCATTCGGAAGCTCAAGAACGAGCACCCCCAGGCCGAGGTAGCACAGATGGAGATCAAGGTCGAGGAACCAGAAGGATTGGAAGGATTCGAGGTATTGCACTAGAGCTCAATGCCGTAGACCTTCTCCGGATTCTCCTTATTGACCTTCCAGAGCACCGATTCATTCACGCCCTTCTCCACAAGCTGGCGCATGCGTTTCGGAACGGTAGTTATGGCCAGGACCGCCCCCGGCCGTTCCAGGTCGTCCATGAAATCGGTCTCCAGCAGGAACCGGTCACCTTTCGCCAAAGCCTCCTGGACGTTCACCCTGGATGCCAGCACGGACGGGAAAAGCCCCCGGCCCTCCTCCGGCTTCACCAGCGGCCCGCAGTAGTGCTTCACCACCTTGTCGCGGGGCAGTCCGACCTTGTCTGCCATCCTTCCAAGGTCCTCCATGCTCTCCGGGGTGGCGCTCTCGGCATGTATCACCACAGGGCAAGAGCATTCCTTGGCCAGCCGCATCCCGTACGACAGGATGTCGTTGGAAGCGGCCATGATCTCCTCCGACACGGGGAAATGGGGGCGACCTATCTCGCCCAGACCAACGGCCAGACCCTCGCGGACCAGCTCGGCCGCGAGGTCCATCCCCCCCTTCATGACCTTCACCGCCTTATCCAAGGGCATGCTCTCGGCCAGCTCTATCAACTGCACTGGGTACGGACCGACGGTGACGAAGGCGGCCGCTCCCGCGGAACGGGCCTTCTCCGCCATCCTTAGCGTGATATCGTAGGCCTTCGAAAAATCCTCAGCGGTACGGATGGGCGCCTCTGAATATGGCATATGGCTGACGATCAGGTGCGTACCGCCGGCGTTCAAAAAATCCTTGACGGCCTCGACGTTCCTCCCTGTCGGTTGCAGATGGATGTGGTTGTCGAGGACCGGGAAAGCAAATCTCACTTCAACAAGCCCGCGGCCTTCAGTTCCTCGGTGATCTTGTTGACCGCCGCATCAACATCCTCCACATGCTTGGCCCCGGTGCAGACCAGCTTGCCGGAACCGAAGAGCAGCACGACCACCTTGGGCACGTCTATGCGGTAGACCAGGCCGGGGAACTGCTCCGGCTCGTACTCCACCCTCTCCAGGCCCAGAGAGATGGCGATGGCGTTAAGGTTGATCTCCTGGCCCAGATCGGACGAGGCTACGATGTTCTGCACGTCGATCTTCGGCTTGACCTTGATCTTGATGCCGGCCTTCTCGATCTGTTTGGCGACCTTGTTTATGGCGATCTCGACGTGAGGTAAGGACTTGGCGCCAGTGCATACCACCTTGCCGCTACGGAAGAGCAGCGTCGCGGTCTTGGGGTCCTTCAGCCGATAGATCAAGCCAGGAAACTGCTCTGGCTCGTACTCGGCGCCATCCAAGGCGAGGGCGATTGACGGAAGGTCAAGCTCTTCCCCGAGGGTAGTGGAAGCCACGACGTTCTCGATCTGTATCTTAGCCATATAGTCACCTTTTCGAGGTTATTTATATACCCGTTTATAAAGGTTTTCGGTATTAGCTTATATTAGAAGGACTCAAGATCGAGTAAAAAAGACCTTAAAGAATCGGGCGAGCTGCTCCTTACGCCCCGGTCCTGGCCACCCGCCAACATTTATATATCTTCAAGATTATCATCTAATTGTCTGACAAATATACGATTTTTGTCGGACATTATATGGTCAGGGCACGGTCATGAGCGACAGCGAGAGGATAACCGTAAGGATCCAAGCGGACAAGCTGGGGGCACTTCAAGCGCTCGTGGATGGCGGCAAGTACCCGACCATATCCGACGCCATCCGAGCGGCCCTCGATTCCTTCATCGAGACCAATTTCACGCCTGAGAACATTCAAAGGGTCACAGTGGAGCTGCCAAAGGGGAAGGTGATAGAGCTGGAGTCCCTCATAAGGGATGGAGATTCCGTGTCCATTGACGATGCTATCCGCAACGCCGTGCGCGAGTATGTGCGCATGCGTTTGGATAAGGCCATGGGCGAGATGCGGTAAGCTCCCGCCCGTCGCAGGAGCTATGGGATGGGGTCGCGCTTCGAGGGGATGGACGAGTCAGAGATAGAGCCACACGAGCTCAGCATCCTTGTTATCGGTTGTGGAGGGGGCGGCTGCAACAGCATACACCGCCTAAACAACATCGGCATAGAGGCAGCCACGACCATTGTGATCAACACCGACCAAAGGTCCCTGAAGGCTACGAACTGTCCCAACCGTTTGCTTCTGGGCGCTGAGTTCACCAAAGGGCTGGGCACTGGCGGACGCCCGGACATCGGCGAGGAATGCGCCCTCAATGCCGCCCCCATGCTCTCCAAGATTTTCCAGGGAGTGGACCTCACCTTCATAATCACCGGTCTGGGCGGCGGCACCGGCACCGGAGCTTCGCCAGTGGTTGCGGACATCGCCCGCCGCAGCGGTTCTATGGTCATATCTATCGCCACCACGCCCTTCAGCTTCGAGGGCGCCGGGCGGCGCAACATCGCCATGAAAGGGCTGAAACGATTAAGGGAATCGTCGAACAGCCTGCTGGTCCTGGACAACGACCGCCTGCTGGGCATGGTCGACAACCTGCCGGTGGAGCAGGGGCTGGGCATAATCGACCAGCTCATCTCCGAACTGATCAAGGGGACGGTGGACGCCCTGACCACGCCGTCCCTCATCAACCTGGACTTCGCCGACCTGCGTACCATCATGGAGCAGGGCGGGGTGTCCACCATACTCTACGGCGAAAACGCCGACCCGGAGGCGGTGGTCCGCGACGCCATAGAAAATCCGTTGCTGGACGTGGACATCAAGGGAGGAACGGGTGCCCTCATCCACATCGCCGGCGGCAACAATCTGACGCTCAGGAGGGCGAACCGCATCGTGGCCAGCATCACTAAGGTGCTGGACGACGAGGCCACGGTGAAGTTCGGTGTACGGGTGGAGGAGGAGATGGAGGGCAACATCAGGATGATAGCGATCATCACCGGCATATCGGAAGTGAACGGACCGTTAGCACCGTCCTTCGTACCAGGCGACGACCTGGGTCGGGTCCTGGGCAAGTACGGACCCTAATTTACTTTTTTTTGATCTTCTTGGCCGCGTCACCGAACACGCCCATAATGGTGTGGAACTCCCAACGGGAGGGCATCGCTCTCCCCATCATCCTCTTGAACATTATGGATGTGCGCTCCCTGCGGAAATCAGGATAATCGATGGCATCCAGCAGCTCGTCGAAGAACTCCTGCAGCTTTTCTCGCTCGTGCTCGCTGGCTTTTTTCGGAGAACCAACATGGACCTGTTTCTGGTACAGCTCGTAAAGCACGATGGTCGCCGCGTGGGACAGGTTGAGCACGGGATAGTCCTCATGCGACGGGATGTTGACCAGCAGGTCGCAGCGGGCCAGTTCGTCCTGGCGCAGACCGGTATCCTCTGGCCCGAAGACCACGGCCACCTTCTCCTCCACGCCATCCAAGTGTTCGGCGAACTCCCTTGGGGTCAGCGGTATGCGGATGTAGTGCTTCTCCCCGGCGGTGACTATGCCGCTGGTGCCGACAATGTGGAAGCAGTCGGCCACCGCTTCATCGAAGCTGCCGACCACCTGCGCCTCCTTGAGGATGTAACCGGCGTGCTTGGCCCTCTTGAAGGCCTCGTCCGTCAGCTCGCAGGGGTTGACCATGCACAGCTCGGTGAACCCGAAATTGGCCATGGACCTGGCCACCGCTCCGACGTTCCCGTCGACTTGCGGCTCCACCAGAACGACCTTGACCTGCGGCATGAGGACCGGGACAGCCTGCGCCTTTATTTAATTATTTTTTCCGCACTGCAAAGCATTTAGTCCCCGGCCCAGATATACTGGGCATGAGCGGCCGGGTGGCGGTGAAGTTCGCCTACGATGGCACCAGGTTCATGGGCTCCCAGAGGCAGCCATGCGAGCGCACCGCCGAGAGCGAGCTCCTGAACGCGCTGGGCAAGATTGGCGCGATCCGCTCAGCAGAGGAGGACCGCTTCCGCGTGGCCAGCCGGACCGATCGTGGGGTTAGCGCCCTAGGGAACGTCTTCGCCGTCAACACCGATTTCCGCCGGCAGGAGCTTCTGGCAGCTCTCAATGCCAAGTGCCAGGAGGTCTACTGTTACGCGCTAGCTGAGGTGCCTGACAATTTTTCCCCTCGCCGGGCCAAGGGCCGCTGGTATCGCTACCATCTGCCGTACCGGAAGCAGAACATAGGACTGATGGAAAAATGCGCCAAGGGGCTCCAGGGGGAGCACGAGTTCCAACAGTTCTGTAAGCCCGATGGAAAGGTGACGTTGCGCACCCTGGAATCGGTGGAGGTGCGTTTAGATGACGAGATGATCGTCATCGACCTCCGGGCCCGGGAGTTCCTGCGCAACATGGTGCGGAGGATCGTCTCCGCGATGGACCAGGTGGGGCAGGGGCGCGCTTCGTTGAACGACCTACAAGAGGCCTTGCAGGGCCACGGCCGATCGCTCGGGCTGGCCGCACCGGAAGGACTGTTCCTGATGGACGTGGAATACGACCTGGATTGGACGTTCGGCCCCACCGGTCCGATGCGCGAGAAGGTCATAGAGGAGAGGGACCTGACCTGGACCAGGTACAGGTTCAATACGGATCTGCTCGAGATGGCAGAGCTGGCCCGACCTTCCCCGGGAAAATGATATTTAACCCTGACGATAGCATGCTCAGCCCCCGTTCATATAGTGCCGCGCCGCTCCTTGCGTTGTCCTTGGGGAAGGGAGAAGGTCCGCGGGACACGAGGGGGCTGTCAAGACCCCCTCGACATCATATTTTGTATCAGACACGCTATTGACCAGGGATGATTGTCGCTTTGACCGGAACGCCCGGCACCGGCAAGAGCACGGCCGCCCTGGCCCTCGCCAATGCAGGATGGAAGGTGCTGGAGGTCAACGAGCTGGCCCGGAAGTACGGGCTGCTGAAGAACAAGGACCTGGCCCGGGACAGCTACGAACTGGACCCGGTGGACCTGCAGGAAGCCTTGCGGTCAGAAGGCTTCACCGACGGCATACTGGTCGGGCATCTGTCACACCTGCTGGACGTGAACCTTATCATCGTCCTGCGTTGCCATCCCTCCCTGCTGGCCGAACGTCTGTCCGGACGCGGATGGCCGCCGGCCAAGGTCCGGGAGAACGCTCTGGCCGAGGCCTTGGACGTGATATTGGCCGAGTCTGTGGACTCCTCCGCCCCGGTGTGCGAGGTGGACACCACCGAGATGAGGCCAGAGGAGACCGTACAGGCCATCAGCTCCATACTGGCCGGGGAAAAGGAAAAGTACGCCATGGGAAATATCGACTGGAGCGAGGAGGCGTTGCGATGGTCCTAGATTCGAAGCGCGACAAGGTCAACTTTATCATGGATCCAGCGGCCAACGCCCTGCGGAACGTCCATCCGGACGTTATTACCTTCACCGCGCTCATACTGGCCGCGCTGGCCGGGGTCATGCTGTACTTCTCATATGACCATTGGCAGATACTTCTGCCCCTCTCGGCCATAATCGTTCTGGTCAGCGGGTTCTTCGACGGGCTGGACGGGAAGGTGGCCAGGCTGGCCGGCAAGGCTGACCGGCGGGGCGACTTCCTGGACCATGTGCTGGACCGCTACGCCGACATCCTGATGATCGGCGGCGTGGCCGTGAGCGCCTGGTGCTCCCCGTACCTGGGCATGATGGCCATCATCGGCGTGCTGCTGACCAGCTACATGGGCACCCAGGCCCAGGCGGTGGGGGCCAAGCGCATTTACGCCGGACTGCTGGGGCGGGCAGACCGCATCGTGCTGTCCTTCCTCATTCCGCTGGTGCAGCTGGTCATGATGCTGCTGGGATACCGGGAGGTCGACGTCCTCGGATTCCAGATCAACGCCTTCGAGGTCATGATGCTGTGGTTCGCGGTCGTCGGAAACCTGACGGCCATACAGAGGGCGGTCATCACTTGGAAGGGGCTGAAGGCGGCTTAGTTCCCTTCTCCACCTTCTTCTCCTTGACCTTTTCCTGCGAGCGAGAGCGGATGCGATAATAGGTCAGGGGGTGGTTGACCCTCCGCCCGTTGCACACCTCATCCGGCTCGAAGCACAGTCCGTTGGTGCGCATGGTGGCGCACTCCGGCGGGGTGTAGCGCTTGCCCAGCCCGTCGCCAGTGATATGCCGCACCTGATAGGCGGTCTTCGAATGGTCGAAGTCCGGGGAGCTGCAGAACAGCTTGACGATGTCGTCCACCGGCATGCCGATGAAGCTTAGGAAGCTGGCCAGGGCGAATCGTCCAGCGTGGGGCATGTTCTGACCGGCCTGGGCCATGGCTACCAGCTTCTTCATGCAGGGCGGGAACTTCAGGATGCTGACCTCGCCGAACCCTTCGTCGCGGTACTTCTCCTTGTACTCGTTGAGGGCGGTGACGATCTCCACCAGCTCCTTCTCCACCACCGTTAGCAGCTCATCGTTGACCGGCAGGGGCAGCTCATCCTCGATCTTTTCGTCGAGGGCTTGCTCCAGCACCCGCACGAACTTGGCCTTTTCCAATTGCACGTATCCGTCCCGCAGGTCCTGGTTGACCAGTTTCCATTCCGGCCCTCTCAGCCCGGAGGTGTAGCCTAGGAAGTCGGCGAAGTGCATGCGCAGCTCATCGTCCCTCCGTATGGCCTCCACCCCCAGCTCCTTGGCCAGATACGCCACCGTCTCCATGTCCTCCTTTCGCAGGCGGTCGTTGAAGGCCTTGGCCTCTGCCAGAGCATAGCGTCGTACCAGCACGTCGTCGCCGATGCATGACACGAGGATGCGGGCGTAGGGATAGCTCATGATCTCCTGGACCGCCATGTCCTCGGAGGTGACCGGGTTGTTCGGAACGGTCAGGTCGCTGATGGCCTCCATCACTCTGGCCTTGCCCCGGCGGCGGGCCTCGGCCATTATAGGGTGCCCTAAAAGGTCCTCCAGACCAAGTTGGTGCTCCTTCACGAACTGGCTGGACTCCTTGAGGAAGGGGTAGAGGGCAAGCGCGCGGAATTCCATGGCCGGGACCTGATTCGCTTCGCCTCTATTTAGGATTGGGACTCAATCGAAGCTCAGGAAAGGCAGGACAGCATCGGCCACCCGGGGGTCGTCGAGCGCCTGGCGCAGTTCATTCACATCCTTTATCGGGCGAGCGTGGAACAGGCGTATGGCCCGCTTCCGGCCCAGTCCGGGCAGGCACTCGAGGGCGGTGATGTGGCAGTTGTTGACGTTCAAGGGATACTGCACGCCGCTGACGCTGCGGAAGCCGTGGCCGACTATGGCCACGTCCAGGAACCGGTCCAGTTCCACCGGGTGATCGATGCCCACCAGCAGGGGGTAGGTCCCGATCTGCCTTCCGAACGTCACCTTGCCCTCCCTCATCTCGGTGTAGACGGAGCGCAGCACCGTGCCCACCGGGACCAGGCGCTCAAGCATGGGGCGGTCGATCTCCTTCCGCACCTTCTCCTTGAACTTCAGGAAGGTCGAGTGGCTGACCGTCTGCGGGAACTCCCGTCGAATCGGCATGACCTGTCGGATGTTGATCCGGCGAAGGAGCAGCCCCTCGTCGAGAATATCCTTCAGGAAACGGTAGTCGGTCTCGAGCGTCTCCGGCCTCTCCCCCAGCAGCCCCACCAGGACGTTGATCCCTGGCAGAACGGCCGACAGCCCGTTGGACCCTCTCTCCCCTCCGAGACGGTTTATGGTCCGCACAGACCACAGCACCTCCTCCGGGGTGGCGTTCAGGTTGTTCATCCGCACCACATCCGGGTCGGCCGTCTCCATACCCAAGGCCAGGACGTTCCCCGGGGTGCAATGCTCGGCCAAGGACCGCAGGATCTTCTCCGTCTCCTCAGGATGACGGGCCATGACCGCCGGGTTGGCGTTATCCACATGCAGTACCTCGGGCTTGAGCGCCGACATGCCTGCGAGCAAAGTCTCCAGCGCCTCCGGGTTGGGTCGGGGGCAGTCAGTGCCATCCAGATCCGCCTTGTAGGAGATGATGCAGGTCTGCGACCCCAGGCGGAAGTTGACCACGCCCCTCTCCCGCAAGGCCCGGGCCTCGGCGACGATGGCCTCCGGCTCACGGCAAACTGGCCTGCCCTTCAGGGGCTCCACGCAGAACGAGCAGCCGCCGTTGACATAACGGATGCAGCCGCGATAGGTCTCCAGCTCGGCGATCAACGGTTGCGGGAAATCCGGATGGGATAGGACGCAGTCCGCCCCCAGCATCATCCAACGGTCCCATTCCTCCAGGTCCCGCCAGCGGTCCTTGGCCTTTCCGCCGTTCAGGAGGTCGTAGACAGCCGAAGCGGCGTCCTTGTAATGGACATGGGCGAAGTGCTCTTTCAGCACCACGTCCAGCGCAGCCGGGCCGCCCAGTACGGTCTCTCCGCGAAAACCGTCCAGTAACTGCAATATCTCCCGGCGGGAGGCCGGCATGCCCCGCAGATATCTGCCCGGGACGGACATGCCGGAAAGGACGACCAGTATGTCCGCCTTCAGCAGTCCCTTCCCGGACCGCCACTGGTCCACGGTCATGTAGGTAGGAACGCCGTCGGCGTCCCTGACCGCCCCGTAGACCGCTCGCACCAAAGGGTGGATGTAGGGTGGCACCCCCAATGAACCAGGTTCGTCGATGTAACCGTCGAAGACCAGCACTTCGGTCATGTGTCCGCTCAATAAAATGAAGGAAGGCCTTATAAGGCCTGTGAAAGGATTTTCAGAGCAGGGTGACCTGCTCGGTCTCTACGTTCTGTATGCCGGGGATGCCCCTGAGGACCTCCTCGAGCTTATCCACGAGGCCAGCGGCGTCCTCCATGACGAAGGCCGCCTCCAGCTTCTTTAGCCCATAGGCCATGGGGACGATGTCCGCCTTGGCCACCTTGACGTTGGCCGGCACGATCTTGGACAGCTTCCCGACCAACGCAGGGAAGTCGAAGTCGACGTCCTCCGGCATCAGAGAATAAGTGGCCGCAACGGTTCCCATTCAAATCACCTTAAGGACCGATGAAGCCGCACTTCTTGCATTCGTATTTGACGCTCTGGTCGCGGCATTGCGCGCAGCGGCCTATCTCCTCAATGCCGCATATCGGGCACTTGAAGAAGGTGATGCCATTGCCCACCAGCCGAACACCGCATGAGTTGCAGATCTTTTCATTCTCCATAGGTCATCGCTTTGTGCGAGATTAAAGTCCTCCTATAAATACGTGATTGGACGGCGGCGCCAAACCCACTCTCCATCTGGGTCCTGATCCGTGTTTACGTATTGTAATATAAGGACAGGACCGCTCGTAAATAAATCAAGTGTGTACAATAATAGTCGATTCTGCGCAAGTTCTTATACATTACTTTCATTATGCGGTCTCAGACGGAACCAACCGGCGGGGTCCATGTCGAACGGCGTGAACATGGGACCGAGGTTCCAAGGTGGATGGGAAATATTAAATAAGACAAGGATTTACTCTCCCGTTCACACGCCGGCACTTACTTACCAATGGGCCCGTAGCTCAGCTAGGTAGGACCTTCGGAGACGAAGGGTCCCTAGAGAGAGCATCTGGCTTTTAACCAGGTGGTCCGGGGTTCGAATGGTACGCGGTAATTCCGTGTATGCGGAAATCCCCGCGGGCCCGCTTGGGTAGGTGAAAAATAATATGCAGAACGAAGTATCCAAACCCCAATCCCGATGCATTTTTATAAGGCCGACACTTAGTGGAGGAACGTCCCGGTTTCTGCATGGTATGAGGTGATTCATTTGGAGGATTCCGTACCATTTAACGTATTGAGCCACAAGATGGTGCCTGTCCACGAACTCTTGAGCGATGAGGAGGCAGACGCGGTCCTAAAGCAGTTAAAAATCACCCGCGACCAGCTTCCCAAGATCAAGGACATCGACGCCGCCATCAAGACGCTCGAGAAGGCCATGAACAGGAGCATCCCTGAGAAGAGCATCATCAAGATCATCAGGGACAGCCAAACCGCAGAAATAGCGGTAGTCTATCGTCTCGTTATAAGAGGGTGAACCTATTGAGGGATCTGGTCGATCTTTATTTTAAGGAGAACAGTATCGTTAACCATCATATTGCCAGTTTCAACGATTTCCTAGCGTCGCAGGCCAACCCCAACAGCCGCATGCAGAAGATCGTGGACAACGTACGCGTGGTGGCCGAGGACCCCGAAAGGGGCATGATAACGCTGGACCAGGACAAGACCAACGGCAGGATCATCCAGATCCGCGTGGGTCGCCGCCGGGACGAGAAGACCGGACAGGTCGACCCGCACCTTAAGCCCACCCTGCACATCGGCGAGCCCATGGTCCGAGAGGCCAACGGGTACATCCACAACATCACTCCCATGGAGGCCCGTCTGAGGAACCTCAACTACCTGGCATCCATCTATCTGGACTTCACCATAATCGAGGACGGCATCGAGAAGGAGCCGGAGAACGTGCACATCGGCGACCTGCCCATAATGGTGAAGTCGCAGAAGTGCAACATATACAAGGAGAACCTGGAGAAGGACTACGAGCTGACCGACGAGCAGTACAACACCGAGCTCATGAAGAAGAGCGAGGACCCCATGGACGCCGGCGGTTACTTCATCATCGGCGGTACGGAGCGCGTCCTCATCACGCTCGAGGACCTGGCGCCCAACCGGGTGATGGTCGAGCTGAGCGAGCGCTACGGCACCGCCATGGAGGTGGCCAAGGTCTTCTCGCAGAAGGAAGGCCACCGCGCTCTCACCCTGGTGGAGAAGAAGCGCGACGGCATGCTCATGGTCACCGTTCCCGCAGCCTCCGGCCAGATACCCCTGGTCGCCCTCATGAAGTCCCTGGGGATGGAGAACGACGAGGAGATCTACGAGGCCATAGTCTCCAGCCCGGAGATGGCCAACATCGTTTACGCTAACTTGGAAGAGATCCAGGACCCCAAGGTGTACGGTCCCACGGGCATATTCACCACCGAGCACGCCTTGACGTACCTGGAGAAAAAGTTCGCCACCGGCCAGGCCAAAGAGTACCGGGTCAAGAAGGTCGAGTCCATCATCGACCGCTCCCTGCTGCCCCACCTGGGCGACACCAAGGAGGACCGCCTCAAGAAGGCCATCTTCCTAGGAAGGATAGCCAGGTCCGTGCTCGAACTTTCCCTGGGCAAGCGCAAGGAGGACGACAAGGACCACTACGCCAACAAGCGCCTGAAGCTCTCCGGCGATCTTATGGAGGACCTGTTCCGGGTGGCCTTCACCAATCTGATGAAGGATTTGAAGTACCAGCTGGAACGCTCCTACGCTAGAAAGAAGGATTTGCGCATAAGCTCGGCCATCAGACCGGACCTCATGACCCACCGGTTGCTGCACGCTCTGGCGACGGGCAACTGGGTGGGCGGAAGGGCCGGTGTCAGCCAGCTGCTGGACCGCACGTCCAACATGAGCACCATCTCCCATCTGAGGAGGATCACCTCTTCCCTTACCCGCAGCCAGCCTCACTTCGAGGCTCGTGATCTGCACCCGACGCAGTGGGGCCGCCTGTGCCCCAACGAGACCCCCGAGGGTCAGAACTGCGGACTGGTGAAGAACGCCGCACTGATCATCAACGTCTCCGAAGGCTTCCGCGAGGAGGACGTGACCTTCCTGCTGAAGGACCTGGGCGTGCGCGAGGTGCGCGGCCAGCAGATGTCCGGCACCCGCGTGTACATCAACGGTGACCTGAAAGGGGTGCACGACGACCACACCTACTTGATCAACGAGATGAGGAACCGCCGCCGCTCCGGTCTGCTATCGGACGAGATCAACATCCGCTACGACGAGGAGATGGACGAGGTCATCATAAACTGCGACGAAGGCCGTCTGCGCCGCGCCCTGATGGTGCTGAAGGATGGTCGCCTCATGATCACCAGAAAGCACCTGGAGGACATCCGCGCCGGTAAGATGCGCTGGTCCGACCTGGTGCGCGAGGGCGTGCTGGAATGGATCGACGCTGAAGAGGAGGAGGACACCTTCATCGCCGTCGAGCCCTTCGAGGTGCCCCGCAAGTGCGGGAACTGCGAGAGGGACATCTCCCCACTGGATATGGATTGGATGAACCCCGGCACCACCGACAAGCACGCCGAGCTGAAGTGCAAGCACTGCGGTGGCATAACCAAGGTGGACTACCTGTTCAACAAGGCCCACACCCACATGGAAGTGGACCCCATGGTCATCCTGGGGGTCTGCGCTGGAATGGTGCCCTACCCGGAGCACAACTCCTCCCCGCGTGTGACGATGGGGGCAGGAATGGCCAAGCAATCGCTAGGACTGGCGTCCAGCAACTACCGCAAGCGGCCGGACACCCGCGGGCACATATTGCATTACCCGCAGAAGCCCATGGTGCAGACCAAGTTCATGGACTTCGTGGCCTTCAACCAGCGCCCGGCCGGCCAGAACTTCGTGGTCGCCGTGCTTTCCTATCACGGCTACAACATGGAAGACGCGCTCATCCTGAACCAGAGCAGCGTGCAGCGCGGTCTCGGGCGCTCGACGTTCATGAGGACGTACCGCACCGAGGAGCGCCGCTACCCTGGAGGACAGGAAGATCACTTCGAGATACCCTCCCCGGACGTGCGCGGGGCCAGGACCGACCTGGCCTACGCCAACCTGGGCGAGGACGGCCTGATATCGCCAGAAACGCCGGTCACCGGCGGGGACGTGCTGGTCGGAAAGACCTCTCCCCCACGCTTCGTGGAAGAGGAGGACGCCAACTTCCTCACGGTCCAGAAGAGGCGTGAGACGTCCATCACCTGCCGTTCTGGCGAGACCGGCTGGGTGGACAGCGTCATGCTCACGGAATCGGAGAACGGTTCCCGTCTGGTCAAGGTCAAGGTCCGGGACGAGAGGATCCCGGAGCTGGGGGACAAGTTCGCCTCCAGGCACGGGCAGAAAGGAGTGGTGGGGCTGCTGGTCCCCTCCTGCGACATGCCCTTCACTACCGACGGGATCATCCCGGACCTGGTCATCAACCCCCACGCCATACCTTCCCGTATGACCGTGGCCCACGTGCTGGAGATGATCGGCGGCAAGGTCGGCGCCCTAGAGGGACGCCACGTCGACGGCACAGCCTTCAGCGGCGAGCGCGAGGAAGCGCTCCGCCAGGCGCTGGTGGAGGCCGGGTTCCAGAAGACCGGCCGCGAGGTCATGTACGACGGCATAACCGGTCACATGATCACCGCCGACATCTTCATCGGGGTGATATATTACCAGAAGCTGCACCACATGGTCTCTGGCAAGATGCACGTCAGGTCCCGCGGGCCGGTGCAGATACTCACCCGCCAGCCGACCGAGGGCCGGTCCAGACAGGGCGGTCTGAGGTTCGGGGAGATGGAGAGGGACTGCCTCATCGGGCACGGCGCGGCCATGGTCATAAAGGACCGGCTGCTGGACGAGTCCGACGGCACCTATCAGTGGGTGTGCGGGAACTCCAACTGCGGCCACATAGCCATATTGGACAAGAGGGGCTCGCTGCACTGCCCGGTGTGCGGTAACAACACCAACGTGCACATGATCCAGACGTCCTACGCCTTCAAGTTGCTGCTCGATGAGCTGCTCTCGCTTGGGGTCGCCATGCGCTTACAACTGGAGGATTTGAGATGATGCGAGGAGTTTCCAAGAGAATCGGGTCCATCAAGTTCGCCTGCATTTCCCCGGACGAGATCCGCCGGATGTCGGCGACTAAAATTATAACGGCCGACACGTACAACGACGACGGCTTCCCCATCGACGCCGGGCTCATGGACACCCACTTGGGCGTCATCGAGCCGGGCCTCATGTGCAAGACCTGCGGCCACAAGGTGGACGAATGCCCCGGGCACTTCGGGCACATCGACCTGGCCATGCCCGTGATACACGTCGGCTACGTCAAGGAGATCAAGAAACTTCTGCAGGCCACCTGCAAATCCTGTGGCAAGCTGGTCCTCACCGAGGAGGACGTGAAGGAGTTCCGCAACCGCATGGATGTGATGGAGGAGCTGGGAAGCGACGCCATCGAGATGCGCGAGTTCTCCAAGGAGACGGCCAAGGTCGCGGCGGAAAAAGCGATGAAGGAGGTCTGCCCGCACTGCGGTGTGGAGCAGAAGAAGATCACCTTGGACAAACCGACGACATTCCGCGAGGACGGCCACAAGCTCACCCCCAAGGAGGTGCGCGAGAGGTTGGAGCGCATTCCGGATGCGGACCTGATACCGCTGGGCATCGATCCCAACGCCTGCCGCCCGGAGTGGATGGTGCTAACCGCTTTACCGGTGCCGCCGGTGACGGTCAGACCGTCCATCACCCTGGAGTCCGGGGACCGTTCCGAGGACGACCTCACCCACAAGCTCGTGGACGTGCTGCGCATCAACCAGAGGCTCCGGGAGAACCGGGACGCCGGCGCTCCCCAGTTGATCGTGGAGGACCTTTGGGAGCTGCTGCAGTACCACGTTACCACCTATTACGATAACCAAACCTCCGGAATACCGCCCGCCAGGCACCGCTCCGGCCGGCCGTTGAAGACGTTGGTCCAGAGGCTGAAGGGGAAGGAGGGACGTTTCCGCAGCAACCTGTCCGGTAAGCGCGTGAACTTCTCCGCCCGTACGGTAGTCTCTCCCGACCCCTGGCTGTCCATCAACCAGGTGGGAGTGCCTACCTTCGCCGCCCGTGAGCTGACCGTACCGGTCAACGTCACAAAGGACAACCTCGAAATACTGAGGAGCATGGTCAAGCGCGGACCGGCCCCCGAGGGCGAAGTGTACATACCCGGGGTGAACTACGTCATCCGCCAGGACAGCCGCAGGATCAGGGTCACCAAGACCAACGCCGAGACCGTCGCTGAAGGCCTGGAGATCAACTACATCGTCGAGAGGCATCTCATAGACGGGGATATCGTGCTGTTCAACCGGCAACCGTCCCTGCACCGCATGTCCATGATGGCGCATGAGGTAAAGGTCATGCCCGGCAAGACGTTCCGTCTGAACCTGTGCGTCTGCCCGCCCTATAACGCCGACTTCGACGGGGACGAAATGAACCTGCACGTACTGCAGAGCGAGGAGGCCAGAGCGGAAGCGCATATCCTGATGAAGGTGCAGGAGCACATCCTGTCGCCCAGGTTCGGCGGGCCCATCATCGGCGCCATCCACGACCACATCACCGGCGTGTTCCAGCTGACCTACCGCAACCCGAAGTTCGATAAGGCGCAAACCCTGTTCATCGTCTCCAAGATGGGGCAGAAGGACCTGCCCGAGCCCATCGTGGAGAACGGGAAGGAGTACTGGACCGGGAAGGAGCTCTTCTCCACCGTACTGCCCGACGACTTCAACGCCCAGTTCAAATCCCATATCTGCCAAAAGTGCAATAAGTGTGAGAAGGAGAACTGCGAGCACGACGCCTTCGTCAAGATCCGGAACGGCAAGCTGTTGATGGGCACCATCGACGACAACGCCATCGGTTCCGGCGACGGCAAGATCCTGGACAAGATCGCCAGGGACTACGGTGCCGACCGGGCCAGGGTGTTCCTGGACGAGGTTACCCGCCTCGCCATCGGGTCCATCATGGTCCGCGGCTTCTCCACCGGCATTGACGACGAGGACATACCGGAGGAGGCCAGACGGCAGATCGAGGACAAGATCAACAACACCTTCCGCGACGTGGACCACCTGGTGACGTCCTATCGCGACGGCACCCTGGACCAGCTGCCCGGGCGCTCGCTCGAGGAGACCCTCGAGGTCGAGGCCATGAAGAAGCTGGGTGAGGCCAGAGATGAAGCGGGTAGGATCGCCGGGAAGCACCTAGGACTGGAGAACGCCGCGGTGCAGATGGCCAAGTCCGGCGCCCGCGGTTCCATGCTGAACCTGTCACAGATGGCCGGCTGCATCGGGCAGCAGGCCGTGCGTGGCGAACGTTTGTCCAGGGGATACTGGAACCGGACCCTGCCGCACTTCCAGAAGGGCGACCTCGGGGCCCAGGCCAAGGGGTTCGTCAAGAACTCCTACAAGAGCGGACTGACCCCGACGGAGTTCTTCTTTCACTCCATGGGTGGACGCGAGGGACTGGTGGATACCGCCGTGCGTACCTCCCGTTCCGGTTACATGCAGCGCCGGCTGATCAACGCCCTGGAGGACCTGAAGCTGAAGCAGGACGGGACGGTGCGCAACACCGCCGACAGCATCATCCAGTTCAAGTACGGCGAGGACAGTATCGACCCCACGCGCAGCGTGCAGGGCGAGGCCATTGACCTCGACGACGTCCTGCGTGAGGTGCTAGGTGAGCACTACGCCGACCTGCTGAGCCGCTCGGACGAACGCAAGATCGGTGGGTACGCCACCATAGAGAAGGACCTGCTTGAGACCGTTTCCGAAGAGGAAGAGGAGCTTGAGGAGTCCGAATACGAGGGCGGAGGTGAGGAGTGATGGCCAAGAAGGATTTCATCAAAGGCCTGGAAAGGAAGGGCGTCCCTGTGGACACCATCGACGTCGTCAAGGACCACTACAGTGGCCAGACCGAGCTGGTCAAGGCATCGGTCAAGGACCTGGTGGACCTCGGCCTCAGCAAGGAGGCGGCCGAGGAGCTGCTGACCAAGCTGGGCAAGAAGACCGCCGCCGCGACGCCAGCGAAGAAGAAGGCCCCGGCCAAGAAGGGCAAGGTGAAGGAGGCCCCAGCTCCGGAACCGGTCGTCGTCTACGAGATACCGGACAAGAGCAAGAAGTACACTGCCTTCGAGGAGGTGCTGTTCAAGAAGTGCGCGGAACTTAAGCTGCTGCTGCCCCGGAGGGTGATATTGGACATCGCCCACCGCCTGGAGGGCAACGACATCAGCAAGGAGAACATGGTCAAGATACTGAAGGCCGCGAACAAGAAGTTCATGGCGCACATGATGGACCCCAACGAGAGCGCCGGGATATTGGCCGCTCAGAGCATCGGGGAACCAGGCACGCAGATGACCATGCGTACCTTCCACTACGCCGGTGTGGCCGAGATCAACGTCACCTTGGGGCTGCCCCGTCTCATCGAGATAGTGGACGCCCGCCGCGTGCCCAGCACGCCCATGATGACCATCTACGTGGACAAAGCGCTCTCCAATGACGTGGAGAAGGTCAAGTCCATAGCGTCCAACATCGAGATCACCACCGTCCTGGACCTGGCGGACATCGAGACCGACCTGCACAACATGCGCCTTTTCATCATCCCGGACCCGCGCAAGTGCGAGCAGAAGGGCATCACCGACCCCCTGGACCTCATCCAGGAGAAGGTGTCCCGTCTGAGGGGCATCGTGGTAGTCTCCGATATAGCCAAAGAGAGCATTCCGGCCAAGGCGTCCAGCGCGGACATGGGCTACCTGTGCCTAGAACCGAAGGAGCACTCCTTCAAGAACCTGCAGAAGGCGCTCGAGCTGGTCAAGGCCAGCAAGGTGAAGGGAGTGGAGGGCATAACCCGCGCCATATTGAGGAAGAAGGATGACCAGTGGGTCATCTACACCGAGGGCAGCAACCTGCGCGAGGTGCTTAAACTGGGGGGACTGGACCATTCCCAGGTGTACACCAACTCCATACAGGAGGTGTACGAGGTGCTGGGAGTGGAGGCAGCCCGCAACTCCATAATCAAGGAAGCGTCCACGACCCTGGACGAACAGGGTCTGTCCGTGGACATACGCCACATCATGCTGGTAGGCGACCTGATGACCAACGACGGGGATGTCAAGGCCATCGGTCGGCACGGCATATCTGGAAGGAAATCATCGGTACTGGCCAGGGCGGCGTTCGAAATAACCTCTGCCCACCTGCTGACGGCGGCCATGACCGGTGAGGAGGACCATCTAGATGGCGTGGCAGAAAATATTATAGTTGGGCAGCCGGTTACAGTCGGGACCGGGGCTGTAAATCTGATATACGCACCTGTAAAAAAGGGGGCATCTGAATGATCGATTTGGGAAGAGCTTTAAAATCTGCCATGACCACCGGAAAGGTGGTCTTCGGCGTGCAACAGTCGGAAAAGATGATCAAGAGCGGGGAGGCCAAGCTGATAATCGTGGCCAAGAACTGCCCCAATGACTACCTGATCTCCAAGAGCCACAACGTCCCGGTATACCATTTCGAAGGGACCAACATGGAGCTTGGTGCTCTGTGCGGAAAGCCTTTCTCGGTGTCTTCTATCGCCATAATCGACAAGTGAGCCTCCAACATACTTTCGCTGGTCTGAACATGACTTCTGATATCACTTTCACAGAGGAGACCCTGCGCTACATCAGCCTGTTCGAGAAGGTCACCAAGGCCAGGGTACGCGACTGCATGGAGACCGAGGAGAAGCTGGTCTTCGTCGTCGACCCGGGCCAGGCCAACCGCGCGGTGGGCAAGGGCGGGGAGAACGTGATCAAGCTGAAGAACACCACCGGGAAGAACATCCAGGTAGTGGAATTCTCTGACGACGCCGAGACGTTCATCAAGAACGTGTTCTACAACTACGGTCCGGAGAAAGTGGAGATCGAGACCCGCGGCAACATCGTGCACGCCACGGTGACGGTCGATCCGGCGGTGAAGGGTAGGGCGATAGGCAAGAACGGCAAGAACCTGAAGATCGCCCGCGACCTGGTCAACCGCCACCACAACGTCCAGAGCATATCGGTGGCCTGATCAGTTCAAAGGTTCCCGCTCCACTTCCAGGTGGTCCGCGGTGGGGTACTGCTCCACCAGGAAGCACTTGAAGGGGAGGGACGGGGCTAGGTCCTCCAGCACCCAGGAGGCCACCTCCAACCTTTTCCTTTTCTCGTCCAGGTGCAGCAATTCTTCCGGAACATCGTGCTCTTCGCGCAGTATGCGCATAGCGCTCTCCGGTCCGTCCTCCACCAGACCTAGTAATATCATTCCCTCCGAGGTCACCAGATCGATAGGCCTGGCCACGCGCCTGGCCCGCCGCTTCAGCCTCTCCCGCAGCTGCACCTGGTCCTTGAAGCTGGAAGAGCAGAAGTGCACCGGCAGCATCTCACCCACCTCCCTCACGATCTCCTCGGCCAGCTCCTGGCTGCCGGACATGGCACTGGTAACGTCGGAGCGGACGAAAAAACCGTGGTCCACCAAGGCCCGGCAATTGGTCTCCGAGACCTCCAGCTCGTTGAGGTTCACGAAATCCAGATGGTTATCGGCGGCGTAACGGCACAGCGCCAGCAGCCCTTCCTTCTCTCCCGGGAGAACCGGCACCTCGAAGCCCACCTTCATCCCCAGTCCCTGCAAGCTCTCCGCGATCCGCAACGAGCTCAGGTCCTTCCAGCTTTCGAAAGGGGGGTGCAGCCTCAGCTCGTCCAGCCCGCTCTCCTGTAGTCGCATGAACTTATCGTGATCGATGGTCGCGGTATAAAGGTGAATGTGGTGAGCGGCCCCGAACCTCTCCTTCAGCAAGGTTATGTAACGCACCGTCCGGTCCATGACCAGCAGCGGGTCCCCGCCAGTGATCCCGGTCCCCCGGGCCCCGATGGCCTCGGTCTCGCCGATCACATCCTCGTTGCATTCCACAAGCAGCTCGTTGGCGTATACCACGTCCTTGTTCTTCTTCCCCTCGGAGAGCGGACAGTAGTAGCAGGACCGGCCGCATCTGCCGGTGACCAACAGCACCATCTTGGCCCCTTTCCGGCAAAGCCGGCAGCCGCGGGGCAAGCTCCTAGTGTAGAAGGACGACGCTTCCATGGGGGTGATGCGCATGGACCCCCTACCCATTCCGGCGGACTTAACGCTTGCCCATGGCAAATCCTAAATCGAACCGGGACGTTAGTGGGGGGGGGGAGAACATGAGAAAGGGGAGCAGGATCATACTGGCGCTGGACGAGGTGCGAGAGGAGCGGGCCCTGTGGGTGGCGGACCAGGTGGCCGACCTGGTGGACGCCATCAAGATAAATTGGCCCCTGGTGCTGTCCACCTCCCCTGAGACCATAACCCGGCTTTCCCAGAAGGCCCCGGTCATCTGCGACTTCAAGGTGGCCGACATCCCCAACACCGCCTCCCTTATAGTGTCCCAGGCGGTCAAGCGCGGGGCGGAAGGTGTGATCGTCCACGGCTTCACCGGCAGCGACTCGGTGAAAGCGGCCGTCCAGGCCGCCGACGGCCGCCAGATATTCGTAGTCACCGAGATGAGCCATCCCGGTGGCGCAGAGTTCACCGCCCCGGCGGCGGAATCGCTGGCCAGGATGGCCGTGGAGTGCGGCGCGTCCGGCATCATCGCCCCGGCCACGCGACCGGAGAGGGTGGCGGCGTTGCGCAAGATAGTCGGGGACCTGCTCATACTCTCCCCCGGGGTCGGTGCGCAGGGCGGTAGCGCCTCGGCCACCATAAGCAAAGGAGCAGATTATGTCATCGTCGGCCGCAGCATATACGGGGCGGAGAACCCCCGGGAAGCTGCCCTGCAGGTCGCAGGAGAGATAAAAAAGGTCCTGCGCCGGTAGCTCGCAGGAAGGGCACTTGCGACAACTGCCAGACACATGATTTTTATAGCATGAAATGGACCAACGTTTTTATACGGGGTCTCACATCAGTTGCTAATCATCCCCAGAGGAGATTTACTGATGGCAACGAAACAGGAGGGGTCCAGTCTCCCCACTGAAAAGCAGCGCTTAGCCTCGTTGTCCAATTTCTCCCAGAATCTATCGAATTCTTGGATCGGAAGGAATTGGCAGACGGTGCTGGTGTTGGCAATGTTGGTCTTCCTGGCCTTGTTCGTCAGGAGCTACTTTGCCTACTCCACCTCCGTGGACAACGGCTACCTGGTCTCAGGTGGCTCTGACTCTTACTATCACATGAGGGTCATAAACCATGCGGTGGCAACTGGGGACCACCTGGTATACGACAACATGTTGAACTATCCCTGGGGGATGAGGAACCCCCGCCCGCCGCTGTACGACTGGTCAGTGGCGGTGTTCGGCATGGTCCTCAGCACCCTCACCGGCCTGGCCATCACCGACGCCATCGGGCTGTCCCTGGTGTTCTCCACCGCGGTATGGGGCGCGCTGACCGTCATTCCAGTATACATGCTGGGCAAGGCCGCCTTCGGAAAGAAGGCGGGCATGCTGGGCGCTTTCATCTTCGCCCTGATGGCCGGTCACATCGAACGAACCGTCCTGTCCAACGCCGACCACGACGCCATGGTGCTGTTCTTCGTGGTGTTCGCCTTCTATTTCCTGCTGCGCTCCCTGCAGTCGGTCAACGGAAGCCAATGGGTGACCAGCTGGAAGGAACGGAAGGCGATAGGCTCCGGGTTGAAGGGGTATCTGGGAACGAACCAGGCCTCCCTGATATACGCCGCCCTGGGCGGTATGAGCATGGCCGCCGTTGCTTTGATCTGGACCGGCTACACCTATCTGTTGATCATCATATTCGTCTACTTCATAGTGCAGCTCCTGGTGGACCGTTTCCGTAACGCGGACTCCATGGGCGTGCTTTTCACCATAATCGCCTTCTTCGGCACAGCGTTCCTGGTGATGGCGCCCACGTACGTCAGCTTGAACCTGGTGAACACCTGGTTCGACACCCCGGTTTTCCTTTTCATCGTGGCCGTCGTCGGAGGACTGATGTTCGTGGTCACCCGTGACTACCCTTGGACCCTAGTACTTCCGGTCTTAGCCGCGATAACCGTGGCCACCTTGGCAGTGCTATCGGTGCTGTCCCCCTCGCTCTTCGAGTCCATAATTACCGGTCAGGGTTACCTGGTGAAGAGCAAACTTTACAGCACAATATCCGAGGCCCAGGCCCCGAACTTCTCCACCCTGGCCATGTCCTTCGGAATGGTCACGTTCTGGCTGTCCTTGATAGGCATATTCTGGGCTGCGATCAAGATCCCCAAGAACATCAGCCCATACTTCATATTCGTGGTCGTCTGGGTAGGCGTATCCATCTATATGGCCTCCTCAGCGGCCAGGTTCGTGTTCAACGCCTCCCCGGCCTTCGCTATCTCGGCTGGCTGGGTGCTGGGAATGATCATCGAGCGTCTGAAGTTCGACGAGATGATCCGCAGCCTGCGCGCCGACCATGGCGGGTTCTTCAAGACCATCCGCCAGTCCGTGAAGCTAAAGCACGTACTAGGCGCGCTGTTCATCGTCATGATGATACTAGTGCCCAATGTCTGGTACGCCCTGGACGCCAGCATACCGTCCAACACCAAGACCGGCTACGACATGCAGATCTATACGGCCATACCGGACTTCATGAAACCTTCGGACTATGACACCAAGAACGGCACCTACTGGTACCTGGGGGCGTTCACCTACGGCATGACCGAGACCAATGAATATTGGCCGGTGGCCTGGAAATGGTTCTCGGAGCAAGATTCTAACATAACCACGGCCGTAGACCGTCCAGCCTTCCTGTCATGGTGGGACTACGGGTTCGAGGCCATCGAGGAAGGGGCGCACCCATCGGTGGCCGACAACTTCCAGAACGGCTACGCCTTCGCCGGCAGCTTCCTCATGTGCCAGACCGAGGACGGGGCCATAGCCCTGCTCATCGTCCGCTGTGTGGAGGGCTATATCAGCTCCCATGATACATCGACCTATGATCAAATCATCAGCACCATGCAATCCTATGGTGTGAATACGGAAAGGTTCGTTGACATAATCAACCACCCGGCCAACTATAAGGAGGAGATACTGGCCAACCCGAGCGTCTACGGAGAGTACGACTCCGACCTGAGCGACAACAATGCCATGTACGCCGCAACTCGGGTGGAGCTGTGCAACCTGGACCAGGAAACGCTGGTCCTGCTCTACAATGACGTGCGCGAGATAACCGGCAACGATATTGGATATATATCCGTGGACAGCCGCCTGTTCCCCTTCTCGGCCACATCGTCCAACATCTTCTACGCCCCGGCCAAGCTGGCCGACCAACGCCTGGACGATAGCGGTTACCCCTACGACTATTACACCATCTACGCCGTGGACTACTACGGCAACAAGATTGCCTTAAATAATGTGACCTCGAGCGATTACATCGTGAACTACGAGATCGATTACACCGAGGCCTTCTACAACACCATGCTGTACCGCACCTTCATGGGCTATGGCCCCTCGGACGTGGGGCAGACGGAACAGGGCATACCGGGCATATCCGGGAGCCTGAAGAGCGACTCCTCCATGCAGGGCTGGAACATGACCAACTTCCGTATGGTCTACCGCACCGCTTATTACAATCCATTCCCCAGCGAGGACGTGGCCAACCACACCGACGCCTGGAGGGCAGTATCCTACGAAGAGGCCATAAAGCTGTACTACCAGATCTATTACGGCGAGATAACCGGAACCGTGGACCTGTCATCCTCCAGCCTCTACTCCGGAGTAGTGTTCCTGCAGTACTACGACGGCGCCATAATCCAAGGAACGGCCGTCTCCGAGACAGGAGAGCCCATGTCCGACCTGTGGGTCACGGTGTACGACGAGTACGGCATACCGCACCAGGTGGTCAAGACCGACGAGAACGGACATTACAATTTGATCGCCCCCTTCGGACAGACCACCGTGGTCTTCTCCTACGGGGACCTGGACGCCACCCAGCTGGTGGGCACCGAGCTCTATTCGACCACCATCACCATAACCTACGACCAGGCCATGCGCGTGGAGACCGACGCCAACAAGGACGGACAGCTCGATTACCTGATCGACCTGGACGCGGTCATCACCGCCGCCACGCTGGACGGCCAGGTCTACCTGGACGTTGATGGTAACGGTAAGTACAGCGCAACCACCGACCAGGTACTGGTCGGCGCCACCGTGACCTTCGAGAACGAGACCGCTGGTTACAGCGTAGAAACGATCACCACCGAGAATGGCTACGAGCTGCTGGGCGTGACGCCCATGAACGGCACCATCAGCGTAGAGTACAATGGTCACGTGTTCGATGAGAAAACGGTGACCGCGGTAGCGGACGACACTGTCACCACCGACCTGTACGTCGAGCCAGCGAGCATCACCGGTGTGGCCTACCTGAGCGACGGCTCGGTGGCCAACGGGGTCAACATAACCCTGGTGGACCAGATCAGCGGCGGCTCATCGCTGGTCACCACCAACGCCAGCGGCGGTTACTCCTTCGAGAACCTGCTGCCCGGCAACTACACCATCCAGGCGCCGGACGGCTCCGTGGTGAAAAACGCCGACCTGGTGCTGGCGGAGGGCGATGACCTTGAGCTGGACCTCGTTCTATACGAATCAATGCGCCTATCCGGCATCGTTAGCAGCGACGGGCAGGCCATCTCCAACGCCATGATCGGCCTCACCGGGGACCAAGGCACGGTCTGGGTCCTGAGCGACTCCCGCGGCCGGTACTCGGCCGTCATCCCTAAGGGCAACGTGACCGTGTACGCCACGGCCACCGTCGGAGGGACGGAGGTCGTGTATCTGGCAAAGGTGCTGGCCACCGACAACCTGACCCTCAACCTGCAGCTGGGAACGGCAGTGATCCTGGAAGGAACGGTCCAATATAGCGGTTCCGCCGTCTCCGGGGCCACGGTGCAATTGAGGTCCGTATCCACCGGGGCGATTTTCAACGCCGTCACCAATTCCAGCAGCGGCTTCCGGGCCGTGCTGCCCAGCGGCCTGTACTTCGGCTACATGTACTATCTGTCCCGGTCCTACTGGGGAGACATCAACTTGAACGCCTCGGTCTCATCCACCTTCAACCTGATCTCCTCGGCCACCATATCCGGCACTGCCTGGTATGACGAGGACGCCAACGGGGCGGTCTCGTCTGGCGAGGCCCTGGCCAACGTAAGGGTCACCATCAAGGACAGCGTAGGACGCGAGGTATCGGTGCTCACCGATTCCGACGGCAGGTATTCGTTCGTGATGCCTACCAGCAAGAGCTACACCTTGACCGCGGTCAAGGACGGATACGAGACGCTATACAAGAGCTACAGCCCGCTGATCGTCAGCATGTCCACCGACCTGAACATGGTGGCCACGGAAAGGCAGGTCAGTGGCAGCATCTCCGAGACCATGTCCGGCATGACGGTGGTGTTCACCGCCGACAGCGATTCCGCTATCAGCAAGACCACCACGACCGCGGCCGACGGCAGCTTCTATGTCGATCTGTCGCCAGGTGACTATACCGTCGAGGTGGACCAGAACGTCACCGCCGGCGACGGCTCGGTAAGGTATCAGACCTTGAAACCTCTAGACCTGACGGTCTCCATCGGCCAGGACCCCGAGGCCTTGAGCGTCGAGATCGTGGAGAGGTACCTGGTCGCCGGGACGGTCAGCCCTAGCGGCACGGTCAGCATGGTGTTCGACGGCATGGACATCACTTCCGTCTCGACCACCAGCGCCTATTCCGTCTACCTGCAGGAGGGCAACTACTCGCTCTACGTCCGGGTGGACAACTCCAGCCAGCGTTCGGCCTACCTGGGCCGCGTGCTGGTCAGCGGCCCGATGACCCTGGACGTGGCGGCGGAGACCGCCTACCAGACCATCATCAGCGTCAGCTTGGGGAACAGCGTCAGGGCCAGCGTGAACGTGGCCGTCGATCTGGACGGGGCATACTACAACGTCAGCACCTCCAGCACTGGCAGGGTCACCGTGGTCCTAGCGCCAGGTGATTACACGGCCTTCGTCGCGCACCACACCATCGGCACCATCAACAGCGTGGAAACGTACGTGGTGTACAAGGCCCAGACCAATTTCACCGTGGCCAATTCCTTGAATTCGGTGGCCGTGACGACCACCATCTCCCTGGACAACGCCACGGTCGAAGGGCTGACGCTCAGCTCTGGAACGGCCATCGCCGCCTCCATCCAGTTCCAGGCCACCTCCGAGGCGGCCATGGACCTGACCGTGGACGCGCCGCTCGGCAATTACTCGGTGCAGCTAGCCCCGGGCAACTACAGCGTCTACGCCCTGAGCGCGGACAGCAGCAAGGCCTTCCTGGGAACGCTCATCATCGACCAGCCTGGAACGTACACCTACGACATGGACCTGGTCAAGGCGTTGCGCCTGTCGGGGGTGACCTTCGCCAACGATGAAGGAAGCAGCGCCGAGCTGATCGCCACTGGCGAAGAAGCTTACGCCTTCAGCAGCGATGCCGACGGCAGCTACGAGGTGTACCTCCCGGCTGGAACCTATGCCTTGTCGGCGCAGACCACGACGACCGAGGCCGGAGTGGCGGTCACTTACCTCGGCCAGGTGGATGTCGTCCTTGAGGACGTCACCACTAAAGGGGTAACCATGGAGAAGGTGGTCTCCCAGAGCGTCGATATATCCTGGGACAGCACCCAGAAGGCCACCCTCAGTGCCGGAGAGACCGCCATATACACCATCAGGGTGGTCAACAAGGGCAACGTGGAGGACACCTTCGCCATCACCTCTTCCAGCACCGGCTGGACCATAGTGCTGTCGGAGACCGAGGTCACCGTCGGCTACGGGTCGACCAACAGCCAAGTGATCACCGTTCAGATCACCCCGTCCAGCACCGTCAAGGTGAGCCACAGCTCGATAACCATCAAGGCCACCTCGACCACCAACTCGTCCGTTTACGACTCCGCGAGCATCGACGCCATCATCCGACCCTCCTACGCCGCCTCACTGGCGTACGTCAGTGCGGAGGACACCGATGGCAGCTCCTATATCTACACCGTAGAGCTGACCAACGACGGCAACGTCAAGGACACTTACACCGTGACCATCGGCAACCAGGAGGCCCTGGAGGCCCTGGGTTGGGAGGCCAAGCTGGTGAACACAACTAGCCTGGTGGACTCGCTGTCGTTGACCGTGGCGGCCGACTATATCAAGGAGATCCAGGTATCCCTGGTACCCATCAGGGAGAACCCCAGCCCCTCGGTGAGCGTGCAGATCGTGGCCGTGTCGAGCGGGGACAGCTCTTCCATAACCGTCATGGACATGGAACCGGAGTTCGCCGGGTTCAGCTCTCTCGGAGGCCTGACCATCAGCGGCGACGGCGTCTCGGACAGCACGCCGGCGCCGGGCGATGATACTATCATCCTGTTAGGGGTGATGGTGACGCTCATGGTGCTGATCTTCGTCATCAGCGTGCAGAAGGGGGTGTTCTCACGAAGAAAGCGCTGATGTTCCTGCTGGTGGCCTGCCTGCTCCTGAGCGCCGTGCCCATGGTCCAGGCCACCGATGGTTACAACCCCCTGCACACCCAGCTCGACGGCCCCATGGTGATCTGTGCGGAGGACAAGCAGATGTACATCCTGACCATGGTCGGGGGGCCGGCCGAGGCCGGTGTGGGCAACTATTCATACAAGGCCGAGGTGAGCGGGGACGCCACGATCACGCCCTCCAGCGGAGGCCCCAAGACCTCCGGGAGGTTCTACCTCAACTTGACCGCGCCCGCGAACACGGGAAAGCTCACCATAACCATCACCTGCAAGTCGGTGGGGACCCTGCAGACCGTGAGCAGCGTGATCGAATACAAGGTGACCGTGGTGGAGCCGGTCCTGCTCCGGGCCACCGTCACGAACACCGGCAACATGAACGCCACCGGGGTGCCGCTGACGATGCAGCTCTATCAGGACGAGGCCTGGACCACCTACTACAGCACCACCATCGACGTGGACGCCGGCGGGTCCAGACCGGCCAAGGGCAAGAAGAAGCGCTGAAACCCCTTATTTCAACCTCTTTTCCAGGTCGACCATCCGGCCCTGCAGCCTTTCTATGGACACGGAGACGGCGACGTCGCCCCGGGTCTTCTCCAGGACCGACCGGGCGATGTCCTGCTTGCGCCGGATGGAAACTATGGCGTCAGGGTAATCGAAGCGCAGGATGACCAGGAAGAGCTCCTCCATGATGTCCAGGTACCTCTCCGCCGCGGGAGGGTCCCCCCGCCGCAGAGCTTCTAGAGCGAACCTCCTCAGCTCGCCGATGGTGTCGGCCATGCCCATGAGGTAGGCGGTTCCAGGCATGCTCAGCTGCTCGGGGTCCGGGAGCTCCCGCATTTTGACTATAGCGTCTAGAATGGCCGCCTCGGCCACCTCTTGCAGGGCGTCCTGGACGATGCCGGAATACCAGATGTCCACGTGCTCCGAGAGGATGCTCTTGAGCTTGTGCGCTTCGTCGATCGCCTCTTCCAAAAGGGGCTCTCCGTCCACGCCCTTGTGCATCCCGTGGACCACGCCAGAGGACATGCGTATGAGGGCCCGCGAGGATTTGATGGCTATCTCCCTAACGGTGTCCTTCTCCTCCAGAGAGTCCTGTATCCTTTGGGCGATCTGCCCCAGGTTCTGCATGAGAGGAGATTGGGGCGGGGATATATGAAAGCTCAGCCCCGGACCTGGCGCATGTGCTCCACCCGCTTGCGCACCAGCTCCCTCTTCCCTATGTCGTGGCGCACGAAGACGTCTCCCTGGACGTGAGCGAGCCCGGCCTCGCAGATGGCCTCGGCCTCCTCGATGGTGTCGGCCACGCCGACCATGCCCAGGGACCTGGAGGAGGTCGTTAGAATTTTACCGTCCTTCTGGTCCACCGCCGCATAATAGAGGGTAGCCCCGGCTTTAGTGATCCCCTTCTCGTCCACGGTGACCGGCACGCCGACCTTGGGCTCCGTGCCGTAGCCGGCCGGGACCACGTACTTGCAGACCGTGGCCTTGCGCTGGAACGGCACGTTCGCGCCGAGGCGCCCGTCGGCCACCGCCTGGCAGACGTCCAGAAAGCCGTTATCCATGAGCGTCAGCACGTTCATGGCCTCCGGGTCACCGAAGCGGGCGTTGAACTCGATGACCTTCGGCCCGTCCTTGGTCAGCATGAACTGTCCGTAAAGCACGCCGCGGTAGGGCGCGCCCTCCTCCCTGATGGCCGTCACAGTACGCTGCACGATGTCCTCGGCCGCCTTCCGGTCCTGTTCACTTACGAACGGAAGCAGATGGTCGGCGTTGGTATACGAGCCCATCCCGCCGGTGTTCGGACCGACGTCCCCGTCGTAGGCCCGTTTGTGGTCTTGTACCAAAGGCATCCCCCGCACCGTACGTCCGTCGCAGAAGGCCTGCAGGGTGAACTCTTCCCCTACCAGGCGCTCCTCCAGAACCACCCCGGCGCCGCCGATGCGGTGGTCCAAGACCTCCCTGACATAATCGAGCACCTCTTCCTTCCCTTTCAGATGCTCGCCCTCGACCTTGACCCCCTTGCCCCCGGTGAGGCCCTCTGGCTTGACCACCAGTTCGCCTGGAAAATCATTGACGAAGGTTCGGGCGGACTCCAGGTCCTGGAACGTCCCGAATTCCACGTTGCCGGGGACTCGGTGCTTCTTAAGCAGGCGGCGGGAAAAGCGCTTGGACGTCTCCAACCGAGCCGCGGCCCGGGTGGGACCGACGCAGCCGATGCCCTTGCTGACCAGCGAGTCGACCAGAGCAACCTCCAACGGAGCCTCGGGACCGATCACCGCCAGCTCTACGCCGGTGCTCACGGCGAACTCCGTGACCTTGGGCACGTCCGTCTCCTTGAGCAGCCGGGTCTCCACGGCGGCGCGGGCGATGCCCGGGTTCATGTTCTTCATGGCCGAATATACGACGGCATCGTCCCTCAGCAACGCTTCGACGATGGCGTGCTCCCGGCCCCCGCCGCCCACCACCAGCACCTTGGTCCTCATGTGAACGGGAGATTGGCGCGGTCGCTAATAAACAATTGGAGCTCAGCTTAGAACACGGTCCACCAGGTCTTCCAAGCCCTCGCCGGTGCGCACGCTGACCGGCAGGAGCTCCTTACCCCCGGAAAGCTTGCGGTAGTCGGCCTTGACCCGTTCCACGTCGATCTCCATGTAGGCGGCCAGGTCCATCTTGTTTATTACCGCGACGTCCGCCCCCTGGAATATCATAGGGTGCTTGCGCACCATGTCGTCGCCCTCGGTGACCGATATGACCACCATGCGCTGGTCGGTGCCCAGGGGAAAATCCGCCGGGCACACGAGGTTCCCAACGTTCTCCACGAATAGGAAGTCAATCCCGCTAAGGTCGATGTCGTCCAAGGCGTGGTCCAGAAGGTGAGCGTCCAAGTGGCACTCCTTGCCGGTGTTAAGATTGTAGGCTTTCACACCTGCGGCCTGGAAGCGGTCGTAGTCATCCTGCCCGGTGACGTCGCCGGCGATGGCGGCCACGCGCAGCCCCCGATCCATGAGCACCCGGGCCAGTTTAATGATCAGGGCGGTCTTTCCCGCTCCGGTGGTGCCCATGACGTCCACCGACCTGATGCCGGAGGAACGAAGCTTCTGCAGGTTGTGCTCGGCCAAGTGCCTGTTCTCAGCCAGCACGTCCGTCTCCATGCTAATGTGAGTGATCTTGTGCACGGGAGCGGATTTTACCTCCTCCGTTAATAACTTTCCCTAGAACGTTTCTGTACCTGTTGCGGTCCTCTCCCCTCGATATCGGTGCCGTTTAGGTCGGAATTCATATGGACGAGGCTATTTTTCAGGTGTTTTATCGAATAACTTATAAGTAATGTCACGCAAATATGTTTCTTCAACCAGCTAAAGGTCCCGACAGGTGGATGGGACCTATAAGGGGGATTCTAATGGATAATCGAAGTACTGTGCAAAGTAATATGAATTACAAATTGGCTAAAAGGGTTGCCTTGTGTATTGGTATACTGGCGTTCGCCCTGGTCTTGCTCCTTTTCTTGGGAGCCGGACATGCCAGCGCTACTGATGTTCCTTCTGGCGATATGACCACTGATACGGTCTGGGCGTCTAATAGCACTTATGATCTGACCGGGACTGTGAACGTAATTGCCAATCTGACGGTCCAAGAGAACGTCACCGTGAACATGCATGGCTATGACATAAACGTCTACGGTTCCATGGTCGTAAACGGTGCGGCGGACAACTGGACCATCTTTGATGGTGGCGTATTTGGGTCAACATACTTTTATGATGGCTCCTCCGGTTCCATAAACTACGCCATGATGGGAAACGCATATTGTGCGCTTGGCATCTATTCCACGTCCGTATCTGTCTCTAATCTTCAGGTTTACGATTCTTACTACGGACTGGGATATGAGTTCTCTGGGTCAGAGCGGGATATAGCGTTGACGATTACCAATTTGGACGTAAACGACGTCACCTATGGCATGTATGCCCAGAACTACAACGGAAGTCTGGATGTGACCATAAACGGAATAATTGCTAACTACACATCCTATCCGATCGAGGTCTATGCCTGGGATCCTAACTCCACAGGAAGGTTGGACCTGACCGTAACCGACGGCGACTTTATGAATATATATGATTACATAGACATCGAAGCCGACGTCGTTGGTAACATCGAGTTCAATGGTTGTAACTTCTATAATTTCTACAACAACGATGCCTTGTACATATATGACAACTATGGGGACATGAGCCTGGTCATAGACGGTGCGGTCTTCGATTATATTTATGGCGATGCCATATATGTCGAGTCGGATGCGCTGGTCGATGTTCAAGTCACCAACTCGGTATTCATCGATGTCGCTGGATATGGGTTGAATCTGTACTCTGAACAGGGCGACATGAACTTCGTCATGAACAACGTAACGATGACGGATGTCGGTGCGTATTACTATTGTGGTGGCTTCGATGTCACAGCTGACAATGGCAGCATAATTGCGAGCCTGACCGATGTCCACATAGACTACTCCTGGTGGATCGGAGGGTGGTATGCGTATAACGATGACGGTACCGCCAAGGTAAACGTATCGATAACGGATTCCACCTTCAACAACACTGAATATGGGCTTTATATCGTTGGGGAAGCAAGTGGCGATATCTCAGTCACCAACACCGAGTTTACTGGTGTTTGGGACGATGCGGCTTTGTATATATACTCCGAGACGTTCCCTGCCCTCAAGGGAGACATGACCATCACCCTGGACAACGTCCTAATGGACGATGTGTGGATGGGGATCGATCCAAGCGTTGACGGCAACATCAGCCTGAGCATGGAGTCCGTCGTGGTCAACAACACCTACCAGGTGGGCTGGTTCGTAGCCTCCAACGCTGACAACACTGCGGTCATCGATGTGATGATAAACAACTGCAGCTTCAGCAACGCCACCTATGGCCTGGAGTTCGTTGCCGACACGGTCGGTGACTACCAGGTGACCAACACCGTGTTCACCTACATCGATTACTACGCGATTTCCATGACGCTCGACCACGCCGACATGCTCGTTCCCATAGAGAACGTGCAGTCGAACTACGTCGGAACGTTCCTGGACCTCCACATCACCTTTGGTAATGTGGACTTGGTGATCACCGACTCGGTCCTGGCCGGCAACAACGGCACAGGATTCCTGATCGACGTTTCCGTAAACTCCAACACCCTTACCAACGGGTTCATCACCCTGACCGTCAGCAACAGCACCTTCATGAACGCTGGCGGCGGTATCAAGACCTGGTCCGAGGAACTGAACCCGGTAGACATGACCACCACCGTATTCGAGAACATAATCGGTGAGTGCATGCACTTCGACGTCCGCAGCGGCGACCAGAACTTCACCTTTGCTGACGATGACCTGACCGTCATCAACTCTGGTACTGGACTGTGGGTCTACGCCAACGACGGCGACATAAACCTCAACTTCGATGGTGTATACTTTAACACCAACGACTTCGGGGTCTACGTGGAGGTCAGCTCCCTCAGCCCCGTTAACATGAGCATGATCAACATGGAGATAATCGACTCCGTGTTCGAGGGCGGCGACTACGGCATATACGGGCTGTCCCTGAACGGCGGAACGGTGCTTATAAACAACTCCCAGTTCCTCGGGCATTCCGAGGTTGGGTACTGGTTCGACTCCCTGTATGGAGAAGTGAACGTGGAGATCCTGAACAGCCTGTTCGACGGCTCAACGGACCCCGACATGTCCATATACACCGTGCAGCAGGTGGACTACGAGTTCGACCTGGTAGGTAGGACCGGGGACTGGGACGGTATCTGGACCTCCGGAGAGCAAACGGTCGACCTGCCCTTCACCTTCACATATGACAACAATGACTATACCCAAGTCTATGTTGAAGAGGACGGGTGGCTGGGATTCAATCTCGGCAATTGGATAATTCCAATTGGGTTAGGCGCGCCGTTCGGAAGCACAGACCTGGTCTACAACAACGACCAGTTCTTCGGCTACAAGATAGCCGATGACAACTCGTCGGTCATGTTCACCTGGTACGCTTCCGAGTCGTACACGGGAACTAGCCTGAGCGATGCCTTCCAGATCATACTATACGCCAATGGCCAGATACAGATCAACTACGCGGCCATGGACTCGTACGCCGACCCAGTACCGTTCGGCATCGAGACCTGGGGCATGCTGTACGACATGAAGAACCTGTATGGAATACAGCACTGGGAGACCGACTTCAGCAGCTATCTGTTCACGCCGGTATACATGTCTGACGGAGCCGGTGTGATGATCACCGCCGAGGAGAGCAACATCAACGCGGTAGTGACCAACAACACCGTGAACGGGTACTACGACGGCGGTATGACCTTCGCAGCTCTCTTTGGTCAACTGAACCTTGAACCCACCGCTAACACCTTCACCAACATCGCCGGTGTGGCCCTGTACGCTTTGTGCGGGAACAGCACGCTCGATATATCAATTACCAACCAAACGTTCGAGCGCATCTGGGACACCGCTATCGTCATCTATGGATACAATGTGGTCGGCGGAGAGAACTCGATCAACGTGTCTAACAATGTATTCACCAAGGTCGCCTTCGGGGTCTCCTCCAACCTGTATGTCAACGATATGTACGACCGCACGGGGAACGACTCGTTGACCGTCACGGTCAACTTCCAGGACAACGTCATGACCGACGCCTATGGAATGGTATGCTGGGTCAATATGTACCTGTACGAACCGGTCAACTGGACCGTTTCCATGCAGACCACCATGACCGGCAACGTCATGACCCAGGAACTTTACGAGGGCGTGTGGCCGTTCATGAAGTCCATGCCCAGCGAATGGACACTAGGAAGCTGGCTGAGCATATACGACTATTCGGGCACTGCTAGCAGCATAGTCTTAGACCAGACCTCGACCATCACCGATAACAACGTAACTATTCCGTGGGTCGCTAATGGTGGACTGTGCGCAGGAAGCTACATCAGTAACCCACTCGGTGACACGGCGAAGACCGTGGTGCTGGACGCTTCCAACAACATAGTAATCTATGAAGGCAACAACTACATCTATGGTCTGGAAGTGGAATCCTACATGGATGTAGGGTCCGGTGCGATCACCGACGACACCATCATAACCGTGGAGAACAACCAGTTATTCGACCTGTCCCAAAGCCTAGATTGGGCTATTGATGCGGAGATGGGTGTGGACGTCAATGATGACGCCGAGAACGCTACAAACGCTGATTGTGTCGGCTTTATGTCCGTGACCGGCAACCTGATCGATGGTGCCTATTACGGTATATATGCCGAGGCCTGGTATGACCAGGACAACTCCATTGGCGACTGGAGCGTGAACTTCACTGGACACGTCGACGGCAACCAAGTATTGAACGTCTCATATACCGCAATAGAGGCGGAGCTCTATGGTGGTTGTGGGTTCGGAGCGAACTACTGGCCCCTGAACGATGAGGTGGCCGTGGCCAACTTCGTCATGGACTATCTGTTCACGGTGGACGACAACGAAGTATCTGCCACGGGCTTCGTGCCTTGGGGCTTCGAATACGATGCCATCTACATCGAGGTGGAGTTCTGGGCCGAGGTCGACCCTTCCACTCTCTTCACCGAGGCTAACGCCTGGGTGACCGGAGCCACCTCTGTGAGCCGCAACCAAGTAACTAGCGTAGACACTGACAAAAACGGAATAGACGTCTACCAATGGATCGGCGCAGAAAAGACCGGAATGATCGACGTGAACACGAACGTGGCTGTCGATGATAACGTGGTCGACCAAAGCTGGACGACAGACAGTCACGGACCTGGCCCGGGATATGCCATGTGGGTAGAGAACGAGATCGATGTTTGGACCCATGAGGTCATATACACCGACGCACCCCTGGCAACCATCGACCTTAGCATGTCCCTAACGGGCAACGAGGTCACTGGTGGGTTCAGGGACGGGCTCGTCATCATCGATAACATAGATGTGGAATATGGCATGTCGTCCCTGGTCTATGACCTGAGCCTGGACATATCCGGCAACACCATTACTGGTGTCAGCGGAAACGGCATCGACTACCAGCTGCACCGCTACGAGGACTCCATGGGAGTCATCGAGCTGAACATCGCCCTGGCCATCGAGAGCAACATCGTTACTGACTGCGAAACGGGCATAGCCGTGGACAGCAGGTGGGACGATGATGGATGGGTCTATTCGAGCGATGTATACGGCAAGAATGTGACCTTCGAGGCGACCGTCAGCGACAACACCGTCAGCGGCGCTGAGTACGGCATGGACCTATTAGGTGCCATATACGTTGAGGAGCCCTTCGAGGACGGATCCGTCTGGACCTACGTAAACGACTTCGTGGTGGAGAACAACTACATCAACGCATCCTATGAGGCCATGTACCTCGAGGGCACAATATCGGTGACCAACAACGTCATCGAAGACTGCGCTTACGGTGTAGACTGGGAGTACGGCGCCGGCGAGCTGGTGGGTAACACCATCAGCGCTGATGAAGCCGTCTACCTCTACTATGCCTACGGAGTGCTGGTGCAGAACAACCAGATAGAGTTCGTCTACGAGGGTATATATGTCGAATATCGTGAGGATGGATACACCTCCGCGCAGATACTGGACAACGTCCTGACCTGCGTGGCGGGAGACGACCCATCGACCTACTGGAACACCTATGGAATTGACCTCTACGAGGCCATGGACGTGGTTGTGACCGGTAACGTCATAACCGGAGCGTATTACACCGTCTACATGGAGGGTGTGATAAACGTGGTCTTCAGCGATAACCAGGTGCTCGGCAGCGAGTACTACGGCGTGCTGATGTACTATGTCATGAACGCGACGGTAGAGGGCAACACCATCACAAACGGCTACTACGGTCTGTACCTAGAGGATGGAAACCGCGACTTCATCATCGGCAACAACACCATCTCCGAGAACTGGTACGATGGTATCTATGTTGACGAGTACAGCTGGAACGTTGTACTCTACAACAACGCCATAACCGACAACGGTGATGGCGTCGAAGCTAATGCCTGGGGCCCGGGCGAGCTCGTCTGGTACGTGGACGCTAAATGCATGGTGTCCCGCAACGATATCGACTTCGAAGGTCCGATATACGTCCTCAACGGCGGCTCCATGGTCCTCGAGGACCTGGAGATGTACGTCGATGACGGCGTGACCGTGGAGGAGGGCGGGCTGCTCTCCTTGAGCGATGTCTACGTTGACGAGAGCTGGTTCTTCGATGTGTCCGGCACCCTATGGGCCAGCCTGAGCACCTTCTATGACACCGACGTGTTCCTTGGTCCAACCGCCTCCGCGGAGATCAGGACCAGCACCTTCACGGACAGCGAGCTGTCGATCGACGGCTGCGCGCCTGTGATCGCTGACAACTTGTTCATCGGATCCGGCTACGGCTACGGTATCGTGGTGAAGAACGGAGCTGCTCCGACCATCGTCAGCAACATCATCGCCATGTACGAGGTGGGCATATACGCCAACGGCATGGACATGGGCGGCATCTACGACAACCTGATCGTGGCCAACTACCACGCTGGGCTGCTGGCGGAGAACTGCACTGGTGGCATACACGACAACATATTCCTCGCCAATATGGTGGAGATACTGCTGCGTGACAGCGATGTGAGCATTGAGGACAACGAGATCGGCTACACCGACCTGATCCAGGTCATAGCCAACTACGCCCCACTGCTTGGTATGCTGAACATGTCCGGAATGACGAGCACCAGCACTACCTCCAGTGACCCCCTGGCCAACCTGGATTCCATCCTATCGAGCGGTGGATTCAGCATCGATTCCCTGGCCTCCTGGGTCAAGACGCACAACGGTATCTGGGCGGAGAGCTCCACCGTGGAGACCAGCGGCAACCAATATGGACTGCTGAACTACGCCCTGTACGCGATCGACAGCGACGTGACGTTCACCGACGACGTGGGTACGATCGAACTGGTCATACCCTGGTACGTCAACGGTGAGATATTCAACTTCACGGCGAATATCTACACCCTGAACGGTCTCTTCGCTGCCCGGTCCAGCGTGCATGTCAGTGACTGCACCATAGAGGTGCTCGACGACGCTCTGATGCTGGAAGCCTCTCAGGCCTGGATCGAGGGAGTCACTCTGAAAGCGGGCGACTTTGACTACTTCATCTACGGTGGATCGAACGTATACAACATCGGTTCCACCTATAGCAAGGCCAAGGTCGTAGATTCCCACAGCCTCAACGAAGGCACCAGGCTCACCCTCCACGCGGTGGACAAGGGCGATCCCGCAGTGAACGTGACCATAACCATCAGGAACGCCAAGGGCGACATCGTCTTCACTGGCGTTACTGACGCGGACGGCAAGGTCGAAGTGCTGCTCATACAGTACGCCATCACCTCCGCGGGCAAGGATGACGGATTCAACCCCTATACCATCAACGCCACCTTCAAATCCGGCGAGAAGTCCATGGAACTGACCCTTAACCAGTCATACCAGGACGCCACCATCGTCGGGGAAAAGGAGAGCGACTTCGGAGCCCTCCTGGCCGTGATCGGTGTGCTGGTCATCATCCTGCTGATCGTGGCCGCGGTCGTGGTCATGAGGCGCCGGAAGTAAAGGCCGTCAAACCCTTTCACGTCAAACCTTTTCCCTATTTTCCATTTTTAGATAATTTGTTAAGGAGAGAGTTCCATCTCCAGCCGAGCCCAATGCCCTATTCCGAGCGCGCCCGCAGCCTATTGACCAGCAGCAAGGCCTCCGAAGGCGACACGGTCCGCCTCAAGGCCCGGGGGAAGGAGTTCACCGGGATACTCATGCCCCATCACGAGTTCAGCAGCCCCGACGTAATCGTCATCAAGCTGAAGAGCGGCTACAACATCGGGGTGATGGTGGACGAAAGCTACGAGTTCGTCCTGATATCTAAAGCTCAGGAGCGCCCGGTGAAGCACAAGACGATGCATGAGGATCAGGGCAAGCCGACGATCGCCTTCCTGGGCACCGGCGGGACCATCGCCAGTTACGTGGACTACCGTACCGGCGCGGTGCACCCGGCGCTCAAGGCCGAGGAGCTGGTAGCCACCGTCCCCGAGCTCTCCGAGATCTGCCGCATGCGCTCCAAGGTGGTGTTCTCAATATTCAGCGAGAACATGAACGTAGAGAATTGGCAAACGTTATCCGTGGCCGTCGCTGACGAGCTCAACGAGGGGGTGGAAGGCGTCATCGTGCCCCACGGTACGGACACCCTCGGTTTCACCTCCGCCGCGCTGTCCTTCATGCTGGGGGACGTTCCCAGATCCGTGGTGCTGGTGGGGGCACAGCGCTCCTCCGATCGCCCCTCCTCCGATTCCTACATCAATCTGCTCTCCGCGGCCCGTTTCTGCGTGAACGCTGACGTGGCTGAGGTCGTCGTGCTCATGCACGGGGAGACCTCCGACAACTGCGTCCACGTGCATCGGGGCACTAAGGTGCGCAAGATGCACTCCAGCCGCCGGGACGCCTTCCAGAGCATCAACGAGGGCCCGATGGCTCACCTGGACCTGCAGGGCAAGATCGAGCTGTTGGGCGAGCACAAGGTGAAGAGCAAGGTCAAGGTGGTACCTGATACACGCATGGAGAAGGACATCGCCCTCCTGCAGTTCTATCCGGGGATGAGTACGCAGATAGTACGCAAGGTCATGCAGGACCATAAGGGACTGGTCGTTGCCGGCACCGGCCTGGGGCACGTGTCCCGGGAGATAGTGCAGGCCTTGAAGGAGATCGTGGCCGAGGGCAAACCGGTGGTCATGACCTCGCAGTGCCTGGGCGGACGGGTCAACTTGAACGTCTACGATACTGGACGGGACCTGCTCAGCGCCGGAGTGATCCCCGGAGAGGACATACTGCCGGAAACGGCCCTGGTCAAGCTGATGTGGGTGCTGGGCCGGACCAACGACCTAGCAAAGGTGGAGGGGCTGATGCACCAGAACCTGCGCGGAGAGATCACCGAACGGAGGGCGATCTGATGCACCAGGTGACCGTAGGCATAGAGATCCATCAGCAGCTGGACACCTGCAAGCTATTCTGCTCCTGCCGCTCCCTGCTGGTAGAGGAGGGAGGTACAATACTGCACCGCCGGCTGAGGCCGGCGCAGAGCGAGATGGGGGAGATCGACCGCGCCGCCCTAGCCCAAGCGGAGCGCAAGATGCACTTCACCTATCAGGCGCCTAGGGGTGTCACCTGCCTGGTGGAGGCGGACGAGGAGCCGCCCCACGACGCTGACGCTGAAGCGACGCAGACCGCTCTCGTGGTCTCCTCTATGCTTAAAGCGCATGTCATGGACGAGGTCCATTTCATGCGCAAGATCGTCATCGACGGTTCCAACACCAGCGGCTTCCAGAGGACCGCCCTGGTGGCCGTGGACGGGAGCATGGACCTCAACGGCCGCGGCATCGGCATTCTGTCTGTATGCCTGGAGGAGGACGCTGCCCGCAAGGTGGAGACCAAGGACCGCGAGGTCACCTACCGCCTGGACCGTTTAGGAATACCGCTCATCGAGATTGCCACCGCCCCGGACATGCACGAGCCCGAAGAGGTCAAGGAGGTGGCGCAGCGCCTCGGCTCCATATTGCGTTCCACACGCAAGGTGAAGCGTGGTTTAGGGACCATACGCGAGGACCTGAACATATCTATACCTGGGGGAGCCCGGGTGGAGATAAAGGGCGCTCAGGACCTCAGCCTGCTGCCGACCTACGTGCGCAACGAGATGGAGAGGCAGCGCTCGCTGATCGAGATCAAAGAGCTGTTAGAGAAGCGTAAGGCCAAGCCGGTCACCGTGTCCGTCCGGGACATCACCATTTTATTACATGGCAGCAGGTCCAAGGTCATCGTCTCCGCCCTGTCCAAGGGCGGCAAGGTCTTCGGTGCGCCGCTCCCGCTGTTCGCTGGAACATTGCGCAGCGCCGACGTCAAATTACGGTTGGGCGCGGAGATGGCCCAGTACGCCCGCTCCCACGGGGTGGCCGGTATATTTCATTCCGACGAGCTTCCCGCGTACGGGATCACCGACGAAGAGGTGCAGGCCATCAGGAAGGAGTTCCAGCTGGGCGAGATGGACTCCTTCGCCCTCTGCGCGGACCAGGCCGACCGGGCCGAGCCGGCGTTGCTGGCGGCCTTGGCCAGGGCCAACCAGGCCTTGGTCGGAGTCCCGGAAGAAACGCGCGACCCGCTTCCCGACGGTACCTCGGTCTACAGCCGGCCGTTGCCCGGGGCGGGACGCATGTACCCGGAGACGGATGTGCGCCCGATCCTCATCGAGCCAAAGCGCCTGCGGGACATTGAGGCCAACCTTCCCGAGCTTCCCGAAGCCAGGACCGCCCGCCTCATTCATGATTACGGCATAAACGAGCAGCAGGCTCGGCAGCTGGTCCGGGAAGGGCACGACAACCTTTTCGAAGAGATCAGCAAGGACCGTTCGCTGGTGCCGGTGGCCGCCCGCACCTTCCTCAGCACCTACCCGGAGCTGGAAAAGGAGGGCGTGGACGTCAAGGCCTTGCCGGACGAGCAGGTCAAGGAGGCCTTTGCCGCCCTGTCCTCCGGCAGGTTCGCCAAGGAGGCCCTGCCCGCGGTCCTTAAGGAATTGGCCAAGGGGGTTGGAGTGGAACAGTCCATGGCCTCGCTAGGGCTGGCCACCATGGACCAGAGGGAAGCGGAGGGGATCATCGACGGCATAATCGCCCAAAGGGCGGACTTCGTGCGCGAAAAGAAGCAGGGCGCCGTAGGACCGCTCATGGGCGTGGCCATGAAGGAGCTGCGGGGCAAGGTGGACGGCAAGGAGGCCGCCGACCTGCTTAAGCGTCGGATCGAGGCCTTCCTTAAAGGGTGAGGCGGAGCACCTTAAGTTCCTCGAAGAAGAGGGTCTTGGAGGTCACGATATCCTTGCTCCATCCTTGCGTCAGTTCTTCGAGCTGCAGCTCGTCCGCATCGCTGGAGACCAGTATTAGCACCTGACCTCCGGGGGCAAGATGCTCCCGGGCACCCCTCAGGAACCCGGAGGTTACCTCCAGGCCGCTCTCCCCCCCGGCCCAGCAGAGGTCCTCCCTGCCTTGGACCTCCCCACGGAGGTAAGGGGGGTTGAAGACGATGAGGTCAAAAAGACCTTCCACGTTCTGAAAGAGGTCGCTCTGGACGACCCTGATGTCCAGCGTGTTCCTCCGGGCGTTCTCCTCGGTGTTCCTGACCGCCTGGGGGTCCACGTCCGCGGCGGTGACCGAGGCTCCGGCCCTGGCCATGTGCAATGACAGGAATCCGCTGCCGCACCCCATCTCCAGCACCCTCTCCCCCCTGCAAACCTTCAAGGCGGACAGCATTAGCAAGGTGTCCTCGGCCGGAAGGTAGATCTCGGGGAAAACCTCCATCTGGATGTCACGGTCGCGCAGCACGAAAGCTCAGTGGCGCGCCGCATAATAACCTTTCCCGAAGGGTTTAAAACGGGATGGTCCATCGGAGGGGAGTGGACCTGTTCAGCCTGCTCAGCCTGGCCGTCATCGTTCTGGGGCTGGTCATAGCTTACTACAAGAAGTATCCCTTAGCCCAGTCGCTGGTGCTGATCAACCTGATGGTCTTCCTCCTCACCATCATGGCCTCCTGGGACACCTCCGGCCTGTCCCCGGTGCAGACCGACCTGGGCTTCCGGCCCATATACCTGGAAGAACCCGCACATCTCTTCACCATCTTCACCCAGATGTTCGTGCACGGCAGCCTGACGCACGTGCTGTTCAATATGCTCTTCCTTTTCCTGATCGGACTGCCGCTGGAGGAGAGGGTGGGCCGCAAGGCCTTTGCCCTGTGCTACTTCGTCCCTGGCCTGATAGCCCTGGTGCTGGAAACGGCCATCAGGGGGGCGGACTCCGACATATTGATGCTGGGGGCCTCGGGCGCCATATCCGGGGTCATGGGGGCCCTGCTGTTCCTCTACCCCAAGGACGAGATACCGATGTTCCTCGGCCCCATCTTCCTGCCCAAGGTCCCGGTCTGGCTGTCCGTGGGCGCCTGGTTCGCCATTCAGGTGGTGACACTGTTCACCCTGCCCTCGGGGCTGGCCTCCGGCAGCGTAGCCTACGGGGCGCACATCGGCGGGTTCGTGGCCGGGATGGCCATGACCCAGTTCCTGCCCACGGAACGAAAGACGTCCTCGGCACCGGCCGCTGCCAACCTCAGCGACCTGGCCACTACCGAAGAGCTGAAGCAGATGCAGTTGCGCATCGAGAGCGAGAGCGAGCCTCAGGTGAGAATGGCCTGGCTGGAGCACTTCGCCGGCAAGGCCAAATGCCCGGAGTGCGGCTCCGACCTGACGCTGGAGGGAAACCGTATTAAGTGCGCATGCGGATGGGAGAGGACGGTGAGATGACGGACAACAGGGTAGAAGTGCTCTGCCCGGGGATGATCCGCCGGGACGGGCAGATCGTCCTTGAAGCCAGGTCCTCCGTGAGCCTGGTCAGCTGCGGGGAACGGCACCTGCTGGTGGACACCAGCGGACCCCAGAACCGGAAGCTGCTCCTGCAAGCGCTCAGGTCCCGGGGCGTCGCCCCTGATGATATTGAGATAGTGGTCATGACCCATCTGCACCACGACCACTTGGGGAACATCGACCTGTTCCCAAAGGCCGAACGCTACGCGCACCGGTTGGAATCCCCCGGACCGACCTATCACGCCGTGGACGAGGATTCGGAGATATGGAAAGGTGTGCGTCTTATGCATACCCCGGGGCACACCAGGGGGAGCATGAGCGTGCTGGTGGAGGGCGGGGAGAGATACGGCCTGGTCGGCGACGCCATACCCACCGAGGACAACGCACGGAAATGGGTGCCCCCCGAGCACCACTATGACCGAGACCTGGCGATGGAGAGCATGTCCCGTTTGATGGGCGAGGTCGACATCATCGTGCCAGGCCACGGGCCGTCGTTCCGGACAGCGGATTACAGGAGGGAGAAAGGATGAGCGTACCCAATGCGATATACGCGGAATGCCCCGACTGCGGGGAGGAGACCCTGCACGAGGTGCTCAAGGGGCGGCTAGGCAAGGACGGGGACACCCTCGAGGGCACCCTCAAATGTCAGGAATGCGGGCGGGTGCACACCGCCGTGGTGCGCGAGGCCAAGACGGTCAAGGTGCCGGTCATCGTCAGCGACCAGGGCCAATCGAGGAAGGCGGAGCTGGAGCTGCCGGAAGACGATGAGCTGAGGGTGGAGGACGAGCTGGTGCTGGAAGACCTGCCCATCATCATAAGCTCCCTGGAGAAGGGCGACGCGCGGGTGAACAAGGCATTGGTGAAGGACATAACCACCATATGGGCCAAGCGCTTCGACAAGGTGCATGTGAAGATATCCATCAACGACGTGCACAAGACCATACCCACCGAGGTCATCGCCCTGCCGGAGGAGGAATTCTTCATCGGCGACCTGATGAACGTGAACCGCTACGAGGTGGTCATCACCCAGATCAAGACCAAGGATGCCACGGTGCGGCGGGGGTCGGTCATGGCCATGGACATCGTGAGGATATACGCCAGAAAGGCCCGCACCACCTACACGTGATCCCATGCGGGACGAAAAGGCCTCCATGGTGAGGGGGCTGAAGGAGCGGGGCCTGATAACCTCCCCGGAAGTGGAGAGGGCCATGCTGAAGGTCCCCCGCCACCTGTTCCTGCCTGCTGAATTGAAGTATCAGGCCTACCGGGACACGCCTCTTCCAATAGGCGAAGGGCAGACCATCTCCGCGCCGCACATGGTGGCGATGATGGCCGAGGCATTGCAGCTGGTCCCCGGGCACAAGGTGCTGGAGATCGGGACCGGCTCCGGCTACAACGCCGCGGTGATGGCCGAGCTGGTCGGCGAGGAAGGACGAATCATAACCGTAGAAAGGCACCCGGCGCTGGCAGAGACGGCGGAGCGAGCCATAAAGGAGAACGGTTATCGTAACGTCACCGTGGTGGTGGGGGACGGCTCGCTAGGGTACGAGAGCGAGGCTCCCTACGACCGGATCAGCGTCACCTGCGGCGCGCCTGATATACCGGAACCATTGGCGGAACAGCTCAAGGAGAACGGTGTTATGGTCATACCGGTGGGGTGGCTGGAGTTCCAGTCCCTGCTGCGGGCGAGGAAGGTCCACGGGATCCTGGAAAAAGAGAACCTGGGCTCGGTGGCCTTCGTGCCCCTCATCGGAGAGAAAGGTCACCGTTCAAAGTAGGTAGGGCAGCACCGCGCTCAGGTCGGCGTTACGCACCACGTGGTCGGCGTTACGCACCACCTCCTCGTCGATGGGATTGAAGGCGATCCCCAGCGACGAACCCTCGAACATGGAGACGTCGATGCTGCTGTTGCCGATGCTGGCCGTTCGTTCCGGTAGGACGCCGAACAGCCCCTGGGCCTCCTGGAGCGCCTTCTTCTTGTTGCACAGCTCCACGCGCAGCACCCCCTCCCCGGTCAAGCGCCCCTCCTGGTCCGCGGCCAGCCCGTTGGACCACTGGGCGTCGAAGCCGTATTCCCGGGCGATCTTGCCGGCGATGAGGTCCAGCCCCCCGCTGATGATGACCGTGCGCACTCCGCGGGCCTGCAGGGCGCCGACGGTCCGCCCGATGCCTGGGTTTATCGGCAAACGCAAGAGCTCGGTCTCCACGTCCGGCAATCGCAGCCCGGGCCGGTGCCTCAGCCATAGCGCGATGTCCCGCCGCATGAACTCCAGGTCGTCTATCTCCCCGTCCATGAAGGAGATGACCGACTCCTCGTTGCTGACCCCGAACCGGTCGTGGACCCAGGTCCAAGAGGACAGATAGTCCACCAGCACCCCGTCCATGTCGAAGGCGACCAGGTCGTACTTGCGGCCATTGCTGGGCATCGCAGGTTGCCAGGAGGGAATCATTATAAGAAGGTTGCTGCAAATGGCGGGACATGATCATCCTGGTGGGAGTGGCGCACATCATTGACGTCGCGAAGCCGCTCGACGTCCTGATAAGCCATTACTCCCCGGGGGCGGTGGGGATAGAGCTGGACCCCGGGCGCTACCGGGCCCTGCTGGACAAGGAGGTCAAACGCAACGTGCCCCTGCCCTACAGATTATTAGCGCTCATGCAAAGGCGCATGGCCGACCAGTTCGACGGGGAGGTGGGCGCGGAGATGCTGGCGGCCGTCGATTCCGCCCAGAGGAACGGGGCGCAGGTGGTGTTCGTGGACACGGACGCCGCCCGGCTGTTCGACTCGCTGCTCCGTCAGATGTCCTTCAAGGAGAGGGTCCTGATGTTCTTCTCCTCCTTCGCCGGCCTGTTCATGAGCCGCAAGAAGGTGGAGAAGGAGCTGCAGGAGTTCCAGGAGAACGAGGGGCAGTACATGGACGTGCTGGCCAAGAGCTACCCCACGGTCAAGCGCGTGCTGATCGACGAGCGCAACGAGCACATGTCCAAGGCCATACTGAGGGCGGAGGGGGAGCACGGCAGCGTGCTGGCGGTGATCGGCGACGGGCACGTGGAAGGGATACGGAAATTGATCGCCCGCGAGGACCTGGTGCACTATCGTCTGAAAGATTTGCAGAACCTGAAGCTGAAGGCTCCGACGTCCACGTCCGAGGCCTCCTTCACCTTCGTGGCGCAGGCCTGAGGCAAACCCTTTTTCCCTTGAGCGCATACCTAATACGATGAAGGTCGTCCTGCTCTCATACACCAAGGACGCGGAGCGCCTATGCGCCGCGGCCGCCCACTCCTGCTATTCCCAAGACCCGGCCAGCGACATACTGGAAGTGATGGAGGAGAACAAGGCCGGAGGCTACATCGACAAGGTTGTGGGCATGGGCCACAACTCGGTGATCGAACACGCCTCGTACACCTTCTCCTTGGAGGGTGTGTCCCGCTCCCTGACCCACCAGCTGGTCCGGCACCGCATCGCCAGCTTCTCCCAGCAGAGCCAGAGGTACGTCTCGCTGCTCGAGCCAGACTACGTCGTTCCCGGCACTATCCAATCGGACCCCGAGGCCAACCGGGTGTTCGAGGAGGCTATGCAGAAGGCCTGGGAGGCCTATCAACAGCTCGTCTCCATCGTCCCGGTGGAGGACGCCCGGTACGTCCTGCCGAACGCCTGCGCCACCAACATCGTCGTCACCATGAACGCCCGGGAGCTTTGGCACTTCTTCACGTTACGAACTTGCCGTAGGGCGCAACAGGAGATCAGGACCGCCGCCGAGCTGATGTTCAAGGAGGTCCGGCAGGTCTCCCCCAGCATCTTCAAGGACGCTGGACCGGCCTGCCTGCGGGGCAAGTGTCCAGAAGGGAAACTGAGCTGCGGCAAGCCCCGGGTGGAGCTAAAATTTAAATAATGTTACGGCTTTGGCCGGACTTATCTGGAAAGATTGCTATGGGCAACGTCAGACCAACTTACATTAAAAGGGTGGCCATCGAACTGGTCGAGAAGTACCCCCGGGCCTTCAGCGCCGACTTCGAGAACAACAAGGTGCTGGTCCAGAGGCTCACCAATGTGGATTCTATCATGATGAGGAACCGCATCGCCGGGTACATCAGCCGGTACTGGCAGAACCAAGAGTTCTAAAACCCCAAACGGTCGCCTGCTGCGGTCGGCGATCGAAAGTCGATCCTTGAACCGTTCTTCTTGTCATCGGTGGAAGGTCCACATTCTCGCTTTTTTTAAGACAGATTCACGTCTGGCCGGTCGTTGATCGACGCCTCTCCGCTCCGCTTTCAGTAATAACGCTTTAGTAATTGGAGCATATTGTCCACAAACTAAGCCCGGGTGGGGTAGCTTGGATATCCTAAGAGGCTGCGGACCTCTAGACCCGGATTCGAATTCCGGCCCGGGCGCTTTCTTCTCATTCCAAATTCACAGCCTGCGTTTCCTTTATGGTCATGTCCCCCGGCGGCAGTATGCGGCTTATCTCTTCCTCCGGGACCTGGAAGGCGCGGGCCAATCTGGCCGAGGTCTTGCCCCTGGGCTCCTTGCCCGGAATGAGCACGACGAACTTCTCCGTCCTCCCGGCGACACTCTCCCGGGGAGCGCAGGTGATCTTCCTGGAACCCTCGACCTGGACCTCGGCCACCACCATCTCCAGAGGCAAGTGGTGCAGATAGTTCCTCTTGCCCCGGATGATGAAGGCCCCACGGGGGGCGAACTCCCCGGCCTCCGGCCGCTTGGACACCTGGTCCGGCAGCACCCAATACGCCGTTCCTTCGGCCGTGCCGGCGTTCCAGGCCTTGGAGTGGCATAGGGCGAACTGACAGACCTCGTGCATCTCCTCCTCGGTGGCCTCCGTGCCATCCTTCAGGACAATGGAGGGCGCCCCGTGCAGGTCGGCGTGGACGTACCGCTCCTTCTCCCCCAGGTGCTTCTTGACCACCTGATCGTTGCTCTTGGCGTCCCGGCCTCCGACCACCAGGCGGCCGCCCGAGGTCAGGAACCACTTGTAGCTTTCGAACCAGAAACGCTTGGTGGGGGCGACCTTCCCCTTCTCCAGCAGCGCCTCCTTCTCCCCCTTGGCCATGCGCTTCCCGATGGCCACGCGGGTCTCCTCCATGGCCGCCCGGGCGCCAGCGGTCTTCTCCCTCAGCTCCTTGGCCTGGGTGTACAGCCGGTTGGCGTTCTCGTCTATGCCCACGGTGTAATCGAGCTGCAGCTCCCTCTCCCCCACCTTCATGCGGAAACTGTTCTCCCGCGGGTCCACCGAAGTGACCAGGGGCACCTTGACGCCCTGCTCCTTGAGCTGTTCCCAGTTGGTGGCCTGGGACAACGTCCTCATTCTTACCAAGGTCTGGTCTATCTGGGCATAGCTGGTGTAGATGAGGTCGCCCCGGGCCTGCAGGGCCGCGGCCTCGTTCTCCGTGGCCTCTATGCCCTTAACCTGCTGTTCCAGCTGCCTTTGCAGCCGTTCCAGCTCAGGGTCCTTCTTGTCCATGACCTCCTTCCTCTGGGAGAGGAAGGCCTCCAGGGCCAGGGAGAGGCTCGGCATCTCCCGGTCCGTGAGCTCGGCGTTCACCCTCAGAGGGAACGGCGTGGCGTCCACCACGTCCTCCCCATCCAGCACCAGGCAGGCCTTGGGAACGTTCAGCTCCTGGAACAGGGCGGAGGTGACCGCGTAAAGGGAAGTGATCTCCTCCTCTGAGAGGGAAGAGGCCTTCCGCCCCTTGTCCAGTCCCGTGCGCAGGCATACCTCTTCCCCGTACTGTCCCCCCAGGTTCGCCGAGGTGGCCAGCGTCCTCACCAGGTCGGACTTGGACGACAGCACGGCCTTCCCGAACTCTTCCAACGAGGAGGTGCGGGGGTCGAACCTTGAGGGCGGGTAGGCGTAATCCGCGCCTATCAGCACGTCCCGGTGGCGCCACTTCTTCTGCTCCAGCGCGTTGATTATCTTGCCCTCGTGCACCACGATGAGATTGCCGTCGCCAATGAGCTCGAAGACCACCTTGTAGCTCCCCTCCTTGCTAGCCAGCTCCATGGTCACGATGCGGTCGAACTCCTGCTGCGCTATCGAGATTATGCGGGCGTTGTACAGCACTTTTCTCAGGTGCACGGCGAAGCCGGAAGGCGTATCGGGCGTGTCCGGGCGCTCGGCCGCCAGGTGCAGCCACCGCCCGTCCTTCAGCACCAGCTCCTTCTTTCCCTCCCCCTGCACGTTCACCCGGATCAGGACGTTGCGGCCTTCCCAGTGGAACACCTTGTCCAGGAAACCGCCGCACAGTCCCTGCAGCTCCGACGTTATAGCCGCCACGTCGAAGGCCGTCATCTCCTTCTTCATCGACCACCTCTAGCGGCCTTAATATCAAAAGGATTTTGCTTGTCCAACCTTAACAAAAAGTTTATGAACGACCACCCGATTGTCGGTGGGGCAGGCCACTGTGGCTTAGAGGTATAGCGACGCCTTGGTAAGGCGTAGGTCGGGGGTTCAATTCCCTCCAGTGGCTCCATCATTCTCAACAAAAATTGATAACCCACCATCTCCATGGGCCAGGCCATGGCCGGTACGAGGGCGGTCCGCATCAGCTTGGTGATCCTGTTAGCAGCGCTCCTCATGTCCCCCTTGTGTTCGCTCCCTGCCGAAGGGGCCTACACCAGCACTCCGATAGTCGTGCAGGGGGACACTGGTTTCGTGGCCGCCGGGTTCACCGGCAGCGGGACCGTGGCCGACCCTTACGTACTGAACGGTTACCATGTCGATGCCTCCTTTGAGCACCATGGCATCTACATCGCCAACACCACCAAGCACTTCCGTATCGTGGACTGCTCGGTCAACGACGCCTACACCTCGGACCGGGACCGGTTGAACGTCTCGGCCAGCGGTTCAGGCATCCTGCTCTACAACGTCATCAACGGGGAGGTGGTCGATTACGTCAGCGATTACAACGTCCGAGGGGTGACCGTCGTGAACTCTGAGAACGTCACCATCACCTCCTCCCTCTTCAGCAACAACATCGAGGCCGGCGTCTATTTCTACGACTGCGTGAACGGCATGTGCCAAGCCTCCAACTGCACCTTCTCCCATGACGAGACCGGGAACAACGGAGTGCTGGTCGAGGACAGCCAGGGGATCACGGTCCGGGACAACGTCATCGAGGATGGCAGGAACGGCATAAACCTGGTCGCGAACGCCGGCAGCTGCACCGGCAACCTGGTGACCAAGAACGTAGTTCGCGGCCAGACCGAATACGGGATACTGCTCGGAGGGAACCTCCTGACCAGCGAAAACCTGATACAGAAAAACCAGGTCCAGGGCGTCGCTGCCGGTTCCGGGATATGCGTGGAGTTCGGGACCCAGGAGAACATCACGGGGAACCAGGTGTCCGGTTGCCTCTACGGCATCAGGTTGATGTGGGACAACAACTCCGTTTCCGGGAACGCCCTGTCCAACAACACCCAGGGAATAATGTTGGGCGACGGTTCGGACGATAACCTGGTACTTGAGAACTCGCTAAAGGACGGGGCGTTCGGGGTCCTCATCGCCCCCAGCCAGGGAAACATCGTCCGAAACAACACCATCCTGAGGATGGACCAAAGCGATTCCGCGGTGGGCGTTTACCTGGGCATTGGGGCGGTGCGGGACGCCATCATCGAGAACAACACCATCTCCGACTGCAACGTGGGCATAAGGGCGGCCACCACCGCCGCGCAGGAGATGACGAGGATCTTCCTCACCGGAAATGCCGTGAACAACTCCATCAAAGAAGGAGCCTACCTGCTGTACGTCAGCGATTCCCAGGTCCTGAACAACAACTTTCACGCCAACGGGTACAGCGGGCTCTATCTGGGGGCGCAGTGCCACGAACTTCTTATCCAAAACAACACCGTGGACGGCAATCAGCGTTATGGCCTGGAGATCAGGGCTGCCGACGACAACCTGGTGACGGGGAACATATTCGACAGCAACGTTCGGGAAGGCGTCTATCTGTATAGCGGGTCTGGGAACGTCATCTACGCCAACGCCTTGTTGTTCAACAAGGACTCTGGAAGGCAATACTCGTCCCTGCGCGTCCAAGCCTATTGCGGGGAGCAGGGGAACAGCTGGTCCTTGGGTATCGGTAACCTGTGGGCCGACTGGCTGACGCCAGACCAGAACGACGATGGGATAGTGGACCAACCGTACACGATACCTGACAATTTCCAGGACCCCTTCCCGCTGACCGAGATCGCCGGCCTTGACATCCCCGTGGACCTCACCGCCCCGGAAGTGATCTATCAATCTCCGCAGGGCACGTCCGCGGAACATGACAGCGCGGTCAACGTCACCTTCTCCGAGGACATGGACCTCGGTTCGATCGCCGTCTCGGTCAACAACATCACGCAGAACGGGACCTGGACGGACCGCACCTTCACCCTGAGCATGACCCTGGAGTTCGAGACCGATTACAGCGTCAGCGTCATCGGCCAGGACCTGGCCGGAAACAACCTGACCGAGTTCACCTGGACCTTCCGCACCGAGGGCCCCAACGCCACGGTGAGCGGGCGGGTCCTTGCCAACGGATCGCTCGGTCTTGCTGGAGTGAACGTGACCTGCGACAACGTCACGGTCCAGACGGACGAGGAAGGGCATTTCTCCTTGCTGTTGACCCCGGGGGATCACACATTGTACTTCAGCATGGAAGGCTATCGTGATGGGAATTTGACGGTGCAGGTCCTTCCCGGTGAGGACATGGACATGGGTGACGTGATCATGTTCGAGGAAGAACCGCTCAACGAACCCTCTACCGTACCATACATCACCTATCTCGCAGCCATCGTCATCATCGCCTTCATCTCGATATTGGGGATCTGGATGGTGCGTCGTAAGAAGTGATCGCTCACTTCATACGGTAATAGACGAAACCGGACCACATCTTCGGCCAAAAGTAGGTAGACTTCTTGGGCATGCGGCGGTCCTGCCGGGCCAGTCCCCATATCTTGTCCACCGATGGCGGTCGTAGCAACACCAGCAGCTGGTAGCCTTCCCCGACCCTGCCCAAGACCTTCTCCGTGTCGTGTTCGTAGACGATGGACGGTTCGGAAGGCCAGGCCTTTCCTTTCAGCACCCATTCCTGGCACACGTACGAATCTAGCTCCCACATGGGATCGTCCGGCAAATCCATCGGCGCGGCCAGGTAGGCCTTTCCTCGAACGATGAGTCCGACGTCCGAAGGGTTCCGGCCCTGCAGTCCGGTGATGAGGGACGGTGCATCCTGCATCTCGGTGAGCTCGAAGCGCTGACCTATTAAGCTCAAGAAACGGTCCGCAGGCATCGGCAGCTCCTTCACCAGCCGGTGGGTCGGATATATTATAAGGCCTGGGTCGTTGGATGGGACCAACGTCGTCAGGACGTAGCCCTTCTTGGCGTCCCCCTCGTTCTCCTGGGCGTAACGGGTGGAGGTCTCGAAGCGATGGTGCCCATCGGCGATGAGAACGGTCTTGCCGCTCAGCATCTCGGAGATGGCGCTCACCGTCTCCGGATTGCACACCCGGAACAGGCAATGCCTGACACCCTGGCCGTCAGTGAACTCCAGGACCTTGGTTGCGTTTCCGTTCCGCGCAACAGGTTCAGCCGGTCCTCCTTAACCTTGGGGAAGGTCTCCTCGTGAGGAATCACTCCTTCCGTGTACCCCTTTGCCGCCAGTAGACCGATGATGCCAGAACGTTGCCAGCAATGCTCCCTCTGACAGAAAGTCTGTTTGTAGATGTAGAAGCTCTCCCGCCGGTCCTGGGACAACGCCCCCTGCGCTATCCAGGACTCCAGGATCAGCCCGGCGGCCGAATAGTCCCCGCCCACTCCGCCCAAGGTGATGTTGGCCACGTTGAAGCGGTTCCGCCTCAGCCGCGCCAGCTCCTCCGGGGATATGATGTCGTAGGGAGGGGAGACGCGCTCGATCATTTCCTCGCCGTTGCTCAGGCGGGGTAGGAAAGGGCGGAAGGGACGGAAATCGACCATGACTGGTGAACGGAATCGGCAATAATATCTTTTACAATCACTTCAGCCGGACCAGTTCGTACTCCTTCCTGCCCAGCCCGATCTTCTGGGCGTGGTCCAGGCCGGTCATCCAGTCCGTGCCGGGGTGCACGGCCTTGAACTTGTCCCCCTTCTTCGCCCCTTTCTGGTCCAGGACGCTACCGCTGTTGACCGCCGCCTTGTTCACCAGGTCGACGCAGGCCATGTCCAGGGCCACCGGGTCCTTGGAGGCGGCCATTCCGATGTCGGGCACGATGGGCACGTCGTTGAAGGGCCAGCAGTCACAGTTGGGGGAGACGTCCATGATCACGCTCACGTGGAAGTTCGGTTTGTCCAGCAGGACCGCGTAGGCGTATTCGGCGATCTTCTTGTTCACTATCTCCGAAGACTCCTCCCACTCCACCTCCGGAGCGCCGTATCGGCACACGGCAATGCATTGCCCGCAGCCGACGCACTTCTTATGGTCGATGACCGCCTTGTGCTCATTCAGGGCGATGGCTTGCTCCGGGCAGTTCTTGACGCACTGACCGCAGCCGACGCACTTCTTCAAGTTCACCGAAGGCTGGGAGGAGGCGTGCATCTCCATCTTCCCGCAGCGGCTGCCGCTGCCCATGCCCAGGTTTTTCAGCGCCCCCCCGAATCCGGTTAGTTCGTGCCCCTTGAAATGTGACAGGGAGATCACCACGTCCGCGTCGGCGATGGCGCTACCGATCTTGGCCGTCCGGCACAGCTCCAGGCCGATAGGCACCTCCCGATGCTCGTTGCCCCTCAGCCCGTCGGCGATTATGACGTCGCAGCCCACGGCGATGCGGTTAAACCCATTCTCCATGGCGCTGTTCAGGTGGTCTACGGCATTGGACCTCTTGCCCAGGTACAGGGTGTTGCAGTCGGTCAGGAAAGGCTTTCCGCCCTTCTCCTTGATCATCTTCACAATCACGGCGGCGAAGTTCGGGCGCAGGTAGGCCAGGTTGCCCGGTTCCCCCATGTGCGTCTTGATGGCCACCAGCTTCCCGTCCAGGTCCAGGCGCTCCAGCCCCGCCCGGCGCAGCATTCCCTCCATCTTGTCCAGAAGGCTATTTCCTTGGTAGGTGTGCATGTCGCTGAAATAGACCTTGGATGGCATGCTCGTAAATCACCTCGGACGTAGATAACCCTGTTCATTTTCGAAAATAAGTCGACAGTTGTTGATGGGGGGCGATCTCCTCATTCCCGCTCCGCCGGTTCCTGCTGGGTCACGCAATGGATCCCGCCGTAGCCGTATATGAGCTCCTTGGCCATTATGGGCACGATCTCCCGTCCGGGGAAATGCGAGCGCATTATCTCGATGGCCTGACGGTCCTGTGGGTCGTCGAATACCGGCAGGAGCACGACCTTGTTGCCGATGTAGAAATTGGCGTAACTGGCCGGCAGGTTCCTTTCCTCCTCTTCCAGGTACAACGGCTCGGGCATAGGCAGGCGCTGCAGCTCCAGTCCCCGCCGGTCCTTCCAATCCTCCAGGATCCTCCAGTTCCTGGCCAGCACCGGAGCGTTCTCACCGCGCTCCGAGTGAGCGCATAGGACCGACGTTCGCGAGGAGAAGCGGGCGAAGTCGTCGATGTGCCCATCGGTGTCGTCGCCCTCGATGCCCGAGGACAACCATATCACCTCGGGCGTGGAGATGTACTCATTCAGATATCCCTCGATTTCCTTCCGACTAAGGTGGGGATTTCGGTTCTTGTTTAGCAGGCATTGCTCGGTAGTGAGCACCAGCCCCTCGCCGTTGACGTCGATGGAGCCGCCCTCCATGACGATGTTCGGTCTGAAATAGCGCACTCCGGCTCTCTCCACCACTTCCTGACCAGCGATGTCGTCATACAGCAGGTCGTCGTACTTCCCGCCCCAGGCGTTGAATTTCCACTTCACCGCCGCCTTCTTACCGCTCTTCTCATTACGGAGGAAGGTAGGCCCGTAATCACGGATCCACACATCCGCGCTCTTGATCTTCAGAAAAACGACGTGGCGCAGGTCCGCCCCGGCCTTTTCCACGATGCCCCTGGCGCGCTCTTCCGTCTCAATGTCGTTCACCAGTATCTTGACCGTCTCCCCTCCGCTCAAGGCGGCGGTCATCTGTGCGAACACACTCTCCACCTCCTCCAGCACCTCCGGGGGGAAGGTCAGCGGGTTCTTCGGCCAGGAGAGCCAGGTGGCGTCGTGCCTGACCCATTCAGCGGGCATGTTGTATCCCAGGGAGCGCGGGGTCTCTTTCTTCACGATACCACCTCAGGCGAGCTTGCCCTTCTTGATCAACAGTCCGTAGCATTCCGGCCGGCGGTTGTGGAAGAACCTCCACCCCTCCCTGACCCTTGGTCCATGTTCCATATCAACATCCGCCAAAACGATCTCCTCGCCCTTCCCTCCCCGGGCCAGGGTCTTTCCGAAGGCGTCGCAGACGAAGGAGCTGCCGAAGAACTCTGTGTTTCCCTCGGTCCCCACGCGGTTCACCGCGGCCACCGGCATGGCGTTGGCGATGGCGTGTCCGCGCATCACGTTCTCCCAGGCCTGCTGCCAGTCCCCCTCGGCCTGACCGATGCTGCCAACGGTGCCAATGGCCGTGGGATAGAGGACCAGCTCCGCCCCCAACAGGGCCACGGACCGGGCAGCCTCCGGGAACCACTGGTCATAGCAGATGAGCGGTGATATCCGGCCGATCGAGGTCTGGAAGACCTGGAACCCGGTGTCGCCTGGAGCGAAGTAATGTTTCTCGTAGAACCCCTCGTCATGAGGGATGTGGGTCTTGCGGTAGATGCCGAGCAGACGACCATCCCGCTCGAACACTGGAGAGGTGTTAAAAAGTCCCTCGATGGCCGCCTCATATATCGAGCCGCCGACCACCACGATGTCGTTCCTTGCCGCCAGAGCGGAAAGCTCTTCGGTCACCTGTCCTGGAATGGTGTTGAGCCGTCCTCCTCTCTCCCCCTTCCCCTCGGGGTCCTCTTCCCTTGGGAAGTAGAGAGTGGTGAATAGTTCAGGAAAGCAGACCAGGCGCGCGCCCATGGCCGCCGCCTCCTCGGACATGCGTAACGCCTTGTGCAGATTGGATACGACGTCGGAGGACATAGCCATTTGGATCAGGCCAATCTTCAGCGTTCTTTCGGAGGGCATCTGGTAGCGAATGAGGGGTCGTACGATATAACCGTGTCGCTGACCCTCAGTGCGGTCGGATCCGTTCGATGCGCTCCAAGGCCCATTCCGCCCCCTTGCGCAGGTACTCGCTCTTCTCCTGGAGCATGACCTTAAGCAGCGGCACCGAGGAGGGCGAGGTCACCCTCATTTTGTCAGCCATCCGTCCCAAGGCCCAGGCCGCCATCCCCCTGGTCTCCTTGTCCGGATCGGTCAGGAGGATATTCAGCGCCTCGATGGACAGCGCGTCCCCTATGCTCTGCCCGGCCAGCTCTCCCAAGGTCCAGGCCGCGTTGGACCGGACCTCCGGGTCGATGTCCGTGGTCAGGGCCATCAGGATATCCACCGAACGGGAGTCCCCGATTTTCATAAGGGCTAGTTTTCCCAAGCACCAGGAGGCGTCCCGGCGCACCTGGTCGTCCTCAGACGAGGTCAGCGGCAATAAGAATTGCAGCAGCCGGCGGTCCGCCAGGCCGGCCATGAGCAGCTCCCTGGTCTCCTCCAGCGCAGCGCGGTGCTCCTCCACATCCAGGGAGCGCAGCCCTTTCAACATCCCGTCCAGGTCGATGTCCACCAAAGCAATTACCCCTAAGAGGATTTGAGCCTCAGGTCTTCGGAACAGGCTTTTCCTTGTAGAACTCGCAGGTGCCATAGTCGATCTGGCCACGACATTCTCCGTAAATGTCCTTCATGCCCAATGCGTCGAGCCGATAGCGTCTCGCTTTGCAGCTCGCGCATCTGCCGTCCGGCGCGTGCCAAAGGCACGGTTTCTTGTCAGCCTGCTCATCTGCCATGATGCCCTAATCATAATGATTGTTCGTATATTTACGAATAATCGATTGATAACCCGATAAAACAAAAATTTGGGATGGGCCCAGCCGGATTCGAACCGGCGACCTACTCCGTGTAAGGGAGTCGTCATGACCGCTAGACCATGGGCCCTTCGGCAACGGTCATTGGTCAGGGATTATAAAAAGAGAAAGGGGAAAAAGGTTTGTTGAGAGGTTTGGGGCTCACTACAGGAACCCAGGTCCGCGATAGGTCACATCAGCGGAATAGTCGACAGGGCCGTTGTTCGCTGATACGATGACGTACAGCTGATCATAGCCATCGACGGGGAACAGCTTCTGAGCGGTCTCCTGGAGGTCCAGACAGGGGATGTCGATGATCATCCAACCGTCCACAGCGTTATGGGCCACCAGGGTCACCAGGAAGTCCGCCTCCGGCGGAGCTTCGGTGGTCAGATTGGTCAGTGCAACGTCCACTCCGTCCACGGAGACCGCGGCGATGTCCCATCCGTCGTAGGATGTACCCCAGTCGGTCATATAGCGGAAGCCTATAAGGATATCCTGGCCGTCGTAGGCGGAGAGGTCGAAGTTCAGGTCCACCCAGCCGGGGCTGTCACCGGTGAGACCGGGGAGGTTGGCCGTTATGCTCTCCATGGCCGATGGGTTGCTGCTGTTGGTGCAATAATCCTCCACATCGTCCAGGCTGGTCCAAGTGGCCCCGCCATCGGTGGAGACCTGCACGAACCCGTAGTCCCACTCGTTCTCGATGTTCCACTGGGTGTTGATGGTCAGCCAGTGCAGGTATTCGCCGTTCTCGGCGGGAGCGCTCAGGTTGACCTCCAAGGTCAGCAGGTTGTCGATCTGATCACCATTGTTGGAGTTCCAATAGGCTCCGTACTGCCAGCCTGCATGGACGTTGTTGTCGCCATCGAAGGTGAACTTGCCGAACTCGTCATAGTAGCCCAGGTCGTTGAATTTTATGTAATCCGTTCCATAGGCCTGGATGTACTGCAGGGTCCCGAAATCCGAATGATAGACGGGATCCCAGTTTGCCGAGATCGTAGGGTACCACGCGTGCCTTATTCCATAGGCAATGTCAGTCGGACTGAAGCTCTTATAATCGTACAACCCACCACCGATGCTATCATCGAACAGAAGGTTGGCTATCCTCCAGTCATGGAACACCCTATCGAAGGTCATCCGATTGTTGCCCATGTCCAGCAACGCGGCGTTGATGCCGTCCACCCCATTGAGATCACTGAAAAAGATGGCCTGCAGCATCGGCGTGCCGCCGTAGTGGTCGTATAAATAGGTCATGAACAGGAGCACAGCACCATAGTCGCCCAGTATCAGGGATCCCGGCATGTCGCCCCAGACGGTCAGGGAGTTGTCAGGCCAATTTAGGTAGTAGGCTATATCTATCATGTCCAACCCGTATCCGCACAGGAACTCGGCCGCCATCGACAGGCCTTCATTGACCCAGGTAGCCTCGTCGGGGTCCTGCTGATCGTGCAGCAGGTGCTGGTACTCGTGAGCGAATGTGGACTCATAGACATATGGCCTGGTCACGTTGTTGCCGATCCTGTCTATCCAGTCGTAGCAATCGATGTGCATGACGTTGCGGTCGTACAGTGTCCGGATGAAGCTCCAGTAATATCCAGCGGTGTAAGCGTTGTAATCCGTGGCGTCATACCAGTTCTCATCGATCATGTTGAAAACCACGATCATTACCTTCCCAGTGTCGTTGGTGGGGAAGAGCATATCGGAGATGTTAGACTGGGTCAGGTTGTTATCGTCGTACAAGTACTGCCAGGTCGCCATGTCGGGGCTGGACCCGTTCAGGGCCGGGGCATCGATGAACGTCTTAGTCTCAATCGGGTAGATGTTGTTGTCGAACTGGTCGATCATGTACGCGACCTGCCAGTCCTGGATGTCGACCAAAGAGTTACGGGGGTCCAATGCGCTGTAGAACGAGCAGTTGTCCGCGACCCAAAGCTCGCAGTGCTCGCCCTCTCCGCGCTTGGTTATGTTGATGACATTGTACGCATCGTACCAAGTGGCGTTCGCCACATCAGTGAAGGGTGCGCCAGTCTCATTCCAGAAGGTCCCCGTGGTTATGAACGGCATAGTCGTGTTCACAGGTATGTTGTCCACAAGCGCTACATCAGTATCGCTCGTGGTTAGTTCCAATTTAGGCCCGGCCAGATCTGTGACCGTCCGCTCCCTGAGCTCCGGGTCTGCACAAACCGCAATCTGCTCAGGAATAGCCGAAGCGTCCACCTCGGCCGACTGGCCGGCGCTGGGGACCATCACGAAAAAGGCCCCAGATATCATGGTGAGCGCAATGACCATAGCTAATATTTTTTGCAATCTATTCATCATCAATTATCTCCTCCCGCCCCCCCTTGCTTCCGCTAGCTCCTCAGGGCGATTTAAAGCTAATATTTCATTCTGGGTTATATAATGTTTCGATGGGTCAGTATCAAAAATCGCGTTTCTGTATAAATACTGCTGAAAATCGACAGGAAATTGGGCGTTCGTCGAAATCGCCCCATCAACCCTCCGAAAAGGATTTAGTCCGGCTCTTTCATGGTTATCGGTCAAACGGTGATCTCGTAGTGGCCAATAATGAGCATAAAGGTTCCAGGTTCCGGGAGGCTATGAGCCTGCCGGAGACCGGCCCCGCCCTGAGAAGGTATTTTGTCAACACCATGTTCGACAGCACCTTCGCCGTGCTGGGCATAATCATAGGCACAGCCCTTACCGCGGATACGGACAAGGGGTTGGTCATCGCCACCATCATAACCAGCTGCGTGGCGTTAGCCATATCCACTGGCACCAGCGTCTATGAGGCTGAGAGCCTGGAACAGTCCCGCCGCCTGGACGAGATCGGACGAGCCATGCTGCGTCCGGTGGGAGAGACCAATCTGGGCAAGGCAGCCAAGACCAGCGCCGCCATCATCGCCTTGGCCAATTCCATGGCTCCATTGATGGCCGGGGTCATAATCCTCTCGCCATTCCTGTTATTGGGAGAGGGGACGATAGTGGCGGCCGCCGAAGCGGCCATCATGCTGGCGATAATCCTACTGTTCATAACCGGGTTCATAATGGGGCGGCTGAGCGACAGAAACCCCTGGTGGAAGGGGCTAAGAATGGCCGCGGTCGGCCTGGTGGCCTTCGTGATCTGCTACTTCATCGGCGGAATGGTGTGATCACGACCTGCGCAGCAGGACCTCGTACAGCTTCTTGGTGATGGGCGGTGACGGGTCGTCGAACTCCTTTATATGCAAAATCTCGTAGCCACTGGAAAGCCGCCTGACCTTCTCCTCCGGGAAGTAGTGCACCACGAACCCGATGGGGTTCTGCCACATGTCCTCGCCCTTGTGCGGACCCTTTCCGAAATGGGGATCGTGGTCGTTCCGCACGGAGTAGAGATTCAACCCACCAGGCCGGAGCACCCTCCGGCACTCGTCCAGAATGAACTGGATCTCCTTCTCCCACAGTTCCATGGTGAACAGCATGTGCGAGTAGACCGCGTCCACCGAGGCGTCAGGGAGAGATATTCCAGTGCGCACGTCCTGGCACAGGAGATTGACCTTGGAATCCAGGCACATCTCCTTGGCCCTGTCCTTCATCTGGCAGATGCCCGATTCGGAGTAGTCGAGGGCGGTGACCTTGAACCCCTCCTTGGCGAAAAGACAGGTATCCCGCCCCTGCCCGCATCCCAGCTCCAATATGTCCTTGCAAGCATACTTCCTGAAAATGTCCACGGCCCGACGCCCGAGATCACTTGGCCCAGTGCCAAAGTAGTCGGCCTTGGTGGTATAGGCTGAGTTCCATTGTTTTCTTTGGGTACCTTCTTCCATGCCTTCGCCGTCCCTTAGGTCCTCTTTTTCAATATCGTTCTCGCGTCCATGCTTATGTTGATATGGGTCGTGAGAACAGGTCCTTGCTTCCAGTCGAGTTCATCTACCATCTCCCGCCCCACGGCAGGACGGTCATGATGATATCTCCAATCTCTGACACTCATAAATACATATAATATTAATTATATAGGAATATAAAAATTATTTATTGTTAAGGCTCGTGGCCCTTCCCGACGCTCAGCAGATGCGAGGGACCGGATCACCGACGGGAGGTTCCAGTATGCGCCGGCCACCGACCTCGGTGCGCATCATGACATGCTTGACGGCGTTGCTGGCCCGGCCAACGATGGCCGCGTTTCGTCCGTGCTCGTCGACACGAAGAGCTTTCAAAATATCCTCCGCCATTTCCGGGACGCAGGCGATGATGACCTTTCCTTCGTTGCCGATGGTCAGGGGATCCAGACCAAGCATTTCGCTGGCGTTGCGCACCGCCTCTGAAATAGGAATGTCCTTCTCCACCAGCTCGATGCCCACCTTGGACTTGGAGCTCCATTCGTTGATGGCGTTGGCGAAGCCGCCGCGAGTGGCGTCCTTCATGGAGGTTATTCCACCCACCTCCAGCAGCTTCCCGATCATGTGGTTCAGGGGGGCGCAGTCGCTCTGCACCTTGCTCTCGAATCCGTATCCCTCGCGGAAGGAGAGCAGGGCGATGCCATGGTCCCCCAGGGTCCCGGAGGCCATTATCACGTCCCCGTCCCGCACGTTGTCGTCCGTGAGCCAGCGTGAATCTATCTTACGATAATCGGAGGCGACCTTCACATTGTGATCCATGGACGGGTGGCGCTTGCCTATCGCCGCGGCGGATATGACCATCCTGTCGATGGCGCCCTTCTCCATTACCTTGGTGTCGCCGGTGACCACCGGGACGCCAGCGATCTCCGAATAGCGACCCACGCTCTTGACCACCCTTTCCAGGACCTCGATTTCCAACCCTTCCTCTAGGATCATGGACATGGACAGCGCCAGGGGCTTCCCGCCCATGACCGCGATATCGTTGACCGTGCCGCTGACCGCCAGGGATCCGATGTCCCCGCCGGGGAAGAAAAGGGGCTTGACCGTATGCCCATCCGTGGTGAACACGATGTCGTCGACCACGGCTGCGTCGTCCAAGGAGTCCAGAGGGACCTCGGTCCTTATCTTGGGATAGAAGGGCGTGATCGATCTGGCGATGAGCTCCTGCATCATCTCCCCGCCAGCCCCGTGGCCCATGGTGACCCGCTTCATGAGCCTTGGAAGAAAGGATGCAGATAAAAAAGGTTGCTTTAGAATGAAAGAGAAGATAGAATAAAAAGGAAAAGTGATAAAAGGTGGCTGGCCAGGCCACGTTAGGGCGTTCAATCCTTCTTGGACTGCTTTTCCGCCTTCTTCTGCATCTTCTCCTCGCGACCTTCCCTCTGCAGCCTGCCCGGGGCCCACCAGGCCTTCTTGCCCATGACAGCCAGACCGGCCGGAACGATGTAGGTCCTGACGATCATGGCATCGAGAAGCACGGCCACCGAAAGGGCGAAACCGAATTCCTGCAGCATGGCGTTGCTGGACAGCATCATGGACCCGAATGCACCGACCATTATCAGCGCCAGGGCGGTGATGATGCCGCCGGTCCAATCCACCGCGTCCACCACGGCCTGCTTGGTGTCCTTACCCTTGTGATACTCCTCCCTGATGCGGGTCAGGATGAACACATTATAGTCAATGCCTATGCCCATCAGCATGACGAATAGAATGAGCGGGATGAGCCACAGGACCGGCAGTCCCATGAGGGTCCCGAACACAAAGTTCGTCAGGGCGAAGGCCCAGGTGATGCTCATAGCTATCGAGATCACGGCGAAGGTCGGCAGCAGTATGGAACCGAGCACGATCATCAGCACTACGAAGATGCCAATGATCACCAGTATCTCGATGTTGGTGAACTGGGCGGAGGTGCTCTGGCTCGTATCGTACAGCGCAGCGGTCGTTCCGCCTACCAATATCTGCGAATCGGCCAATAGCGGTTCCTGGTCCTTCGCATCAGCCATCTCGCCCCTCAGTTCATGCATGAACTTCACCGACCCGGCGCTCTGCGGCTGGTCGACCAGTATCACCGTCAGCAGCATGCTCTTGTTGTCTTTGCCCATGCAGGAGAGCATGCTGGACATTACCTGTGCCCTCTCCTCGTCGGGCAGGTAGGTCAGGTTGCGGTAGTCGATAGGTTCGCCGTAGGGGTAGGTGATGCCCGTAACCTTCTGCACCTCTGACTGCGCGGCGATGGTCGCAGTGACGTTATTCAATGCGTCCAGATAGGCATAATTGAAGGTCGTGCCGTCGTAGATCACCGTTTCACCGGTGACAACGATCTGGGTGGGCGTGATGGAGCCGGCCCCGAAATCGTCGGTCAAGGTCCTCATACCCCCGATGCTCTCCGAGTCACCCATGGCTCCGATGAAATCGAAGGAGGTCTCCGTGGTCACGAACAGATAGGTGGTGGGAACGGTGACCAGTATGGCCGCTATCAGCACCACCTTGGCGTGATTCACCGAGAACGTGGCCGCCTTGTGGAAGTAGCCATGATTCCCGGCCTTCTTCTTCTCCATGAACTTGGTGGCGTATTTCTCCCACCTCTTCCCGGTCGTGGGCCAGAATATCTTGTTTCCCACGAGCATCAGGATGGACGGGATCAGGGTCAGGGCCACCAGGAGAGCGATGATTATGGCACCGGCCATGACTAGGCCCATGGTCTGCACGAAGGCGAATTTTGCGGTGGCCATGGCCAAAAAGGCGATGATGACCGTGGAGGCACTAGTAGCGACCGATTCTCCGGCCCAGGTCAGCGAGGTATGCACGGCCTCTTCCCGGTTCGCACCCTTTATGCGCTCCTCCCGGTAGCGCGTGACGATGAAGATGGAGTAGTCCGTACCCACGCCCATCAGCAGGGCGAACAAGATAGTGGAGATCATGTAGTTGACGTCAAATATCGTGGACGCCAAGATGAACACCATAGCCTCACTAACGCCAATGGTGACGCCCACCGCGCCCAAAGGCAGGAACTGCCCGACAACTGTGCGGAACAGATAGCCCATCAGGACCAATATCACGATGATGGTGATTGGTTCGATCAGGGACATGTCCTTGCCGGAGTCCTCCTTCATATCAGCGGATATGGCGGCCTCGCCGGTAACGTAGGTGGTCACTTCGTAGCCGGTGTCCTCCTTGGCCTCGTCGAGGATGTCCCGAACTTCGGGCACCACGTCGGTCGTGGAAAAGCTGCCGTCCTCGGAGATGAAGGACGCGCTGACGCTGAAGGACAGCATCATCAGCATGGTCCGATTGTTGGGGGAGATAAAGCCGCTGATCAGCTGGTCAGGCATGGCCACCGGGTAGGTGTCCAGGGTGCCAGTGCTGAGCAGCGAAAGGACGTAGAAGTATACGTCGATCGGGTTGTACGTGGGGCCCAGGTCGTAGACCTCCTGCAGGAAGGTCATGTTGCTAACGCCGGCCATGTTGGTGATCATGCCCAAAGTGAAGGCGTGCACCACCGTCTGGTTGTTGAAGTTCCCCATGTTGAAAGAGCCCAGGACGGAGGTCATAACCTGCTTGCTGGATTCCTCCAGTGGCAGGCTGTTGATGAAGGTAGGGGCGACCGAACCGACGCAGTACGCGCCGCGGACCGCCGGATCGGTTACCAATGAAATGTTGCTTGCAGTGTAGTTCCAGGTGGCTGCGAAGGCCCCGTAGTAACCGTAGGTCAGGGCCGAGGTGTTAGCGTCCGCGCCGACCAGGTAGGAACTCAGCGTGCCCATGGTGGCCGAGTAGGCGTAGGCGGAGGCGTTCGTCTCGTTAGAGTCGGTAGCGTAATATCCCGCCCAGTTTTGAACATGGAGGGCCGGGATGCCCCACAGCAGGAAGGCACTCTGGTTCACCTGGGTCTCGGCGGAGTACATCTCCGGCCCGAGCGTGGTGACGGTCATGTATATGATCTGGCCCGCGTAGGAGTATATCGAGGAAGTGCTCTCGAGATAGGGAAGGTCCGCGCTCTCCAAATTCTGCTGCAGCTCGATGACGTAGTCCCGGGCGTCAGTCCCGGTCATGTCATCCGATTGCAGCACGATGATAAGGGTGCTGTTGGAAACGGAACTTTGGAAGTTCTCCGCGATGATGTTCGCGGCGAGGCCGGACTCGCTGGTGTCCTCACCGGACGCCATGTTAGAGCTGTAACTGACCACGTCGTTGAGGGACATCATGGCTGGGACGCTGGCCAATAGGGCGATGACCCAGATCACGATGATGAGCTTGTATCTTTTAGTGACTATATTGGCTAATTTGTCGAATACCATCGGTAAGCCTCTTTCCGGAAGAGATGACTCGCCAATATTGATTATATTTATAGACTTGTTGTCACTACAGAAGTGACATGCCCGATATAATCGACCACCTTCAGAAGCTGGGCCTAAGCGAGTACGAGGCCAAGGCCTACGTGGCCGCGGTGGCTCTGGGAGAAGGAACGATCAAAGAGATCAGCGAGGAGAGCAAGGTGCCTCGGTCCAGAGCGTACGATATCATGGAACGTCTTCTGGAGAAAGGGTTCGTGGAGGCCGGGAACACCGTCCCCCGCTGTTACCGGGCCAACGATCCCGCCGAGGCCTTCGACCATCTCATCGTTGAGATAGAGAGCTCCAGGGACGAGGTGGTCAAGGCGCTTGACGAGATCGGCCAGCGAGCTGAGAGGCGCGACAATCCCATATGGACCATCAAGGGAGAATGGGCCATAGACCACAAGGTCAGCGAGATGTTGGATTCGGCCCAGAAAGACGTGGTCATAATAAGTTTGCACAACAGCTATCTGCGAAGGTACGCCAAACAGATAGCCAGAGTATCTGCGGAAAAGCCGATCACCGTGTTGATCGCCCACGATGCCGAGGGCTTCGTCGGATTGCTGGGGAAGGCCAGGACGATCAAATTAAGCGACAAGATGCTCAGCCCTCCCGAGCCGTTCATGACCGGCACCATGGACCTGATGCCGAAGGACCCCGAGTACGATGTGGAGCTGCTGATGGTCTGCGATCACGGCGACTCGATGGTGCTGTCCAAGGAGGGCAACGGCCATCGAGCGATAATAAGCAGCGGGACAGTGGTGGACTACTTCATCAACAGGATAATGGAGATGGCCATGATGGAAGCGAGGGGCGGCGAGTGATGATAAATAGATGCCATTGAAGTACTGGCATTGGAATCAATGTCTCGATATTCCGTTCTATTAATATTAGCATAGAACGTGCCGACTGGTGAACAATAATCTTATCAACCACCGCACTTTACCTACAGGCAGGGCTCGTAGGGTAGCCTGGATTATCCTTTTGGCCTTCGAAGCCGACGACTGGGGTTCAAATCCCCACGGGCCCGCCATTCCTGTTATTCAGTGGTCCGTTCGCCAAAGGGAAGAATATGGAGGGAAACGTCTTGGTACCGTTCACCGCGGAGCTATCCACACGCGCTGAAGAAAATGTCGCTGTGAACGAGACAGATACCGTTAGCGATATATGCGCGGTTCCGGATACAGTGTTCGTCGACGACGAGGTCGGTTCGTCCGAGCGACCCAATCGACGATAAAGAAGAGGGAAACAACATGGACGGTATGATATTGGTCGTCGCACTATTTCTGCCAACGATAGTTCTTGTGGGATTGGCCTTGATGGTCCTGCGCAAGAGGAAGAAGAAGGGGTCGGCAGGGAAGAAGTGAACTCCTTTCGACGGGGCTGACCGGCCTCATTGATTCCATTTTATTCTGCAAGGCCACAGTGCCCGACCGTAAGGCGCAAGTTCAGAATCTCATCCATCGTCCTCACTGGTGGACAGCGCTCTTCAACCATTGACCCGGATCGCCCGATCAGCATCGCTTTGTGCAAAAGGGTCATTACCGTCCACTATATCTCCTCCTCATGGACCCATCAGTGCTCCTCGGGCTGACCGCCGGTTTCATCACCACCATAGGATTCGTCCCTCAGATAGTAAAAGGGTTGAAGACCGGGAGCATGAAGGACGTCTCCTTGACCATGCCATTGGTCCTGATAGGCGGCATGTCCATGTGGTTGGTTTACGGTCTAATGATTAGTGATTTGCCAATCGTTCTCTGGAACTCAGTGTCCGTTCTACTCAACGTGGCGCTCGTGATCCTAAAGGTCCGCAGCATCTGACCACATGGAACGGGGAACGATGGTGAGGTTGGTGGCGACCCCATTTTCTATATCATCACATAAAGAAATCGGTTGCTTGAGGTAATATCAAGATATGGAAGCCTTTCCCAAATCGGTCAGGCCGTAGACCCGCCAGTTCTTGTTCTGCCGCCAGACTATCATTCCAGCCTTCTCCAATATGCTAAGGTGGTAAGAGAGTTTAGAATCGCTGAGACCGGTGAGGTCCTTCAAAACGCAAGGGCAGAGCTCGCTCCCGCCCAGAAGGTATATGATCGATATCCGGACCGGATCAGATAAGGCCTGATGTCTCTCCGCAATCATCTTCATGGTCTTTTCATCCGGCAGGCTGGCCTGGAGCCTATCTCGACCTCCGGCCTCCTTCAGGCCGGCGGCCACCTCCGGAGGTAAGGCACCGTCCCTGTCCTCGGACCGACTTTCATACTGTCCTGCCATCTATCCGGTCACCTCTTGACAAAAACAGCTACCTTACATTATTATTTTGCGCTGGTTGGCGGCCAAACAATAAAACGATTATTCAAGGAGCAGCAGGCCAACAGAGACGAAGTCGAACCTAGTGACCTTACCATATCGCATATCCTGGCAGGGGATGGTGCTCAACTGCCATCCGACCTTCCTGGCCGTGGCAAAGACATCCATCCCCGCCGCCTCCATGCTTGGCCGCACCAGGTCCATGTTCCGGCATTTGCGCCTCACGCTCTCATCCACGACCCCCTCCGCCTCCTCGGCCACGCAATGCTCGCAATATATGCACGGATAGGCTCCGAAGGCAAAGGCCTTGTAAAAGCCGTCGTAGAAGGCGGTCTTCTCCAGCCGGTGCATGGTACGGTTGACCCAGAGTATGAGTTCCTTATACCATGGATGGAAGTCCTCAGGCACGTCCTCGGGGCGAGCCCCCTCCCGGCCAGGCACACCATCGAACCTAACCAGCAAGGCGTGTTCGTACTCCCCCAGCATCCTGCGGGTCTCCTCAGGTTCAGGAACGTACGGAGGGCACGATAGGTGCTTGGCATATCCCTTGCAGCCATATCGGCACTTGAAGCGCACCCATTCTGAGACGACTACCTCATTGGCGCTCATCTTGGCGACGAGGGCGTTACAGTCCCTGGCCACCTCTTCAAGCCGGTCGATTTCTGCTGATGTCGTCAACACGCGCCTCACCGAATGAAATATTCCGACACCCCGGTATTAAACATGTTGGGCGGATGGGACCAAGCGGGTTCAGTATCAGAATATGTCCAGCACTCTGACGTAACGATACAGAAGGTATATGACCAGACCATAGGCCACTACCCGGACCACGAACACGGACGGACCTAGATTGTCGGACATACCAAATAGGACCAGCAAGTGGGAGAAACCGAAAAGGGCGAAGATGATGGCCATCATCAGGGGGAGGGTGTGCTTGCTCCGGTGGTAACCTATCAGCCCCACCGAGACGATGACCAGGCAAAGCAACAGATTGACCAAGGTAACTATATCGCTGTCCGTCTTCCCCACCTGCATCAAAGATTGATTTTAACAGTATAAAAAGACCTGTCAATGGTCATGCGAAGGGCTCATTTGACAGGAAGGGCAAAGGACAGAGGTCCGGCCCCCGACCTGTGCGGATATGAGCACATCAACGCAAACTGGGCACGGTCCGCCGACCTCCCGCTGCCGCAACAGATATCCTGACGGCAGCCTCGAGAAGTCCGTACCTACGGAAATGGAGGTGTTCAGTACACTGCCGATCCGCCCCCTCAACTTGACCAGCTTTCTGGCGGACAGTTCATTGGCGATGGCACGGGGGTGCACCTTCTCCTGGAACAGCACTTCATCGGCGTACAGGTTCCCGACCCCGGCCAATATGCCCTGGTCCAGGAGTAGCGGTTTGATGGCCCCTCTCCGATTCCCGATTCTGGCCACGAACTCATCGTCGGTGATAGACAGGGCGTCAGGTCCCAATCCTTTTTCGGCGACGAACCCAGGCACATCACGTACGTGACCGAACCTGCCGAAGCGCCGGGGGTCGTCCAGGACCAAGGCACCCCTGTCCAATGTAATTCTGAGCCGCTCGTGGCCGGTCCGCTCTTCCTGACCTTTTAGAAAATGAAGGGAACCGCTCATGCCCAGATGGATATGGATATATCCGGTGCCGAGGTCTATGAAGAGGTTCTTCCCGTGCCGCGCGGTGCCCTGGACGGTCCTCCCGACGAAGCGGTCCGAGAGATCGTCCGTTTTAGGGTCCAGCATCTTCTGGTCTAGGACCTTGACGCCCCAGACCCTGCCCCCCAGGGAGTGAAGGTCCACGAACCTCCTCGCCATCTCTACCTCTGGAAGCTCAGGCATCAGCTACGTATCGCCAGGCCGATAGATAACCCCCACGGGAGCTGCGAACCACCTGCACCAGGTCCGACCTGGTCACAAGTGTCCAATTCGCTTTAGTAAAGTGGTCGACCTAAGACGGTCCAAGGAACGGATCGGAGGGTTAAAACACATGAACGACAACGAATGGGCTTGCGGTAAGGACACTAATTGGAGGTCAATGAAGGGGTTAAGCTGGAGGATCACCTTCAGCGCCCTGTCCATCATGGTATGGTTCGCCTTCGTCATCGCCTGGCTGTTCTTCCTGGCCGATGATTATGGCGTTTTGCAGAACATAGGCGTGCTGCTACTGTCGGTGGTGACGGTAGCTGCGATCAACATCCCGGTCTGGATGTCCTTTGCCAGGTCGATGGGGGAAGTTCCGAAGATGTCCTGCGAAAAAGAGGGTCACGATATGGCCGGGGGCGCCCTGGGACTGATATGGGTTGTAGCCGTGGGGCTATGGCTCTTCTTCTACGCCAACGACTATAGCATCTACCAGAACCTGGCCGTGCTGCTGCTGTCGATAGCTCCGGTGGCCGCCGCGAGCATGCTTATGAAGCGGTGAACTACCACATCAACATAGGAGGTTCGGCGGCCGCCTTGGTCACGACCTCCTTCAACTTTTCCAAGGTCGGCACTCCCCCGAAAAGGGTCAGCTTCTCATTGATGAAGAGGGCGGGGGCCACTGCCGGCCCGTACTTCTTATACAATGGCATTATCTCACCGATGAAGAAGTAATGGATGCTCATCTGGGCCTCGGTGGCGGTCACCATGTCGATTTCGGCCTCTATCCCGGTCTCCTTCAGCACCTCCCTTATCCGCTCGACGTATTGCTTGTCGTAGGCCGCGGTCTGGGGCTGGCAGCAGGAGGCGGAGAAGATGGTCAGACGCATTTTAGTCTCCATAGAGCTCCTTACCTACCTTCCTCAGACTGTCCATGCCGTAGATATCGGTGTCGAAGAGCGGGACCTGCCTGTTTGGAATAGTGGAGAAACGCTGGTCTATCTCCTTCAGATATTTGTCTTGGGTGGCCCGGCGCCTCTCCAGGAACCAGTTGCCCTTCAGGACCTCCCTTGGTATTACCTCGTTGATTATGAGCGAACGGACCTTTATGCCGAACCCGCCCAGGTCCTCTATGGCGCGGGCGGTCTCCTCGATGGGCAGCTTCTCTGGCAAGAGGACCAGGTTGAAGGCGGACACGCTATCGTCGGAAAGACCCTTAACCGACTTGTCGTAGCGCACCTTCTCCGCTTCCAGGTCGGCCACCATGTTCTCGTCATAGACGAATCCCAGCACCTCGGACAGCTCCCGGCGGTTCTTGATCTGGTTGGAGATGTAGCCGGACCAGTCGAAGGGCATGGACAGCTCCCGGAGGGTGTGCCCGGTCGGAGCGGTGTCGAATACCACCTTGTCATGCTCGGTGTCCTCGAAGTAGCTGACGAACTGGTCGAAGGCGGCTATCTCCTCTGTACAAGGCGTGGAGAGAAGCTCGCTGCCGAACATGGAGGAGAACCCTTCCATCATCCCCTCCAGCCTGGTCTGGAACACTCCCATAGCCTTCTTGGGGTTGATGTTCAGCCCGCACAGGTTGCGCTCCGTCCCGATCTTGGTGATGTCCGTGGCGCTGATCTCCTGCCCATATATAGCGGACAGGCTGACGGTGGGGTCCGTGGCTACAATGAGCGTCTTGTAATCATGGTCAGATAGCCAGGTGGCGGTCGTGGCGGCCATGGTGGTCTTGCCCACCCCGCCCTTGCCGCCGAAAAACAGGAATTTACGGTTCTCTATGACGTCCCGCATGTTCTCTTGTTTCATTTGAATCGGGGGAAGAAAGAAGGAACAATAGATATTCTTTTCGAAAATTTAGAACATAGAATGATTGTTCCTCCGGTTTCGATGGATAACGATTTATAATGAATGCTACAATTTTCGTTGGAGGTTTTCTCTTTGGAGGATTCTACCTCAGATGATGTCAAATTCAAGAAATTGAGACGGTTCAACGCTATAATGGGTGTTTTTCACTTCATCCAGGCGGCGGTGATGTTAGCGATCGCGAACTACGATGTGAAGATGACGTTCACCACCTCATACCTTGACGCGACCAACGGCTATCCGCCGACCATCCCGGGATCGCCTGTGGAACTGTTCTCCGTGCCCCTGGGTCCCATGGTGGCCATATTCCTGCTGATGTCGGCCATAGCCCACTTCAGCGTCTCCACCTTCGGCTACAACTGGTACGTCAAGAACCTGAAGATGAACATGAACAAGGCTCGTTGGTTCGAGTACGCCCTGTCCTCCTCCTTCATGCTGGTGGTCATCGCCTGGCTCTGTGGAATGTTCGACTTCGTCTCGATAATACTGCTCTTCAGCGTGAACGCCTGCATGAACCTGTTCGGCTACATGATGGAGCTGCACAACCAGAAGACGGAGAAGACGGACTGGACCTCGTTCATCTTCGGCTGCTTCGCCGGCATCATGCCCTGGGTCGCCCTGTTCATGTACTTCACCGGGGTCAGGGGAGGCGGCCCACCGGGCTTCGTGTACGGCATCATGATATCCATCGTCTTCTTCTTCAACATCTTCGCCCTGAACATGGTGCTGCAATACAGGAAGAAGGGGAAGTACCAGGACTACCTCTACGGAGAGAAGATTTACATCGTGCTAAGCCTGGTGGCCAAGACCGCCCTGGCCTGGCAGGTGTTCTCCGGGACTATGGTGGGCAGCTGAGCCCACCAAACACCTTCCTTTTTTTAATTCTCTGACCTGAACCTTATGATCTTCCCGTGGCTAACCAGGCGTCCATTTTCCAGCACGGATATCGCACCATGCCCGCCGCACACCAAACACTTATGATTAGGCCCGGAGCTGATCTCCAGCTCCTCGATCAGCCTGATCAGTCCAGCGCGCTCCTGTCTGGCCTTGCCGCTATCCACGTTCACCGTGGTCATGAGGTTCTTGGCCAGGGTGGCGAACTCCTTCCGTTCCTCGCTCAAGCTGTCGAAGTTGATCAGACTGTCCCCGGTGAATATCACCAGCTCCTTGGGCAGCAGATAGAACACCTGCCCCTGGGTGTGCCCGCCGAAGCCCTCCAGGACCTCGCATTCCATGCCGGCCACGTCCGTGCGGGCTATCACCATGAAATCCCCCCTGCGCCCCAGTTCCGTCACCGGGAAAGTGCTGGGGCCGTCGGCCACCGAGAACCCGGAGAACAGGTTGATCAGTTTGGTGTAGATTTCCGCCAGCACCGAACCCTCGCTCTCCGAGCCGTAGGCCCGGTTGGACTGACGGATCACATCCACGGTATCCAGATGCATCCAAACCTCGGCGCTCAACTGGCCCGCGGAACCGGCGTGGTCCGCGTCGCCGTGGGTCAGCAAGGCCTTCCGCACCATCCCCATCCCGCCCCACCCCTCGCTCTCCATAAGGCCGTCCAGGTCCCGGAAGTAGATGCCGAACCCGGTGTCGATCATGGTGACCTCCGCCCCCCTCCTCAGCAGATAGCAGTTCCCTCCGCAGGGCAGCTGCACGCAGAGCAGGTCCACCTGGCCCAGGCCCACCTCCTGCAGGTCAGCGTAGAAACCATCGCCGGAGGTCCCTTTCAGCTCCTTCCCGGTGCGCAGCACGTCCGAGAAGGCCTGCTTGGGATCGCTTCCCAGGTTCATGAGCTCCTGCGCCACGTGATTGACGTCGGAAAGGAGGCGGAGCAGGAAGGCATCCTCGGCCTGGCCTATGATCTGGCGAAGCTCCTGGGCGAAGCGAATGTAGAAGACCGTGTCGTCCAGGTGCTGCCCGGTGGTATCGTACTCCAAGATCTCCAGCGGATAGCGGGTCTTGAGGTCCTCCAACAGCCGGTCCACTGCCCCGGCCTCCTCCACGGTAAGGGAGACGGTCAGGCGCTCCGGGTGTTTGCCCCGGTCATCAAAGTCCAGGAAGTCGATGTTGCACTTGGCGGCAGTGGTGAAGTTGAGGAAGTCGAACAAAGCCCCGCTGCGGTTGGGGAGCACCACCTGGAACTTGAGGAAGCTGGGCAAGATCATCTGTCCCTGGAGATATCCGATGGTCTCCAGCTCCGACCTCATGGCCTGATACTGATCCTCAGAGCAACGGGCCTCGAAGAAGACCGTGTACGGGTCGATACGCTTGTCGTACTGGATGCGGTCGATGTTGCCGCCGTGCCGCTTGACGATCTCCGCGGCCCGGTGCAACGCACCTGGCTCGTCCGGCATCTTGGCGACGAAATAGTGGCGCTGCATCGTGAAGGGAAAACGAACCCTGCCCATTATACCTTGGTCATGTACTCGCCCGGCCGGCAGTTGACCGGCAGGTCAACGAAATGCCGTGGTTCAAATACCCACCGGCCAATCAAAAACACATGGTCGGAACCCCGGTCCTGAAGCGTCTGCTCGCGTTCGGCCTCGTGGCCGCGCTCATCGCGACCAGCCTGGTCATGATATTCACCCCCTCTATCGAGGAACTGCCGGAAGGCGACCTGCCCACCTTCGTAAGCGAGGCCCAGCTCAGAAATTTCCTCAACGAGCGCGGCGGTCACCAGGGTAACCAATCGGGCATGGACGCCGAAACCGGAGCGAACTACTACTCCCAGACCAACGTCCAGGTGTCTGGCGTGGACGAGCTGGACATCGTAAAATCCGACGGTGAGCTCTTGTATGTGTCCAACTCGCTGGGCGTCACCATCATCAAGGCCACCCCGGCGGGGTCCATCTCCAACGCATCGAACCTAAGCGTCGCCGACCTCCTCGGGGCTGAAGATGCGAACGGGTACGTTCAAGGACTTTTCATCCATGATAATATCCTGGCCGTGGTTGTGGTCGAGTACGACTACAGCGACATACCTTACGACTTCTACAATTTCTCGTACTATCCGATCAACAACGAATACGTGACCTGCTGCCTGCTGGACATGACCGACCCGTATTCGCCACAGGTGCTCAACAGATACTCCCTCAGCGGATATTTCGTTGGAGCCAGGATGATAGGTGATAACATGTACCTGCTCGGCCAGGAGAGCGCCTGGTCCATGGGGGAGATCGCTCTCCCCCAGACCGGCGTCGACGGTGACCTGAAGGAGGTCGAGGCCACCAGCATCCGCTTCGACCCCCAATCGGATGACGCGGGCAGCTTCCTAAACATAATGGCCCTGGACCTGGTGACGTTCGATAGCAACTTCACATCCCTCCTAACCGGATATTCCAGCGTCCTGTACGTCTCGCACGAGAACATGTACCTGACCTATCCGGGTTACGGCGAAGGGTCATCTGGGGACACCGTATTCGCCAAAAATTCCGTAGTGACCACCATATTCCGTCTTAATATGGACGGCATCGAGGTCGTTCCCCGGGCCAAGGGCTACGTCGAAGGATATCCCCTGAACCAGTTCTCGCTGGACGAGCTCGACGGGGTCCTGCGCATGGCCGTCAGCACCGGATGGTCCGACGGAGAGACCAGGGTCTACACCCTGGACCAGGACCTGCACGTAATCGGCTCCCTCAACGGCATCGCTCCGGGGGAGTCCATGCAATCCTCCAGGTTCATGGGGACGACGCTCTACCTGGTGACCTTCCTGAACACCGATCCCCTGTTCATCATCGACCTGAGCGATCCGGCCTCACCAGAGATAATAGGCGAGATAGTGGTCCCGGGATTCTCCACCTATCTGCACCCCTGCTCCCCGGAACTGTTGGCCGGTATAGGTCTTGAGAACTGGACGTTGAAGATCTCCCTGTTCAACGTGAGCGATCCAGCATCCCCCGAGGAGATCGACACCATCATCGCTCCGACGAACACCTGGTCCGATTCCTTGTGGGAGCACAAGGCGGTCCTGTTCGACGGGAGGGACGGCCTGCTGTTCATACCGGTCTTCGGATGGAACGAGTACACCTATGAAGCGTGGCAGATGGTCTACGTCATACAGGTCTCGGACGACGGGCTCACCTTGAGATCCAACGTGACCGTCGGGGAATCCTACGGGCAGGTGCGATGCTCGATAATAGATGATGTGCTATACACCATCACATCCACGGATGTGACCGCCTGGAACATGGGGTCCTGGACCATGCTGGACACGCTGACATACTGCTCAGGTACAAGCACGCCTGGATTGATTTACGGCGTGGAAGAACGGTAGGCAGGGGGTAATCTTCCTGAAGGTCGAACTGGACAAGACGGCGCTGTTCGCCCTGGCCTCGGACACGCGCCTCAAGCTTCTCAAGGCCCTGCAGGGAGAGCGCCGCACCCTGTCCCAGCTTGCGGAACATCTTGATGTGGACAAGGCTGCAGTGCATCGCCACTTGAAAAAGCTGGAAGAAGGCGGGCTGATAAAGAAGGACGACGACCACGGGTTCATCTATTACTCCCTCACCTGGAAGGCCAGGGACTTGATCTCTCCGGGTGACAACACCCGCATCGTCGTATTATTGTCCACAGCCCTGGTCCTCTTGGTGATATGCTCCATACTGATCGCCGTGGCCTCTACCGGAGTTCCAGGGGTCGGGAAAGCCACTGGTGCCAATGATACGGAAGCTAACAGCCTGGTTTCGGACAGGGTTCAGGAAGTGCAGTCCGCCCTGTACGTCGCCGTGATCATAGTGGTCTTTGTAGCAGGCATAGCCGGGTTCATGGCCCTCAGCATCCTTCACCCCCCAAAACAATCAGGAGCCTCGAGGGCGGAGGACTGGGAAAAATCAGATATCGAAGAGGAAGGGCGAACCGCTGACCAGGATTGACCCAGGTCTCACTTCATCTTGGCAGCCATGCTGACGGCCACCTTGAACTGATTAAGCATGCACGGTTCGACGTAATATCCTTTCATAGTGCGTAGCTCGCCGTACATATCCTCGGGGGACTTACCGACCAGCTCCTTAACCGATCTGATCCCCAGGATGTAAAGGGGTTCCGCCACCTTCTCCCCGACTATGGGGATGGTCCGCAGCTCCCGCAAGACCGCCTCTTTATCGTCCACGTCCATGGGTGATGGTTATGGCAGGGGCTAGAATATAATCATTTTCCAGTTCCCGATGTCCTCACGGACGTAGGTTCGAGGCCTTGCGGAGGATGCCGCGGACCGACTCAGACACCTGGCCCTCCTCCAATCCGCCGATGAACATATAGGCGAAGGTGAAGGCAAAATAGGGCGCGATGTAATGCCAGTCATAAGGCATTATGAGGATCAGCAGCACTAGGGCGAGGTCGCTGAAAGGACGGTAATGAAGGACGAATTCGGTCACCTTGCCGAAGTCCTTTCCGTGGGCGTAACCGTCGGCGATCTCGTCCACCGCTCCAGCCACCAGGAAGACCACGATGGGCAAGGGCGAGAGCTCAGCTCCCCAAATGATCGATCCGATGATGAAGGTCACCAGTCCGATGATGGTCCCGGACAGGAAGGCCACGTTATCGATCTTCTTGGTCAGTACCAGGCTTATGAGCATGGCCAGGAAGAAGGCGGTCGAGAAATCGCCGTCCACGATCATGCAGGCGCCCATCAGGACCCCGGAAGCGATGGCCAATATTTTGGCTATGGTTATGGACCCGATGCCCTCGTCATAGGCCTGGTCGATGTATTTTATGGCCCCGCCCAGGAAGGCATAGGAAGCGACCAAGAAAGCGAAATGGAGGACATTCAGCTCTCCCCCCGCTGCGATCATCTCGAACGTGTTGATACTCTCCTGATCATGAACCGATTGGGAAGGCATCAGCAATATTGGGTTAGATAAGCGTTTTGCCCCCGACGCCCCTCGATCTCGATGTTTTTCGGCAATTGACGATAAATATTATCGATAAAGCACTGCTGAAAAGGCATATTTCCCTCCGATTTCTAACATTGTCGATATTAGCTTCGTCCTCGAGATCCGGGCATTTCGAGTTAACAGCTTAAAAGTTAGATTTTGAACTATCTATATATTGATCATGATAATTGGGGCCTGGGACTCAAAAAGTACTTATATACTTCACGCGTATCTAAAATTCCGACCCCAGTAGGGACTGGAGGTGGTTTACCAATGGCAAAGAAGCCGGAGAAGAAGGCGGAGCCCAAGAAGAAGAAGTAAATTCTTCTTCTTTCTAAAGTGAACCCAACCTCGTCAGGGCAACTCGTCCTGACGGTCTTTCATTTTTATTCACCTGTTATAATCGTTTAAATATCGGCCTTTAATAAAATGCCTTGTGAAATGGCGCTCCCACCTGTCCATCGGCAAGGCCATAGCCGACAAAATTCATATTTCGGAGGGGGAGAGAAGAGCATTCCTGGACGGCATCGTCGAACCCGATCGTCATAAGGAACGGGCAGGTCATGGAGGCGGTTCCCGTCGCCTCAGCCATCACCGAGCGTCCGAACGGCTCATAATGCTCCATGTCTGGATGGCCAGACGGTCTTTCCTGAGGAAGGATTCCTACGAAGGCTACCGGCACCTGGGCATGGCTCTGCATTACATACAAGACCGGTCCGTCTCCAAAGGGTTATTAGGGATGACCCATGCAGCGCGCGAAGAGCGGTTGACGGAGCAGCCGGTCCCGATGGCAGCGATAGAAGACGGTCTGAAAAGGTACGTGGCCTCGCCGGATTTCATCCGTCGGTCCGTCTCCCTCACACGACCGAAGAAGGACGTATCCAAGATAATGCTCCAGGCCTCTTTCCGTTCAGCGGCCGTTACCGCTGCGGTTCTGGATGCCAGTAAAGTTTCAGGGGCCAAGAAGGAACATCGGCTTCTGCGCCGGAAGCACTCTCTCATATACCTGCCGATGGCCATAGGGTCCCTGGCGATAGGCGCCTCCGTTTCCTGGGTCTGGACCTCACCATTCCCGATACTGGCATCCCTCCCGTTCGTGGCCTTGGCCATATACCTGGACCAACCCTATCGCCGTTCGGCTCGCTTGGCCGAATGGAACGGAATAGGTAGACATTAAGTCCAGGCAAAGGAACCAATGGGGCGAGAAGGATGTTTGATGTGGGCCGGTTCGTGGACCGTTACACTTAAACTAGATATCGATGGCCTGGCCTTTGACCGGCAGCACCGTCCTCACCGGGCATAGGGAGGCGAAATTCTCGGGGTCCGCGCAATGCACTGGTATGACCACCTCGGGCGAGATCTGCTCCACCACGCGCCAGAGGTGCGGCAGCGACAAGTGCCCCGAGGAATGAAAGCCCTTCTCGAACTCCAACTCCCCGTCCTTCATCGCCAATCCCCGGCATCGGAAGCCGAACAGGTCTATCCAATTCATCAGCTTCTGCAGGTTGTCCACCTGTTTGAGGTCGTAGGCCTCGCTGTTGGAGTAAATGTAGGTCCCGCCCTTCCATTCCAGGTCCAGGAGCTTGGTCATGTCCCAGAAGGAGAAGCACAGCATGTACTCGTCCGGGCTCTTGGCTATGTCGTCGGGGTCGGCCACCTGCCAGCCCTTCTCCCGCAGCCCGTCCACCACGCCCAGGTCAGTCTCGCTGAGCGAGCGGTACACGTAAAGGTCGTCCTTGCGCACGTTGCCGTCGACCTTGGATATGCTCTCGAGGAAGGCCACGTCCTTGGAGGTGACCACCATCCTCTTGCCCGTGCTCCTGGCGATGGAGATGAACGTGTCCAGCCGCTCGAAGTTGTTGGCCGAGAAGTCGGCGATGGTCAATCCCTTCCCCTCCTCCACCGCCGCCCGGCAGCTCTCCCGCACCATCGATTCGGTGATCTCGGCGTCCTCCGCGGAGCGTCCTATGCGCGTGCCCTCGATCACCAGCGCTTTAGGGGAGAGCTCTCTGGCGGCGTCCGCGAAATGCGCGGTCATCTCGCCCCGCGAGCCGTGCATCCGGAGGTCCCCGGAATAGACCAGCCAATCGCTCTTCCCCCGGCGCACGGCGAAGGCAGTGGCGCCGTAGACCGAATGGTCGACCGGGAAGGCCCGGTATTCGATGCCGTTGATCGTTCCGTCGCCGCAGACCACCTCGGAGGCCGTGCCCTTCCTCCACTGTGGGTCGTCCTCGATGACCTCGCCGGTGAGGACCCACTTGCGCCCCTGCACCTCCTTGTCCTTGGTCCGAGGGGTGACCAGGACCCTCGATTCCCCCTCCATTTCTTCCCGCAGCACGTGGTCGAAGAGCTCGGTGGAGGCGTTGGCCTTCCCCAGCTCGCTGTAAGCCCTCAATATGGCGTAGGTCATGGGGCTGGCCACGATGGGGATGTCCCGGCGGAGGAAACCGACGTTCCCATAGTGATCGAAATGCGCGTGCGATAGGAAGAGTGCGTCCACCCTGACCGGGGTCATATCCGAGGGCGTCAGGTCGCCAGGGTAGAGGTCAGGTCGATAGCAGTCCAGGGCCGGGAGCATGCCCAGGCGTAGGTAATCCCGCAGCCCCCGGGCCGCCCGCGGCCTGATGAACTCGGCGCAGTACTTCTTGCCCACGTCGAACGGTTCGCCGAAATCGAAGAACAACCCGCGGTCGCCCAGGTCCACATGGACCTTGTTGCCGCCGATGACTCCAGCCCCGCCGTATACCGTGACCTTCATGTTCACATCTCACAATGCCTGGAAGGGATTTATCACTATGGCATGCATACTCACCAAGGTTCTACGGTCTCCGAAAACGACTGAAAGCGTAGCGGTCCGCCCAGTATCCAGATTGACCGATGCGAGACTCATTGGGAACTTGCGAAGGGAGCACACCATCCTCCCTATCCTCGATAACTCGTGGTCTGGCGGGTTCCTCATATTCTTTTTCACGGTACTGGTCTGGCAGATCATGTATCCTTAGCCAATACTCTCCAGCCAAGAGGAGCAAGAGAATGACAAGGACCAAACCTAACAGTGAGAGATAATAAAAGTAGCTCCAAGCCAGTAATGCGATCATGAATACTATGACTACGATGATCGCCTTACGCTTTCTAGACATCGATTAAGAAGGGACCATGGACATATTTGGATTATTTCTCGGCAAGCCCTTCCAAACGAATATATGATGCGAGTAAGTTAGACGTTCCATGGCAGCCAAGACCTTCGCTCAGAAGGTGCTATCCCGGGCCAGCGGAAAAGAGGCCTACCCAGGTGACATAGTCTCGGCCAAGATCGACCTGACCATGTCCCACGAGAACGCCGCCCTGGTCCTGAGGTCCTTCAAGGAGATGGGGGCCAAGCAGGTCTGGGACCCGGAAAAGGTCGTCCTGCTTTTCGACCACCGCATCCCGGCCAACACCACCAAGACCGCCGAGGGCCACCGATCCGTTCGTCAGTTCGTACGGCAGGAAGGCCTGCCCAACTTCTATGACCTGAGGGAAGGCATCTGCCATCAGGTGCTGCCGGAGAAGGGGCACGCCCTGCCTGGAAGGCTCATCGTCGGTACAGATTCCCACACCACCACCTACGGCGCTTTCGGCGCTTTCTCCACTGGGATAGGAGCCACGGAGATGGCCGCGGTATGGGCCACCGGTGAGCTGTGGATGAAGGTTCCGCACACGTTCAGGTTCCACCTCAACGGAAAGCTGGAAGGGCCGGTCTCGGCCAAGGATGTCATACTTCACCTCATCGGCAAGATGGGCGCGGACGGCTGCGATTACCGCTGCGCGGAGTTCACCGGTCCGGTGGTCGACGACATGTCCATGTCCGGCCGCATGACCATGTGCAACATGAGCATGGAGATGGGGGCCAAGGCAGGCGTGACCTTCCCGGACGCCAAGACCAAGGACTATCTCAAGGGCAGGACGGAAGTGCCCTGGCAGCCCGTGCTGACCGACGAGGGAGCGGAGGTGGAGAAGAACATCGACCTGGACCTGACCGGGCTTTCGCCGCAGGTAGCCTACCCGCATTCCGTGGACAATGTGAAGGCGGTGGAGGAGATGGCTGGCATCCCTGTCGACCAGGCCGTGATCGGCTCCTGCACCAACGGCCGGGCCGAGGACCTGCTGGCAGCCGAGAAGGTCCTGCACGGTCGCAAGATACCTGACACCGTCCGGCTGATAGTGGTCCCGGCGTCCCGCGAGGTGTACCTGTGGGCGGCGGACAGCGGGATACTGTCATCGTTGGTCAGGTCCGGGGCCATAGTCACCAATCCCGGCTGCGGGCCGTGCCTGGGCGCGCACCAGGGCCTGCTGGCCGCCGGGGAGAGATGCATCGCCACCACTAACCGCAACTTCAAGGGGAGGATGGGCTCCCCGGACTCCGAGGTCTACTTGGCCTCGCCAGCCACCGTAGCCGCTTCGGCTCTAAAAGGGGTCATAGCCGACCCCCGGGAGGCCTGAAGATGAGGGGCAAGGTCTGGAGGTACGGAGACCATATCAACACCGACGTGATCATCCCCGGGCGATACCTGGACGACTACGACCCGAAGAACCTGGCCAAGCACGCCCTGGAGGACCTGGACGTCACATTCGCCAAAGGGGTCGCTTACGGCGACATCATCGTGGCCGGGAGGAACTTCGGCTGCGGTTCCAGCCGAGAGCAGGCACCGCTAGCGCTGAAATACGCTGGAGTAGGCGCGGTGGTGGCACCAAGCTTCGCCCGCATATTCTATCGCAACGCCATCAACGTCGGCCTTCCGGTGATAGAATGCGACGCCACCGACATGTTCAACAAGGGCGATGTGGCGCTGATCAATCTGGAAAAGGGGATAATCGTCAACGAGTCCAACGGCCGCAAGGGCAGGTTCGAGCCCTTGCCGGAGTTCTTGTTGGTAATTCTCAAGGAAGGAGGGCTGGTTCCCTACATCGCCAAGAGGCTGCGATAGGGCAAGGTATATAAGTGGGGAAGGATTGCGGAAAAGTGGCAGCGTCCCATTCACCATCTGAAACACATCAAAAAACGTGTCTGGCATGCCCTGAGCAGGTCGTGAAAAAATTTATAAGCCCCTCGATAATATGGGGACACTCCCCCTTATGGTGAACTCATGAAGTATACAAGATTTGAAAAGGCGCGAATCATCGGTGCCAGGGCACTCCAGATATCCCTGGGTGCGCCTGTTCTTCTGGAGATTCCCGAAGGAATGATCGATCCGTTCGCCATTTCTCAGCTTGAGTTCGACAGGGGCGTTATCCCGATTACCGTAAAACGCGATATATGAGGTTGTTTAAATGAGCGACGAGTCCAAGACCGAGCTTCTCGTACCAGAGGACGTTTATCTGACCTCTGGTGTTCACATTGGCACCCAGCAGAAGAGTGCTGACATGAAGGGTTTCATCTTCAAGGTCAGGACCGACGGCCTTTACGTCATGGACGTAAAGCAGACCGACGTCCGCATCCGCGCCGCGGCCAAGTTCCTGGCCCGCTTCAAGACCGACCGTATATTGATCGTCTCTGCCAGGCAGTACGGGCAGAAGCCGGTCAGGATCATGTCCAAGGCCATCGGGGCCATGTACTTCGAGGAGAGGCTCATACCCGGATCCCTGACCAACCCAGTGCTTAACCGCTTCATCGAGCCAGATGTCATCGTGGTCACCGACCCCGCCGCCGACCAGCAGGCGGTCGCCGAGGCCCTGAACATCGGAATTCCGATCGTGGCCCTGTGCGACGCCAATAACGAGACGAGGAACGTCGACCTGGTCATACCGACCAACAACAAGGGCCGCCGCTCCCTGGCCTGCGTCTACTGGTTGCTGACCCGCGAGATCCTGAAGGAGCAGGGGAAGCTGACCCGGAACGAGGATTTCAAGCTGAACATCGACGACTTCGAAGCCAGCCTGTAAACCCCAACCCTTTTCAACTCCCTTTCCCTTATTTTCATTCATGGTACGCCGTGCGGCCGTGGCCGGACAGTTCTACTCCTCGTCCCGAGAGGCCCTGCTAAAAGAAGTGGAGGGGTGTTTCCTCTCTCCCCTTGGCCCCGGGCACATGCCGCAGGTCGTAAAGAAAGGGGAGCGCCGCTTGGTGGGCGCGGTGGCGCCCCACGCCGGTCTGGTGTTCTCCGGGCCAGTGGCCGCGCACGTCTACGCGGAGATGGCCAAGGACGGGATACCAGAGACCGTGGTGATCATCGGTCCCAACCACACGGGTTATGGGCGGGCGGTCTCAGCTTGCAGTGAGGATTTCGAGACCCCGTTAGGAACCGTTAAAGTGGATCGTGAGATAGTGGCTAGGCTCCGCGGCGTAGTGGAAATTGATCGTACGGCGCACCTGTACGAGCATAGCCTGGAAGTGCAATTGCCTTTCCTACAATACCTGTCCTCAGTGGTCAAGATCGTCCCGATTGTCATGGGGCAACAAGACCTAGTCATAGTCAGGGAGACGGCCAAGATTCTAAAGGAAGCTTGCCAGGGTAAGGACATACTTTTCTTGGCCTCATCTGATTTCTCGCATTACGTCTCCGCCGAGACGGCCAAGGAGAACGACGGCAAGGTGCTCGATCGCATCCTGGACCTTGATGCGGAAGGTGTGATGGAGGTGGTGGAAGCGGGCGACATCAGCATGTGCGGTCCGGGTCCTGTGGCTACCATGATGTTAGCATCCGGTGGAAGCAAAGCACGCCTGCTCCATTACGGCAATTCCGGGGACGTCCGCCCCATGGACCAGGTAGTGGGATACGCGGCTGTTGTCGTTGAAAAGTGAAAGTCAGGGCGTCCTTGAAATTGTAAATATATACTGGAAGGCATATATGCATCAACCCCTCCCAGAGGGGCACATGATGGAGACGATTGGAATGGATGGAACCAAGACTTGTCCTTACTGTGGTAAGTTGGCCTCGGCCGACGCCCAGTTCTGCCAAGGCTGCGGCCGAAGCATCAGCTCGCCTCAGCAGGGAGGATATGAACAGCCTCCTCAGAACTATCAACAGCCTCCCCAGCAGAACTACCAAGCGCCCCCACCCTACGGTATGCCAGCCTATGGAGCACCTCCGGTAGGCTACGGCTACGGTGGCGGAGCCAAGGGTCAGATCGCCGGGGCGGTCCAGAACCGCAATATTACTGATATAATAATGAGCGGAATATGGGCACTATGGCCAATAGTTTCTGTAATTTTAGCGGTAATAATCGGAATTGTAATTATTATTGCCTTCTGGGCCACAATGGATTTGGCTGGATTAGTCATTGGAGCCGTTGTTGCATTAGTGATTGGCATATTTTTATTAGCACTATTAAATTATAAATTATTGAAAAGGATGGACGAGCATCGGAAGAGGGAAACGGCTCTGCGCATGGGCATAATATCCTATCTCAAGGAAAAGGGGGCCGAGGCTCAGAGAGCTCAGCTTATCTCTAACGAGATCTCCGCTCTGGAGAGCATAAATCAAGAGGCGATGTATAAGGAAAAGGAGAGGACCCCGGTCCTGTGGACCATCATTAGTTTGATACCTCTGCTAAATCTGATAGTAATGTACTTCCTTGGCGAATACCCGTTCGACCACGACAAGAGATGGCACGCCTTTACCCAATACACTCAAGCGGCCTGCCAGAAGTTGGGCATAAATGTAATGACACCGTCTTGGAGCACCCTTAAAGAAAGACCCAATTTAATATTACTAATCGTAATATTAGTACTGTCTGTAATCACAATAACCGCACCCGTGGCGTTGATTGTAATATTATATTGGTACTATATCATAATAAAGGACCTCAACGACCACTTCACCGCGCAGTGGCAGTTCGAGGACCAGCTGATGGCCCAGCTGCGTTAAAAAAGAAAAAAACCGTGGGGGTCTTTCCCCACTTTTAAATTTTTTTATATTTTTCTCATCCTACCTAGCACGGGCTCATACACGAACCCCTTGTCCAGGAGGGAATTGGCGATGTTGTCCAGCTCCTCGCGCTCGATGCCAGACTCCTTGGCCTTCTTGACCACTTCGTCCCAGGCCGCGCCGCGACCGGAATCCAGGCTTTCGATCATGGACAGAACCAGCGCCTCCTTGTCCACGTCATCCTCTTCCTCCGCCACCTCGATCTCCTCCGTTGAAGCGGAGTCGACTGGCATGTCCGGTCCGGTCTGATATTCAGGCAGCAGGAACTTGAGGGCGTCGGCCACCATGTTGCGGTAGTTGGTAAGGTCGTCCGGATTATAATGCTGCACGCTGAGCGCCGCTCCCTCGGCCAACGGGCGGCTGAAGCCAATCTGCATGAGCTTCTCGGCGTCCGGCTCTCCCAGCTTCATGGCCTCCATCATGGCCGATATGCGGTCCGAGGTGGCCTGACAGGTCTCCAGTACCCATCCGTCGCGGACAGGCGCCTCTACTTTGCCAATCCTCTCGGGGCGGATGGAGACGTACAGCTTCCCCTCCTCGGGGGAATAGGTGCGGAACTTGCCGACCACGGCCACGAAGCAGGGTGGTTGCAGCTTGGCCAAGGCCATGCTGGCCTCGGGCTGGTACTGCCCGGCGGTCAGATAGAACGTCCCGGTGGGGTCGGTGATCTTCGCGCGCCAAACAGGCTCGTTCTCGTTGCCCACGTTCTCGTTGTCGGTGAGCACGCCCACCACGAAGATGCGGTTGATCTTGGCCCCGAGCGGGGATATCAGGTAGGAGGGGGCCTTCTCCCCCTCGCCCTTAATCTCGTAGCTCGAGGAATTGAACTCGGCGGCAAAGACCCTCCAGGCCACTTCCCTGGATATCAATTGAATCCCTCCATCTCAGTAAGGAGCTTGGCGCCCTCTTCCCTCACGTCCTTCGAGTAGAGCTCCGCCTTCTTGGCTATCATCATCGGGCCGAAGTCATCGCTGCGCACCATACCCCGTACCTCCAGGGTCCGGGCGAACAGCTTCTCATCGGCCATCTCCTTTATCAGGTCCGGGTTCCGCTCCTCCAGGGTGAGCTTGACCGCCTCCTCCATGTTCAGCCCGAGAAGCTTCTCGGTCAGCTCCTTTCCAAAGACCACGTTAAGCGAGGACGTGCCGTCGTCCAGGATGGCCTTGATCCTGAGATCGTCGACACCCTTCACCTTACCGTGTATGCGGCAGGCGCTCTTCTGCAGCACCCGGCGGCAGTCGGGGCAGCGCATGATCAGTCCGCTGCCCTCGCGCACGTCCACCAGGGTCCCGTGGACCACCGCATCCATGGCCCCTCCGGACAGCTCGATGTCCTCTAGGGTCCTGACCTTGGGGGAGGCGGACGAAATGTCGCCCAGCGCTCCTTTCGCCAGCATCTGCACCTCGGCCCGGTCGCCCAGGTTAAGCTTGGGCACGCCCCTCCAGCTCTTGACGTAGGCGCCCACGATGCGCACTTCCGCCCCCTCGGTCAGCTTGGCCTCGCCCCAGACGGTGAACTCGGCGCTCCCGGTATCATCGGTGAGGATGCCGGTGATGATGGTCTTCTTCTCCCCGGAGGCGGTTATCTCCTTGCTCTCCAGTCCGGAGACCTTGCCGGAGATGACGACGAAGTTCATGCCCTCGGCCAGCTCGGAGACCTTGACCTCCCGGGAACCGCCGCTCCCAGACGGCATCCCGGCCACGTCGAGGACCTCCTCGGACATCTCCACCGCCGCCCGGTTGCCCAGGTTGAGCTGCGGAGCGCCCTTGTACTCCTTGGTGTAAGCGTTATGAATCAGGACGGTGGCCCCTTCCTGCATCTGGACAGCCTCCGTCTCCCATATGGTGTAGGGGATCCTGCCGGTCTCGTCGGCCACCAGCCCGTAGACGATGCTCTTGCTGACCCCACCCACCTCGATGGTCTTGGGGTTCACCGTCAGCACCTTCACCAGCAGGTCGACCGACTGCTCCGATCCGGTGAGGGCCGCCACGGTCTTCCGTCCCCCGCCGCCCGCCAGGGCGTTGGGGTCCCCTCCCATCTTCTTCACGAGGTTCCTCTTGGCCCAGTCCAGGGTGACCCGATAATGGTTCAAGTAGGTCTCCAGCTCTTTCAATATCTCGTCCTTGTCTGCCTTTTCCCCGAGCACCCTGGCAACTTCCTCTACGTGGGGTGCGAGCTCTTCTCTATCCATTTCAATGCCTCCTTTCCTTCAATTAAGGCGGCTCATCATATCCGTTTCGTTTAATAGCATTATTCACCGCAAATTGAAAATGAACGACGAATAACTAACATTGACTTTGAGCCAGAAAGAATTCGTTTGAAGTGAGCCGATTGAAAATGGCTCACTCGGTGAAGGTCTCGCCGCGCTCGTACTTCTCCTTCAGATGAGAGATTAGTATGTCCCGGTTGTTGCGCAGGTGAGACTCGTACCAGGCCATCACCACGTCAGCCAGCTTCTCGTGGAACCGATCAAGGTCAAGCTTGGACAAGGGAGAGTCGTAGACCACGAACTGGCCGAATATCCGCTTCCAACCGGCGTACTTGTAGTAATGCTCGCCTTCGCAATAATCGAAGACCATGCGCATGCAGGGAGTAGAGTCGACGGCGTAGTACATGACCTTCAGGGAATCGCCCATGCGCCCCTGGGTCTGGGTGCGGTCCACCAACTGGACCTTGGTCACCGCTTCGAAATCGTACTCGTTCTTGAACCGCCACTTGGTCGGGAACTCCTCAAATTGTGCGAACTCGCTGTAAGTGGGCTCCATGTTCAACTGCACGTTGATCCTGGAGAATCTGTTCAGAACGTTCCAGAAATCGTCGATGATGGTGCGGTTGATGGTGGTCTTTTGGAAGTTGATCTCTTCCTTGTCTTTGGAAATGGCTTCGGTGCGGGCCGAGAGCTCGGCGTCAAGCTTGGCGAACCAGTCCTCGTCCTTCGCCTTTCCAACCTTTTTATCTGGAACCATTGGACTCTCCCTTCGCATAATTGCCATACGAACATAAAAAGATATCTCATTCCAATAATAACCCAGCAATATTATCGAATACCAGCAAATCCAATAACCTTTTCTAATCACAGTCACTATCGAGGCCCAATGGGCTTGACAGACGGACTGATGTCCTTTTTAAACCAGGTGGAGGGTGACCCCCTTACCTACTCCGTGGTCTTCCTGTTATACGCCATAGCGGCGACAATATTCCTGCCCATACCGGTGGAGCTGATGCTCTTCCTGAGCCCGGCGACGCCCTTCTATACCAAAGCATTGCTTCTCGGCGCTGGCAAGGCCATAGGCAGCATATTGGTGTTCTACATCGGGGTGAACGTAGAAAAGCCGATCCTGCGCCTCTCCGAGAAATGGAAGTTCTTCCGCATGGTCGTCTCCACCTGCAAATGGTTCGTGGACAAGCTCGGTTACATCGGCCTATACCTGATAATGAGCGTGCCATTGATGGTGGACACCGTCCCGGTGTACCTGTTCTCGATATTCATGAAGGAGGACAGCAAGAGGGACGTACGCCTTTTCGCCCTGACCAATATGGCCGCCGGTGTTACAAGAGCGGCGATAGTCTATTTTGTCTTCATGGAGCTCGACATCAAGATTTTCTGAGAAGGTTCGAAAGGTTTATATTCGTCAGGAAAATTTTGAGGTAATGGTCCCGAAAGACAAAATTCTCAAGATCCTCGACGAGTTCGACAAGGACAAGCTCACCGTGGCCACTCTCTGTTCCCACTCCTCCCTTCAGATTTTTAATGGGGCTAAGAAGGAGGGCTTCAGGACCCTGGGGCTGACGGTGAAGGACAACTTCCGCTACTACGACGCCTTCCCCCTGGGCCGGCCGGACGAGTTCATGAAGCTGGACAGCTACTCCGACCTGCTGGACAACGTCGACGAGCTGTTGGCCCGCAACGTCATCGTGGTCCCCCACGGTTCCTTCGTGGAGTACATGGGCACCGACAAGTTCGAGAAGATGCCCGTCCCGACCTTCGGCAACCGCAACGTCCTCCGATGGGAGTCCAACCGGGACAAGATGAGGGAGTGGTTGGAGACCGCAGGCATCGCCATGCCCACGGTCATAGAGGACCCCAAGACCATCGACCGACCGGTGCTGGTGAAGTACAACGGGGCCAAGGGCGGCCGGGGCTTCTTCATCGCCAAGGACTACAACGAGTTCAAGATGGGCCTGGACACGGAGCAGGACTACACCATCCAGGAATACATCCTAGGCACCAGGTACTACCTGCACTACTTCTACTCGCCGATCAAGCAGGACGGCTTCCGCGTGGCCAACGGTTCCCTGGAGCTGATGTCCATGGACCGCCGCGATGAGAGCAACATCGACGAATTGTACAAGCTAGGGGCGTCCGAGGAGCTGAAGAAGCTCGGGCTGTTCCCCTCCTTCGTGGTCACCGGGAACGTCCCTGTGGTCATCCGCGAGAGCCTGCTGCCCAGGGTGTTCGATATGGGTGAGGAAGTGGTCAAACGGTCCTACGAGCTTTTCGGCGGGATGATCGGGCCGTTCTGCCTGGAAGGCATCGTGACGGACAAGCTAGAATTCAAAGTGTTCGAGATATCCTCGCGCATCGTCGCCGGCTCCAACCCGTTCATCTCCGGCTCTCCCTACTCCGACCTGACGGAGGAGAACATGAGCACCGGACGCCGCATCTCCCGGGAGATCAAGAACGCGGTCCGGACCAACAACCTGGACAAGGTCATCTCGTAAGATGACCAATATTTTTTATTAAAAAAGGAAAGGGGCGCAGCCGATCTACCAGCCGCGCTCCTGCATCCGCTGCTCCTTGGTCAGGGTGGAGATCTCTATGCCATGCATGGCCTCTCCTAGTCCCCGGGACACCTCAGCGATGACCTTGGGGTCGTCGAAGTGTGTGACCGCCTCCACGATGGCCTTGGCTCTGACCGCCGGGTCATTGCTCTTGAAGATGCCGGAACCGACGAACACCCCGTCGCTTCCCAGCTGCATCATGAGAGCGGCGTCCGCAGGTGTAGCGATTCCGCCGGCGGCGAAGTTGATGACCGACAAGCGCTGCAGACCGGCGACCTCCTTGACCAGATAGAACGGGGCCTCGATCTGCCTGGCGATCACGGCCAGCTCAGCGTCCTCCTTGCCCTTCAGTTCGCGTACCTTGCCCATGATTATGCGCTGGTGGCGCACCGCCTCGATGATGTTGCCGGTGCCTGGCTCTCCCTTGGTCCGGACCATGGCCGCACCTTCGTCGATGCGCCTGAGGGCCTCGCCCAGGTCCCTGGCCCCGCAGACGAAGGGGACGGTAAAGCCCTTCTTCACCACGTGCATGAACGGGTCGGCCGGCGTCAGCACCTCCGACTCATCGATCATATCGACGCCCAGGGACTCGAGCACCTGGGCTTCCACGAAATGCCCTATGCGGCACTTGGCCATGACCGGTATGGTGACCGAGTCCATGATCTCCAGGACCTTGACCGGGTTGGCCATGCGGGCCACCCCGCCCTGCGCCCTAATGTCGGCGGGCACCCTTTCCAGGGCCATAACGGCCACCGCGCCGGCCTCCTCCGCTATCCTGGCCTGCTCGGCATTGGTCACGTCCATGACCACTCCGCCCTGCTGCATCTTGGCGAAACCGCGTTTTACTAGCTCAGTGCCGTGTCGCAGTCCGGATAGGTCCAACTTGAACACCATTTTGCTCACCAAATTGGCTTACCTGCAGGGCTTTATTTATCACTTTTCCCAATCATCCCCAGCAAAGTTGGCATTCAGGCGGTCAGAAAAGCATAAAGACGTTGCGGACCTTCATTGGCCCGATGTTCGCCAAGAGAATGGAAGGCGTTCCCGAATCCGGGACCGTCAAGATCGCCAACCTGGTCAGCAAGCTGAAGGCTGAGGGAGTGGACATCATATCCTTTTCCATGGGCGAGCCAGACTTCCATACCCCCGACAACATCAAGGAAGCCTGCGTGCGCTCCCTTGCTCGCGATTTCACCTATTACACCCCTTCCGCCGGCATCCCTGAGCTGAGGAAGGCCGTGGCGGAGAGGAGCCGCCAGGGCAACAAGATACCCTGCGAGGCCTCCAACGTCCTCATCACCCCCACCAAGCAGGCCATATTCATGACCATGCTGGCCATGGTGGACCACGGCGACGAGGTGATCGTCCCGGACATCGCCTGGGGGACCTTCGAGGCCTGCGCTAAGCTGGCCGGCGGTAACGTCCGGTACGCCAAACTCTCCCCGGAGAAGGCCTTCCGCATGACCCCGAAGAGCCTGGCCGAACAGATCACCAAAAAGACCAAGTTGGTGGTCCTGAACTCCCCCTCCAACCCCTGCGGGGCCGTGCTCACCAAGGAGGACGTTAAGGGAGTGGCGGACCTGGCCAAGGACCACGACCTCTTCGTCCTGGCCGACGAGATATACGATCAGTTGGTGTTCGAGGGTGAGCACATCTCCATCTCCTCCCTGGACGGCATGTTCGAGAGGACCATCACCGTCAACGGTTTCTCCAAGACCTACGCCATGACCGGTTGGAGGGCCGGTTGGGCCATCGCCCCCCCGCCCATCTTCAAGGAGCTCAACAAGCTGCAGACCCAGTCCATCACCTGCGTCACCTCCTTCGTGCAGGAGGCCTGCCTGGAGGCGCTGCGGGGGCCGCAGGGGTCCGTGACCAAGATGAAACAGGAGTTCAAGGCCCGCCGGGACCTGGTGCACTCCCTCATCGAGGCCATACCCGGCCTGGAATGCCCCATGCCTAACGGGGCCTTCTACATGATGCCCTCCTACGCCCACGACATGACCTCGGAGGACATGGCCACCTACCTGTTGGAGGAAGCTCACGTCGCCGTCACCCCTGGTTCGGCGTTCGGTCCGGCCGGAGAAGGACGCTTCCGTCTCTCCTACGCCGCCAGCCGTACGGACATCAAGGAAGGCATGGCCCGCATCGAGAAGGCCTTGGCCAAGCTGTGATCAGTCCGGCGGCAGAAGGTTCGGGATGCCGTCCTCGATGACGTAGGACGCCTGGCATTTTCCACAGACCAGACGCCCCTCGGCCACTTCGCCCCCATCCTCCCGCTCCACCACCAGGTCCAGCGGATGATGCTTGCAAACCGGACACGCCAGTATGTCCAAGAGGTCCTTCTTCATCAGCTTTGACCAACGTCAAGGGCGCATAATAACCTTTCATCATGGTCTGGTCGCTAACTATTTATCTGATTCTCCACATCGAGCGGCCTGGAGAGATGCATATGCGCCGATTGGACCTTAGGAGCGACACGTTCACCCTGCCTACGAAGGAGATGCTGGATAGCATACCGTCCGCTGACCTGGGGGACGATGTGGAGGGAGAGGACCCCACGGTGAACCAGCTACAGGACACGGCGGCCAAGATGTTCGGGACCGAGGGCGCCCTGCTGGTGGCCAGCGGCACCATGGGCAACCTAGTATCCCTGATGTCCCATTGCCAGAGGGGCGACGAGATCATCCTGGAGAACGACGCGCACATCTACTATTATGAGCTGGGCGGAATGTCCGCCATCGTCGGGGCCATTCCCCGGCTCATCAAGGGCAACAGGGGCAAGTTCACACCGGCCCAGCTGGAAGAGAGCATCCGCCATGCGGACCTTCATTATCCAACGACCAGGCTGGTGTGCATCGAGAACACCCACAACCGGGGCGGTGGCACGGTGTGGACACCGAAGGAGGTGGCGGAGGTGGCCAAGGTCGCCCACGAGCACGGCCTGAAGATGCACTGCGACGGCGCCCGTATATTCAACGCCGCGGTGGCGTTGGACGTGGACGTGAAGGATTACATGAAGCACCTGGACAGCCTGAGCTTCTGCCTGTCCAAGGGACTGTCCTGCCCGGTCGGGTCGGTCGTGGTGGGGAGCAAGGAGTTCATCGAGGAGGCTCGCAGGAACCGCAAGATGGTGGGCGGGGGGATGCGTCAGGCCGGCATCATCGCCGCTCCCGGCATAATCGGTCTGACGAAGATGGTAGACCGGCTGAAGGAGGACCACCAGAACGCCAGGAGGCTGGCTGAGGGGCTGAACACCCTCCCAGGGGTCAAGGTGGATATGGACGCAGTACAGACCAACATCGTGCTGGCCGACATCACCGGGACCGGCTGGGATGTGGACTATTTCGTCAGCCGGGCCTGCAAGATCGGGGTCCTGGTGTTCGAGTTCGGCAACACCAAGGCCCGTTTCGTCACCCATTACGGCATCGAGCCGGAGGACGTCGACGAGGCCGTGGCCCGCCTGAGGCGCCTGTTAAGCCATTGAAGGCATGGAAACCTATTTCAGCCCGGGGTTTTTACCCTCTCAGGCCGGAACTCAGGATATACCGCGGGGCCGGCGGGGAATACATATCTTCCGATGCGCATTAACAATAAAGGGATTCACTTGAGCAGGAGACTTTTCACGGTCGGTCCGGTGGAGGTTTTCCCGGACACACTTGATTCGATGAACAGGGGCATGATGGTCCACCGGGGCAAGGACTACCAGGACCTGCAGCACGGGGTGGTGGAGAAGCTGCACAAGATGCTGGACATCGACATGGAGATATACCTTGCGCCGGCCTCGGCCTCGGGGTTCCTGGAGGGCTGCGTGCGCAGCGCCGTGGACACCAAGATGTGCGGCCTTTCCAACGGCTCCTTCGGCGACCGCTGGCAGCTGATCGGCCAGGAGAACGGTAAGCAGGTGCAGAAGATCAACGGGGAGTGGGGCAAGGCGTTGCGCAGATCGCACGTGGCCGGAAAGCTGGAGAAGGACGTGGAGGCGGTTACAGTGGTGTCGAACGAATCGTCCACCGGCGTCCTGAACCCCATCGCCGAGATCGTGGAGGGCGTGAGGGAGCAGAGCGAGGCCCTCATGATGGTGGACGGCGTGACCTCCGTGGGTGCCGTGGACCTGAAGCTGCGGAAGCTAAACTTGGACGCCCTGGTGTTCGGCAGCCAGAAGGCTTTAGCGCTACCGCCGGGCCTGGCCGTGGTCTGCGTCTCCTCCCGACTAATGGAGAAGGCGGCCAAGGTCAAGAACCGCGGCTACTACCTGGACCTCATCCAGTACAAGAAGCTGGCCGACAAGGACCTGCCGCTGACCACGCCTCCGGTGTCCCTGATGTACGGGTTGAACTACCAGCTGGACAAGATTCTTAAAGAAGGGGTGCAGAACCGCTACGCCCGCCATCAGCGCATGGCCGACATGGTAAGGAAATGGGCCTCGGAGCGCCTGGGCCTCTACGCCGAAGAAGGCTTCCGTTCCAACACCATCACCGTGGTCAAGCTGAACGGCATGGACTTCAAGGAGTTCGACAAGCGCCTACGGCAAAAGGGATTTGAGGTATCCCCGGGATACGGGAACGTCAAGGACGAGACGTTCCGGATCGGGCACATGGGCGACCTGACCGAGAAGGACATCCAGGAACTCCTGGACGTCATGGACGTGGTAATGGAGGAGATGAAATGAAGCTCTTAGTCACCGACGAACTGTCAAAGGAAGGCTTGGAGATGCTGACCAAGGACTCCGGGGTCCAGGTCGACGTTAAGCCGAAACTGCCGCACGATGAACTGCTTAAGATCATAGGCCAGTACGACGGCCTCATCGTCCGCAGCGGCACCAAGGTCACCGCCGATGTCGTGGAGGCGGGGAAGAAGCTGAGGGTCATCGGTCGCGCCGGAGTGGGCGTGGACAACGTGGACGTGGACGCGGCGACCCGCCGCGGCATCCTGGTCATGAACACCCCGTCCGCCAACATCATATCCGCGGCGGAGCACACCATGGCCATGATGCTGACCATGGCCAGGAACATCCCCCGGGCCGACGCCTCGGTCAAGGCCGGCAAGTGGGAGAGGAGCAAGTTCACCGGCGTGGAGCTCATGGGCAAGACCCTGGGCATAGTGGGCATCGGTCGCGTAGGCGGAGAGGTGGCCAAGCGGGCCAAGTCCTTCCAGATGAAGCTGGTAGGATACGACCCGTACATCTCCCAGGAGCTGGCGGTCAAGCTGGGGGTGCGCATACTTTCGCTGGAACAGGTGCTGTCCGAGGCGGACTTCATCACCATCCACACCCCACTGACGCCTACCACCCACCATCTGATCGGCAAGGCCCAGTTGGAGATGTTGAAGCCCTCGGCGCTGGTGATCAACTGCGCCCGCGGGGGCATCATCGACGAGGACGCCCTGTACGAGGCGCTCAAGAACGGCACCATCGCCGGAGCGGCGCTGGACGTCTTCGAGGACGAGCCGCCCAAAGGCTCCAAGCTCCTGACCCTGGACAACCTGGTGGCCACGCCGCATCTGGGCGCTTCCACCAAGGAGGCGCAGGAGAAGGTCTCCATCGAGATGGCCGAGCATGTCAAGATGTTCCTGGTGGACAACAAGATCACCAACGCGGTCAACGTGCCCATCAGCCGGGTCGACCCTAAGGTCGCCCCGTTCATCGGGCTGGCCGAGAGGCTGGGAGCGTTCTGCGTGCAGCTCTCCGACAGCCCGGTCAAGAAGATCGAGGTGGAATGCCACGGGGAGATTGCCAACCTGGACACCCGCATGGTCACCGTGTCGGCGATCGTCGGCGTGCTGTCCATCGTGGTCGGCGAGAACACCAACATAATCAACGCCAGCAGCATCGCCCGGGAGAAGGGCATACAAGTGGTGGAATCCAAGGTGGATGAAAGCAGCCACTACACAAACATGCTGGTGGTCCGCATCTCTTCCGACGGATACAAGGGGGAGGTGCGCGGCACGGTGTTCCCCTCGGACCAGTTCCGCATTATCGGCGTGGACGAGTTCGACCTGGACATGCCGCTGGAGGGAGACTTCCTGCTGACCAAGCACCACGACATGCCAGGCATGATCGGCAAGATCGGCACCCTCCTGGGCAAGCGGGACATCAACATCGCCCGCATGGGCGTGGGCCGGGCGGACAAGGGTGGCAACGCCCTGATGCTGATCGCCGTGGACCAGGAGGTCGGAAAGGCGGTGGTGGCGGAGTTCCGCGCCCTGCCCAACTTCCAGGACGCCCGTTCCATCGTGCTCAGCCACATGCGGACCCGGGAATACATGAACATCTGAGGGGCCCCGCCCCTCTTCTCAACCTTTTTCCTTTTTCAGAGCTTCTCCTCCACGCTGCGCACCTTCCTATCCATCCCGCCATGCCAATTTCGCCGGTCGTCGATCTTGATGATAGTCACGGCCCTTTCGCTCATCTGCATCACCCGTTCATGGCAGCGCATTACCACCGGAATGACCTCGTCGCCCTCCCCCTCGAGCACGGTGCCCATGGACGTCAGCTCATACACCAGACCGCTCTCCCTGACGATGCGCACGCATTCGGCCACATACGAACTGAGGCTGGAGCCTACCCCGACAGGGATGATCGAGAATTCCACTATCATATGGCTCACCTATCATACCACCTATTTGCAGGACGACCGTCTTGAGCTTTTCCTGCACAAATAATAAATAATTAATAATTTATAAAATGTAATAGTTTTAAATATGAAACATCCAAAGGAACTCGCTCATTTTCAATAACTATTTATACACCATAAATGGTGTAAAAAGTCTATAACACTTCAAAACCGATTCACACTGAGGGATTTATAGATGAGAAGCGTTAGCAAGGACAAGTCACGAGCTTTTCCATTGGAGACAAAGGGAGCCCGCAAATCGGTCCCCTTCTCTTTGGTGAAGGACGTAAATGCCAGCAGTTTGGATGTTTTGGGTAGCAAGGGGAGATCGGACATGGAACCCTCTTTTGAGATATGTTTTGATGGAAATTGCACCACCCTCACCGTTGAGGACCTCACGCAGGCGATCAAGAACGGCATAGACCGCGATGGCATGCCGGATGAACAGGCCCGTTCCATGGCCCAGCACGTTCTGAACTTCTTCGGTTATAGCGAGAGGATCATCGACAACATCCTAGAGCCCGAGGACCGCGACGCCTTTTATCAGCTAGAGGACACTGGCATCCTGACCACCGAGCGCGAGGAGACCACCCTCTACGACGGCCGGGAGTGGCGCATTCATTACTGGCTCTTCAGGAAAGAGAGAATATATCAGCTCATCAACGCCAACGCCATCATGGACCACATCGCCGACGATTCTCTGGCCTGCTATCAGGACCCCGAGAACTGGCAGCGGTCAAAGTAAGATGGTGGAACCGGGCTCACTTTCGGTGGGCCCAAGGCAATCATATTTATCATAGCCGCATTCAGAGCGGGCGTGGACCTTTTCCCCTATCCTCCGCGCCCCAATCAGGTGGAGTTCGTGCGCACGGTGGAGCGCACCATGCTGGACCGAAGCCATCTGGTCGTAGAGAGCGGTACGGGGAGCGGTAAGACCGTCTGCGCCCTGTCCGGAGCTCTCCAGGCCGCCCTGGCCCGGGGCAAGAAGGTCCTGTACCTGACGCGAACGAACTCGCAGGAGAAACAGGTGATCCTGGAGCTGCGCCGCATCAACGAGAAGATGCCGGTGTTCGGCGTGGCCCTCCAGGGAAGGCAGGGCACCTGCCCTCTGGTCCGCCGGGACAAGGAACTAAGCGCAGGAACTCCCGAGGAACTGTCCAAGATATGCCAGGACAAGCGCCGACGGGTGTTGGACGACCGTCCCGGAGGTTGCCGGTTCTTCAAGGGGCTGCAGGATGTGGACTGGGAGCAGCTCCTGGACCACTGCAAAAGAACGCTACCCACCGCCGAGGAGCTCATCGATTATTGCGATTCCCTGAACATCTGCCCTCATGAGGTCATGAAGGAGCTGGCCAGGGAGGCCCAGGTGGTGGCCGCCCCCTACGCCTACTTCTTCATGCCCTTCATCCGCAACTCGTTGCTAGACTGGATGGACTGCCCCATGGAGGACGTCCTGCTTATCGTGGACGAGGCCCACAACCTCCCCGATTATACCAGGGAGATCGAGAGCTTCCAGCTCTCCCGATTCATGCTGGAAGCGGTGGCCAAGGAGGTGGAGGAATACGGCGACCCCGAGATCTGGAAGGGGGTCAGCCTGAACGACGTGCGGGAGGTTTGCAGGCGCATGCTGGACGAGGCGGTGCAGGACTACCTCATCGACGAGGACGGCCTCATTCCCCCCTCGTTCCTGGAGGAAGGGCTCATGTCGGCCTTCACCGCCAGCTCCCACTCCCTGATGGCCATGTCCAAACTGATCATGGAGCAGGGGGAGATTATCCGGGAATCGCGCTTCGCCCAGGGCCGGCTGCCGAGGTCCTACACGTATTCGCTGGGGGCGTTCCTCAGCTACTGGTTCACCATCGACGAGGAATGCTTCGTCAAGCTGGTGGTGGGCGGGGAGAACCCCTGCCTCAAGGCCTACTGCATCGACCCGGTGATCACCACCTCCGCCCTGCTGGGATGCGGCGGCTCCTTGCACATGTCCGGAACGCTGGTCCCCTTGAACGAATACCGCGACTCCATCGGACTTCCGGCGGAAAGCGCCCTGGTGACCTTCCCCTCCCCCTTCCCCAAGGAGAACCGCCGGGTGTTCTACGTGGAGGACGTCTCCACGAAGTACGAGGAAATGCAATCATCCCCAGAGATGGTGGAGGTCATGGAGGACCATGTGGTCCAGGTGTGCAACGGCGTGCGCCGAAACACCGTGGTCTTCTTTCCCTCCTACTCGCTCATGGACCGTTTCGTGGCCGACGGGGTCTCCCGACGCATCTCCCGCAAGGTGAATCTGGAGGAGCGGGGGATGGCCCAGCTGGAACTTATGGACGTGGTCACCCGGTTCAAAAAAGGGACCGAGGGCGGGCAGGTGCTCTTCGCGGTCATGGGCGGGAGGATAAGCGAGGGGATCGACTTCCCGGAGGACGAGCTAGAACTGGCCATCGTTGTGGGAATACCTTACCCACGGCCCACGGCCAAGCAGAGGGCGCTGCTGCACTACTACGAGCTGAAGTTCCGGAAGGGATGGGAATACACGGTGAAGGGCCCGGCCATCCGCAAACTGCAGCAGGCCATCGGCCGTCTCATCCGAACCGAGAGGGACGTCGGCGCGGCCCTGGTGCTGGACCGGCGCATAACCCAGTTCACCGACCGCCTGGAACTGGTGCCGACGGAGAGACCGCTGCAGGACATCCAGCAGTTCTTCCGCGAAAGGGGGAAGTAGAAAGGTTCATAACCGGCTGGAGGGATTCGCGCCTATGGACCTCCTTCTGCTGATTCTCCTGGGATTCTGGCTGATGCTGCCCTCCTTGCTGCCCAATTCGGCGGCGGTAGTGTTCGGCGGCGGCCGGCCAGTGGACGGAAGAAGGTCGTGGAAAGGCAAGCGGCTGCTGGGGGATGGCAAGACCTGGCGAGGGCTCATCGGGGGCATTTGCGCCGGCATCTCGTTAGGCATAATCCAGCTTTACATCGCCTTCCCCTTCGACCGCCTGCATTTCTTCGGCTTTGGAGGTTTCCCGGAGAACCTGGGCGTGGTGGTGGTGCTGGCCACCGGTTCGCTCCTGGGGGACATGGCCGGTTCCTTCGTCAAGAGGCGGCTGGACATCGGCAGGGGAGACAAGGCGCTGATCACGGACCAGTACACCTTCCTGCTCGGCTCTTTCGTCCTGGTGATCGCGGCCTTTCCCGACTGGTTCCTGGACCATTTCTGGCGGGACTACGGGTGGGTGTCCTTGCTCGCCATCCTCATCATCACCCCGGTGCTGCACCGCGGCGTGAACATAATAGGCTACAAACTGGGACTGAAGAAGGTCCCCTGGTGATCACATGAGCGAAGAACTCAAGAAAGCGCTGGTGGGTTGCGGGGCCATCCTCTACGGGGATTTCACCCTGGCCTCGGGCAAGAAGAGCAAGTACTACATCGACATAAAGAAGGCCACCACCGACCCCAAGGTGCTTGGTCTGGTCGCAGACCTCATGGCCAAGGAGATGGGGCAAGAGGTGCAGCGCATCGCCGGCGTGGCCCTCGGCTCTGTGCCGCTAGCCGTGGCCCTGTCGCTCCGGACGGGCATCCCTTTCGTCATGGTGCGCAAGGAGAAGAAGGACCACGGGACCGGCAAGCTGATCGAGGGACAGCTCGACCCTGGCGAGAAGGTGCTGGTGGTGGAGGACGTCATAACCTCGGCCGGTTCGGCGGTCTACGCGGTGGAGACGCTGCGACAGGCCGGAGCGGTCGTGGACAGGGTCATGTCCGTGGTGGACCGCGAGGAAGGCGGAAGAGAGGTCCTGAAGAAAATGGAAGTGGAGATGAAAGCGCTGCTCACCGCCAGCAAGATCTTGGGGAACTGAATGCCCTTCGATCCGGACTGCCGCCGCTGCCCCCTGTGCCACGGACGCATTCAGGTGGTCCCCCCCACTGGCGACCTGTCATCAAGAGTGGCCCTGGTGGGCGAAGCGCCGGGGGCCAAAGAGGACGAGATGGGCCGACCGTTCATCGGTCGGGCAGGAAAGATCCTGGATGGACTGATGGGGGAAGCCGGTCTGGACCGGAGCTCAGTGACGATAACCAATACCGTTAAGTGCCGCCCGCCGAAGAACCGCCGTCCCAACGCCGAGGAGATGGAGGCCTGCCGTCCCTACGTCCTGGAGGAGCTGGCCGGGAAGGAGTTCGTGCTCGCGCTCGGTCTAAGCGCCGCCGAGGACCTGCTGGGCCGTAAGCTGGTCATGAAAGACGCCGCCAACCGGACGTTCGAGATGGAAGTGGGCGGAAGGCCGTTGAAGATAATGGTCACCTATCATCCCTCGGCCTGCATCTACCGTCCGCCGGCTAGAGAAGTATTGCGCGAGGCGCTGAGAGCCGCCGCTACCTACTTGTGAGAGCTGCGGAAGCGCTTCTTGAAAAGGAACTTCATGTTCTTCCAGCCGTCCTTCCAGCTGGATAACTTCACCTCGCCCACCCTCCGACGGTAGATGATGGGAGCCTCCTGGCTGCGGACCTTGCGGAACGCCTCTATCTTGATCTCCTCGGACATGGGCATGCCATCGTCGCTAAGGAGAAGGCGGTCCAGTATGTCCCGACGGAACACCCACATCCCGCTCTGTGAGTCCTTTATCCTAACGCCAAAGAACAGGTTCAGGGTGAAGGTCAAGGCGAAATTGCCCAGCCGGTGCTTGGAGCTCATGGCCCCCTTCTCCAGCTTGGCGAAGCGGTTGGTGGTGATGAACTCCAGGTCCTGGTCTATCAGCATCTTGTAGAGCTGCGGGATGTCCTCCGCCGGATAAGTGCAGTCCGCGTCCAAGGTGGCGATGACCTTGCCTCCGGCCCTCTCGAAGCCGGTCTTGTACGCCCGTCCATAGCCCCGGCGGGGCTCCTCGATGACCACCGCCCCCTTCTCCACGGCGATCTCCCGGGTGCGGTCCTTGGAATTGGTGTCCACGACCAGCACCTCGTGCTCGAATCCATTCAGGGCCTGGTGCACGCTGTCGATGACCTGCCCTATGGATTCCTCCTCGTTCATGGTGGGTATGATCACGCTGATGTCCATTTTGGTCCGGCCCCGACGTTATAACGAGAGGGGGCTAATAATGCTTTCAGGCCGGTGTTTTCTGTCCACCGCCGAAGAGCTTGAAGGCGATATAGCCCATCCAGGCGAATCCCAGTCTAAGGAAGGCCCAGAAGGTCATACGTTGACGGAACATTCTCAAGGGGTCGTACTTGGACCACAGGTTCCCGTGCTTCATGGTCAACTGTTTCCTTCCGACCCCGTTCCAAAAGGCCTGGTTGAAGAAACCGTAGACGGTCCCCCGGGTACGGTTGTAGATTATGGCCTTGGGATTGTGGACGATGTTGAAGCCGGCGTTGGTGGCCCTGATGTTAAAATCTACGTCCTCCGCGGTAATGAACCAGGGGTCCACACCGCCGATGGTCTCGAAGACCTGGCGGCGGAAGGCCAGATTGCATCCGGGCCAGGTGCAGTCGAATCCCTTGTTGTACAGTTCGACCCGGTCCAGCGTCTCCCAGGCGCTTAGGCCGATGTTGATGGACCTGCCCGCCACCATGTCCGCCCCTTTTTCCACGATACAGCGTCGTATCTCCTTGATCCAATTGGGATTGGCGATGCAGTCCCCGTCGGTCAGGGCGATGATGTCTGCCGTGGCCTTGCTCAGCCCAAAGTTCAGACTATCTCCCCTGGTCCGACCAGCCACGTAAAGGTGGACGAACGGGTAACGGGATTCGTACTCCTTGACGATTTCCCGCGTGCGATCGGTGCTGCTGCCATCTACCAAAATGATCTCGACGGGGCTCTCCTGCACCACTAGGGAGTCTATGGCATCGGCTATATTGTCCTCCTCATTCCTGATCTTGAGGACGATGGAGACGAGCATCCCCCCTTTATCCACATTGCATGTATAAAAGTTCCCTGGCTCCGAAGTTCACAAGGACATGCGTTCTTACGCCTACAGACGGAGCCTCCGAAAGATGGTATTCGATTCGAGCCTCCGATTACCAAGATCCCGGCCATACCATCTGCTGTGAAAAGATTGGAGGACCACGATCCTCCATAAGGTCGGTCTACACCGTCTGTCAGACATCCTGTCACACAAATCGTTCATATCGCGATTAATCCCTGGCCTTAGATTGTAATCTTCGATTTGCCTCATAATTACATGTGAAATCAAGGTTTCACATCAGGTAATTTTTTCTCGCTGGACATCAATCCTTCGAGAATAAATTATATATATGCAACATAATATACATTATATGTCCGACACATGTCGGACTCGTGATGGGATGCACTCGAGCGAAGGCGAGCAAGATAGAGCACCTTCGCACTTCGTAGGGGGACTGGCATGTACCTTAAGCAGATCGAGGTCGAGAACTTCAAGTCGTTCGGAAAGAAGCTGACCATACCAATGCTCAGCGGCTTTACCGCGGTCACCGGCCCCAACGGATCGGGTAAGTCCAACATCGCCGACGCCATTCTTTTCGTCCTTGGTCCGAAGAGCTCCAAAGCCATCCGGGCCGGCAAGCTCTCTGACCTGATATTCAACGGCGGTAACGCGAAAGCGCCCGCCAATCACACCCGCGTCTCCCTAGTGTTCGACAACGCCGATCGCACCATCCCCTTGGACGAGGACATCGTCAAGCTCACCAGGTATGTCAAGCTCTCCGATGCCGGGGAGGGCTACAACTCCTATTTCTACGTCAACGAACGAAAGTCCACCCTGACCGAGTTCGATTTTCTACTCTCCAGCGCCCGCATCAGCGCCGAGGGCTACAATCTGGTCCAGCAGGGCGACGTCACCCATATCGTGGAGATGTCCACCATAGATCGCCGGCGGGTGCTGGACGAGATATCCGGTATCGCCAAGTTCGACGAGGAGATCCTGAAGGCCGAGGTGGAGAAGTGCTCGGCCCAGGACAACATAGACCGCATAGCCATCATCCTGGGCGAGCTGGACAAGCAGATCCGCCAGCTGGAGCAGGAGCGCGGTGCGGCCCTCAAGTACCTCGAGATGAGGGACCGGCTGTCCCTGGCCAAGGCCCGGCTTGCTCACAAGCGCAAGGAAGGGGCGGAGGCCGAGATACGCGGCATCAGCGAGCAGATCGCTTCCTATTCCAAGGAGATCGAGGCCCACAAGACCCGCAAGGCCGAACTAGAGTCCCAGATCAGGTCCATCGAGGACCTCTATCTCAAAAAAGAGAACGAACTTCAGGCCAAGGGAGGTGCTGAGTTCCAGCAGCTGAAGGAGAAGATGGACGGGCTGCGGGTGGACGTGGCCAGAGCATCGGACCTGCGCGAGAGGTCGACGGAACAGATGGGCGAGGTCCGTGACGAGATCAAGGCCCTGTCCGAAGAGCGGGACGCCCTACTGAAGGAAAAGCAGGGGCAGGAAGCGTCATTGGTCGCGACCAGCGCCGAACTGAAATCACTGGACGAAAAGGTCAAGAAACTGCAGCGCGACGAGGCCAAGCTGAAAGGGGAGCTCAGCTCCTACGACAGCGAGCTCTCGGCCCTGGAGAAAATCATCAAGGAAAAGGACCAGCATATCCGTGAGAGGTCGGAGGCGCTGCACGTCAAGAAGCTAGAGAAGGAGCGCCTGGAGAGGCTGGCCCAGGACCTGGGGGCGGAACTGGAGGCGCTGCACGCCGAACAGGAATCCGCCGATTTCGAGGTCAAGGACCTGGACTGGAGGGTAAAGGAGATAGGCAAGCAGGGCAAGGACTCCAGCGGGTCTCTCAAATCCATGCAGGAGCAGTTCTATTCTAAGAAGAACCGGGAGACGCAGCTCACCAAGATGGCCGCCGAGCTGGAACAGGCGGTGCGCAACCTCACTCGGGAGTATAATCACCTCAAGGCCGAAGAGGAGGCGGCGGTCAACGTCGCCCGCGGCTACAACCGTGCGGTCAAGGCCATCTTAGAGGCTAGGGACCGCAGCGAAATGAAGGGGATACACGGAACCATCGCCGAGCTGGCCGATGTCGACCCCAAGTACGAGGTTGCACTGAACGTAGCCGCCGGCGGCCGTATGCAGTCCATTATCGTCGAGGACGATGAGGTGGCCTCCAACGCCATCAACTACCTGAAGCGCAGCGATCTGGGACGGGCCACGTTCCTGCCGCTCAATAAGATGCTAGACGGCAAGCCCCGCGGCAAGGCCCTGCTAGCGGAGAAGGAAGCTGCTGGGTTCGCTATCGATCTTATAAAGTTCGACGAGCAGTACCGAGCCGCCTTCTGGTATGTGTTCGGGGACACGGTCGTGGTCGACACTTTACAAAAGGCAAGGCAGCTCATGGGCGGCGTGCGCCTAGTGACCGCCGGCGGCGAGCTCATCGAGGCCTCCGGGGCCATGGTCGGCGGAACGGTCGAGGGCAGCAAGCTCAAGTTCGGCTCTGGAAAGGGCAAGGCCGACGAGGTGGCCGAGGAGCTACGCAAGGCCACGGAGCAGGCCGACAAGGTCTCCACGGAACTGACGACGCTCCGGCAGGAGGTCATCGACCTGGAGTCGAAGATCCGCGAGATCAGCGGCTCGGACCGGGGCAAGGGTATCGAGCTGGAAGGTCTGAAGAAGCAGCTGGCCGAGCAGAAGGTCCGTTCCAAGAGGGTGACAGAGGGCGCCGCGGCCAAGCAGACCGAGAAGGAAAGGGCGCTGTCCCAGACGGCGGAGCTCGGGCTACAAATCACCAAGATGGAAGGGGAGCTCACGAAACTGAGGGCGGAGCTGGAAGTCAGCACCAAGCGCCAGATGGAGATCGCCCCCACCGAACTTTCACAGAAGCTGAGGGAGGCCCAGTCGACGCTCACCAGCATATCACAATCACTTTCAGAGAAGCGCACTGAGCACGAATTCCTCAAGCTAAACGCCGAGGTCAGGGAAAGGCGCCTAAACGAGATGGCCGGGCAGGAGGAGCAGTTCAAGGAGAAGCTGCGCCTGTTGGACGCCCAGGGCAAAGGGGCCGGGGAGAAGGAGAACCGGTCCAAGGTGGAACTGGCCGCCCTGAAGAAGATCGAGGACTCCATGGGCAAGGAGATCACCGCCCTGCGGGACGAGAAAGAGAAGCTCCTGAGACAAAAGGGACAGGCCCTGGCCGACCGGGAGAAGGTGGCCGTGAAGCTGGAGACCTCTAATGACTTCCTCATTGGGCTGAACACCAAGAAGACCTTGGGCGAGGAGAAGCTCCGGGAACTGGTCCAGGAGATCGCCCAGCATAATCTGGCGGTGAGCTACCCGCTACCGTCCCTGGACGACATCCATTCGGAGATGGTGCTGTGCGAGAACTCCCTTAACGGCATGGGCGCGGTCAACCTGCGCTCCATCGAGGATTACGATGAGAAGAAGGCCAGGCACGTCGAGCTGCGCGGGGAGACCAAGCGGCTCGAGGACCAGAGGGACCAGCTGGTGGCGCTGACCGACCAGCTGAACGAGAAAAAGAAGGTCAACCTGGTCCAGGTGTATGACGCCGTCAACGCCAACTTCCGCCGGGTGTACGCCGAGCTCTCCGGGGGCGGAGAGGCGGAGCTGCTGCTGGAGAACCCGCAGGAGCCCTTCCAGGGCGGACTAGTCATCAAGGCCCGGCCGCGCAACGGCAAGGTACTGAGATTGGAGGCGCTGAGCGGAGGGGAGAAGAGCCTGACCGCACTGGCCTTCATCTTCGCCCTGCAGGAGTGGCAACCGTCGCCGTTCTACCTGCTGGACGAGGTCGATATGTTCCTGGACGCGGTCAACGCCGAGATGGTGGCCAACCGGGTCAAGAAGAGCAGCACCACCGCCCAGTTCGTGCAGATATCCCTGAGGAAGGTCACCCTGAACAAGGCTGACCACATAATCGGGGTGACCAAGCCGGCTGGCGGCATTTCCAACATCATTTTCAAGCCGAACATCGGCGACCTGAGCGAGCTGGAGAAGGACATAGAACTGCCTGAGGATAAGGTCAAGAGGGATGGGTAATGACAGAGGTTGGGAGCTTGGACAACGTGATGGGACATCTGATGTTCCACAAGGCATTGATCGACGAGGGGCGGGGAGCGGAGAAGATCAACCGCTACCTGGGGCTATTGCGCTCGGCCGAGGACGAGCACCAGTTCGCCGGCCGCGAGCCGCTGGACCGTTCGTTGCAGTTAGTGTTCGAGCTGGTCCTGAGCAACGACCTGGACCCCTGGGACGTGGACCTGATGAAGTTCGCCAAGCTCTACGGGCAGAGGATGAAGACCGAGGAGGTCGATTTCATCGTGGCCGGCAAGCTCATGCACATGGCCTGGAGCATACTGCACATGCAGTCCCGCGAGGTGCTAGTGCTCAACGACAACCGCCGCGATGAGCTGTTCTGCGCCGACTGGGACCTGGACGCCATGGACCAGTTCGTGGAGCACCCCCAGCCGGACGTCGACCTGAACGTTCCGGAGAACGTGGAGCTCACCGAGGTGATAAGGCACCGCTGCACGCGGCCGGTCGCGCTCATCGACCTGCTCGAGGCCTTCGAGACCGCCCAGCAGGAAGTGGAGGTATCCTTGAACCGCCAGAGGGTCCGGGAGCAGCTGCTCAAGGCCCAGGAAAGGTTCGACGGCAAGAGCCACAACGACAACCAGGAGAAGGACGTCGCTGAAACATGGGAGAGGATAATGCGCTGCGGCAACGGCCCCATGGCCCTGGAGGACCTGTTCGAGGGGGACAAAGAGGACTGCATCAAGGTTTTTGTATCGCTGCTGTTCCTGGCCCGTAACGGCAAGATATCGCTGTGGCAGGAAGAGCTTCCCTATGGCCAAATATTCCTGGAGATCAAGCTGCCCTGGGAGATCGGCCAGCTGGTGGACGGTCAGGAGGCCCAGCTCCCGGTGGCCCACGCCCAGATGGTGATGTGAAGTGGACCGTGCGGTGGAGGCCGTGCTGTTCGCCGCGTCCCAGCCCCTCCGGGCCAGTGACATCTCTGACATGTGCGGTCTAGGACCCGACGCCGTGCGCAAGGAACTGAGGCACCTGGAAAAGGAGTACGAAACGCGAGACTCGGCCATCCAGGTGGTCAAGATCGGGCAGAGATACTCCCTGCAGCTGCGCCCCGAGTACAATCACTACGCCTTGCCATTCGCTGAACAGGATATATCGACCGAAGTGCTCAAGACCGCGGCCATCATCGCCTACAACCAGCCGATTTTACAAAGCGACCTGGCCAAGATGCTCGGCTCCGGCGTATACGAAAGGGTGAAGGAGCTCAGACAGATGGGCCTGGTCACCGGCAAGCACGCGGGGCAGTCCCTACTGCTCAGCACCACCCGGGAGTTCTCGGAGAAGTTCGGCCTGGGGACCAAGAAGGAAGAGATAAAGGAGTGGATGGAATCAAAGTTCAAACAGTAGGCCCGACGGCCCTTGACGGATGGGCCATAACCCGCATTCCCCCGGAAACGACGACCTTTTCCTGGTCCACAGGGAGGAAGGTCAACCTGGTGGGCGTATCCGACGTAATCCTCGAAGAGGACTTCGTGGGTTACGCCCGCCAAGACCCCTCCGACTCCTGGATTCTGTCCCTGAAGCAGTGATGGCCGCACCCGAAAAGGTTTAAATCTAAGGGTACGATGACTACGGAAGTGATAACATGGTAATGCCTCTAGCGCTCATGGAGAAAACCCTGAACAAGAAGGTATCCCTCCTGCTCAAGGACAACCGCGTCTTGGAAGGGAAGCTCACCGGTTACGATGAGTACATGAACATGGTCCTAGAGGAGACCGAGGAGCGCAACGCGGACCAGGTCCGGCGGTTGGGCGTCGTGATCCTGCGGGGCAACAACGTCGTGAGCATTGCCCCCCTCTGATAACTTTTCATGAAAGCACTGATCCTGGCCGGGGGCATGGGCACCCGGCTAAGGCCATTGACCTTCTCCATTCCCAAACCCATCGTACCGTTGCTCGGCAAGCCGCTGGTCATGCACATAATCGATTCGCTGCCAGCGGAGGTGGACACGGTCGTACTGGCCGTCAGCTACATGAAGGAGACCCTGGAAGACCATTTCCGTCAACACGACTACGGCCGTCAGGTCATTCTGGTCAATGAAGAGGAGCCCCTGGGCACGGGAGGCGCCATACGCAACGTCCGGAAACACCTGGACGGCGAGTTCTTGTGCTTCAACGGGGACATAATCAGCTCCCTGGACATCGACGCCTTCCTTCGCTTCCACCGACGGATGGGGGGGATCGGCACCATAGCGCTGTGGCAGGTGCCGGACCCCTCCGCCTTCGGGGTGATAAGGATGCAGGGAGAGCGCATCGTGGACTTCCAGGAGAAGCCGGCGCCGGGAACTGCAGCCTCGGACCTGATCAACGCCGGGATCTACGCGTTCGAACCGGAGATACTGGACCATATCGGCGAAGGTGTCATTTCCTTGGAACGGGCTGTGTTCCCCCGGGTGCTGGAGCAGGGCTTGTTCGGATACAGGTTCTCCGGTCACTGGGTGGATTGCGGGACGTCGGAGAGCTACCTGACCGCCCAGTCAGTGCTCATCGATCACGGTCATAATCTTCACCGGCCAGCGTCCGAGACAGGTTCGGAGGTAAGGGGACAGAACCATCTGGACGGTGTGAAGCTCGAAGGATGCGTGGTCGGGCCGCATGTCTGCGCTCAACCTCGCTCCGCCATAATGTCCGGTTCGACCGTCGACCGCTCCACGCTCATGGAGGGAGCCATCGTGGGCAAGGGATGTCGTGTCCACAACTGCATACTGGGGCCTGGAACGGTGATCGAGGACGGCGCGGTCGTGGAGGACAAGGTACTGATCGGTCATTGAGGCGGCGTTCAGAAAAACGCACACTAGGTTTAAATGCCAGCTAACTTTTCCTAAACCATATAAAAGGGACCGGCCAAAGTGATACGATGACCAAACTTTTCGGAACCAATGGAGTGCGCGGGGTAGTCAATAAGGACATGAACGTCGAGCTGGCGCTGGAGGTCGGTCGGGCCATAGGCACATTCATGATGGGGAAGGTGGCCATCGCCACGGACTCCCGGACCTCCGCCGACATGCTGCGCCTGGCCGTATCCGCCGGGATGACCTCGGCGGGGACCAGCGTGGTGGACCTGGGCATGCTGCCGACGCCCGCCCTGCAGTATTACGTCAAGAACACTGGAGTAAAGGGAGGAGTGATGATCACCGCCTCCCACAACCCGCCGGAGTTCAACGGCATCAAGTGCATCGACCACGACGGCACGGAGATGCCGCGGAAGAAGGAGGAGGTCATCGAGCGCATCTTCACGGAAAAGAGCTTCTCCCTGCCAGAATGGAGGGCGGTAGGCACCGTCTCCCGCTTGGATGGGGTGGGGGCCTCCTACGCCAACGCCATAAGGCGCTCGGTGGACCGGGTGGCCATCGCCGATGCCAACCTCCACGTGGTATTGGACTGCGCCAACGGCGCCGGGACGGTCACCTCTCCTGGGCTGCTCGATGCCCTGGGCGTGAGGGCGGTGACGCTGAACGGGAACCCGCAGGGCACCTTCCCCGGTCATCCCAGCGAGCCGACCCCGGACAATCTCAAGGACCTTATCTCGGTGGTCAAAGCCACCGGCGCGGACCTGGGCATAGCCCACGATGGGGACGCCGACCGCACCATATTCGTGGACGACCAGGGCAACTACGTCTACGGGGACCAATCGCTGAGCGTTGTGGCCTCACACATGGTGCAGGAGAACGAAGGGGGCATCGTGGTAACTCCGGTGAGCACCTCCTCCTGCCTGGAAGAGGTCGTCAAAAAGCACAACGGCCAGGTCATCTACACCAAAGTGGGCGCACCGATAGTCGCCCGCAAGATGATGGAGGTCCAGGCCCTCTTCGGCGGGGAGGAGAACGGCGGGCTGATCTTCCCCGAGCACCAGTACTGCCGGGACGCGGCCATGGCCATGGCCAAGATGCTGGAGATAATCGCCAAGAAGGGGCCTCTCTCCGAACTGCTGAAAGAAGTGCCCCGTTACTGCCTGGACAAACGGAAGCTGGAGTGCCCGGAGGAAAAGAAGGAGTGGGCTCTGGAGCAGGTCGAAGTGTACTTCGCCGACCAGCGCACCGACCTCACCGACGGGATCAAGATCTATTTCGACGGTGGATGGAGCCTGGTCCGGCCATCCGGAACGGAGCCGATCTTCCGCATCTACTCCGAGGGAAAGGACGAGGGCACCGCAAAGAGGTGCGGTGACGAGTGCGAGGAAGTGCTGCGGGAACTGCTGGAAAAGTGATCACAGCAGTTGCTGCGCCAGGAATATGATCCCGAAGATGATGAAGACCAGGCCGCTTCCCTTCCGTATGTAGTCCTTGGGGACCTTCTCCCCGATGGCCTTGCCCACGGTCACCTCCAGGGCTGTAAGCCAGAAGAATGCCATCGCTGCGCCGATGAAGACCAACAGGGCTGCGCCAGATTCCGCGGAGAGAGTGATGACCGATAGCTGGGTCTTGTCCCCCAGCTCCATCAGGCCAATAAAGCCGAAGGCGGTCAAGAACCCGCCCCAGCGGCTCTTATCCTTGACCTCCGCCTCTTCCTCTTTCTCTGGAAGCAGCAGGGTGACCACTCCGAATAGAATGAAGATCACACCGGCGGCCAGACCGACAATCCAGGCTGGCACGAACTGGAATAGCACCTCCCCGATGAGCACGCCGACGGCCGTGACCAATGCCAGACCCAGGAAGGCCCCCAGGAACACGGTTCTCTTCGGATATTTCGAGGACAGGGTGATGGCCGCGATCATGGTCTTGTCTCCCAGCTCGGTGATGGAGATTAGTATGAAAGCCGATATGAGAGGGGTGAGGTCCAACTACTTTTCACCCCGACGGGTGTGCACGATGGCGACCACTTCCATAATGAGGCGGGCGGCCAGAGCGGCGGTGGCCCCTGGATCATGGAGTGGCAGCACCTCGGAGACGTCGAAACCGACCAGGCGATCGCCCACCATGTCGATGCAGCGTTTGACCTCGTAGCCCGTTAGGCCGAAAGGCTCGGGGCGCGAGGTCCCGGGGGCGAACCCCGGGTCTATCCCGTCCATGTCCAGGCTCAGCAGCACGTCCTCCCGACGCATCATGTTGAGGGCCTTCTTCCAGGAGTTGTCCAGGCCCATCTCCCTTATCTGGTAGGCGTCCACGTAATTGGGCATCTCCCCGGTCAGCTCCTCCTTGGAGATGGAACGCACGCCGAAGGGCAAAATGTTCTCGATGCCCACCACGTCCGCCACCTTCCTCATAGTGCAGGAGTGGTCGAACTTGCGGTCGCCGTTCGATTGGAAGTCCAGGTGAGCGTCGATGCTTATGACCCCGACCTCCTTGAAGGCCTTCACCAGCGGATAGGTGATGCTGCGCTCGCCGCCCATCAGGATAGGGAACTTGCCCGCGGTGATTACCTTCCCGGCCTCCTTCTCTACCGCCTTGAACATGTCCTCGCAGGAAGAGCCGCAGTCCAGATCACCTAGGTCGTGGACCTTAACCGTGGACAGGTCCAGCTTGTGCTCGAAGACATAGGGGTCCAACAATTTCGAGGCCTTGCGTATGGCCGCGGGCGCCTTCCGGGTGCCGGAACGGAAGCGGGTGGTGCCATCGTAAGGTACCCCCATGATGACGAACTCCGCCTCCTCAAAAGTGGAATTGGCCAGAGAGAACGAGTCGCTGCGGGCCATGGAGGTCTCTGGTCCCCGATCACACCTTGGTGATCTTGCGACGGTCCATGGCGATCATGTACATGATCTCCTCGCCGGCGTTGAGCTGTCCCTTGTATTCCTCTGGAATGGGCAGCTGGAAGGTCTCGTAGGTATCCAGGTCCATGAGCTGGACCTCGTCACCGGCGATGGAAAGGATCTGCGCCTTGCGCTTGTCGATCATGGGCACCTGGACCTTGTGCTTGACGGGGTGAACTATGTTGCGCTTCTTGTTGTCAAAGATGCCCACGGCATCGATGTTGGATTTGGCCTCCCCGTGCTTCCCGGGCTTGGAGGTGGTGATGTTGATGATCTTGCAGGGTTCGCCGTCGATCAGCATGTAACGGCCTTCCTTCAGCTCCCTGACTTCCTGTTGAGTCCACGACATAGATACCTCTAAAGGGAAATGAAGGTACGTTTATATATTTTGCTTATCTCCGACGGCCTTGGCCATAGCGTTGACCCTGACGCTGATTGTTGTACCTTCCTTGAGGGCGCGGCTGTCTTTGGGGCGGGTTGGGGTACTTCTCCTTGATCTCGGCAACCCGTCTCTCCATCTGCTCCTTCAGCTGGTCGGCTATGGGCTCGCCATGATAATAATCCACCTTGGCGGCGATGCTTATCTTGCCGCCCAGGCTGCGGGCCACCTTGCCCCTATGCCAGTAGGGCGACCGGTTGATCCATGGGTGCTGGAATATGACCCCGTGCTTGGGAGGGCTCTTGCCCGACCGCAGGTGCAGGAACAGGGCCTTCTCCGCCCCCAGCAGCTGCACGGTGCTGGACGGCAATTTAGCCAGGCGTTGCAGCCCCCCGGCCAGGGAAATTAGGCGAGCGGCCAGGTTGGGGTTGAGCAGCGAGGTCAGGTTGGGCGCCACCCGGTTCATCCCTTCCAGGATGTAGGCGTCCAGGGACTCCTTGCGCTTGTAAAGCTCGAACAGCGTCCCGCCCAGGCCCCGGATGACCTGCAGGTCTCTTTCCACCAGGTCCGTGCCCACCGATTCGAGGGAGACGCCCAGTTGCGCCATGATGGCCTCTCTCTCCCCGATCTCCGCCACCAGGCGAGCGTACTCTGCCTCCACCGCGTAGTCGCCCAGTTCCGGGAAGTACACCCCGTACCATTCGTGCAGACGTTCGCTCAGGAGGTTGATCTCATCGATGAGGTCGTCGGTGGCCCGAATGGCTTGGGCGATGGAGCGGTCCTCGCTCAAGGGCTCGCGCACCCTGATCTTGCCCAGCTCGACCATGACCTTCTGCATGAGCTCCGGGGTCAGCCCGTAGGTCTCCGGTCTGATGAAGGACGAATCGAATACCATGGGCTTTCCGAGGGGTTTCAGCCGCGAATCGGCCACCTTCATGCGCCTCACCGCCAGCTCCCTCTCCTCCGGGAGTATCTCCCCGCGCTGGACCGCTGCCAGCTTATGAGCCACCAGCTTAGGTTCCTTCTCGAACAGCTTGAACCGGCGAACCTCGGTGTCCTCGCACAGGAACACTCCGAACCATTTAGTTATCAGGATCATGTGATCAGTCCCTCAGGATACGTTCGATCTCCGCCTCTGGCAGCGCCTTCCCTTTTCCCAGCAGCAGCAAGCGATACTGCAGCTCGGCGTGAAACTCCAGGGTCTCCAGGCGGTGGTAGGCGTCCTTGAGGTCCTTGCCAACAGCTATCGCGCCGTGGTTCTGCAGCAGGAAGGCGTTGGCGCCTCCGACCACCGCTCTCAGCGCTTCGGCCAGGTCGTTCGACCCCGGGGTGGCGTACGGCACGGTCGGCACGCGCCTGCCCAGCACCATCAGTCCCTCGGGGGTCAATCCGGGGGTCAGCTCCACCCCGGCGCAGGCCAGGGCGGTGCAGAAACGGGGATGCACGTGCACCACACCGTTCACGTCCGCGCGTTCCCTGTACACCGTCAGATGGAAAGGGGTCTCCATCGATGGTCTTCCGCTCAGGGCTTTTCCGGTGGCTATGTCCACGTTGACCAGCTCGGTAGGGTCCAGCATCCCTTTGCAGGTCCCGGAGGGCGTGATGATCATGTTCCCCCCGACCCGAGCGCTGATGTTCCCCCCGGTCCCGAACGTCAGTCCCCTCTCGTACAGCAATCGTCCGTACCGCACAACGTCCATACCTGCCTGGTTCATAATTTGGCCCCCTTCAACTTCTTAGATATCTCGCCCGGGCTGAGCACGCCCGATTCGGTGATTATGCCCTTCAGGTACCGGCCAGGGGTCACATCGAACCCGGGGTTCAAGGCCTTGCAGCCCTGAGGGGCGATGCGCACCCCGTCGATCATCGTGACCTCCTCTTCTCCACGATATTCGATGGGTATGTCCTGGCCCCGGGCGATGGAGAGGTCGAAGGTCGAGAGAGGAGCGGCGGTGTAGAAAGGCACGCCCAGCTCCTTGGCCAGGACCGCCTTCTCGTACGTCCCTATCTTGTTGGCGAAATCGCCATTAGCGGCGATGCGGTCCGCCCCCACGATCACCAGGTCCACGCCCTCCCTTAGGAAATGGCCGGAGGCACTGTCCGGAATGATGGCGTGCGGTATGCCCTCGTTCAACAGTTCGAAGGCTGTCAGTTTCATGCCCTGCAGCCGGGGCCGGGTCTCGGAAACGTAGACGAAGATGTCCTTCCCCTTGCGCCAAGCCTCACGTATGGGCGCCAGGGCGGTGCCCCAGTCCACGGTGGCCAGGGCTCCGGCGTTGCAATGGGTCATGATGCGAGCCCCGTCCTTGATCAACGGCTCTCCGTGAACGCCGATCATCCGGCATCGTTCCACGATGTTATTGGCGTAATCCTCCGCCGCCCTGACCGGGTCAGCGCCAGATTCCAGACGGGCCAGCATGTGGTCCACGGCGAAGAACAGGTCGAAGGCCGTCGGCCTGGTGCTTTTCAGCTCCTTCGCCGCCGCCGGCAGGTCCTCATGGTTATTGGCGGCCAGAAGCATCCCGTACGCCGCGGACACACCGATAGCCGGGGCGCCCCGGACGGTCATATCGCGGATGGCCTCGGCCACTTGGTGATGGTCAGTGAGATCGACGACCGAGACTCGATGAGGTAGTATCCTTTGGTCGATCATACGGACCGTCCCGTTCTCGAACCAGACCGCCCGCGTGTCCTTGGCCTCGCCGTCAATGAGTATCCTCATCTGTCCTCATCCACTGGAGGGTGGCCAATCTAATTAAGTTATCTCGGACCCGATGTTTCGTAACTTTACGATACATTTAACTATGCATACCATTAATCTGTAGGCTGGGGATTCATCTGCAAGGAAAGACCTCAAATTTCGATGTCTATTCTACGACCACTGGTCTACGGCAGATATCGAACCCCGTGCGGCAAAAGATCTTGAGCGAGCTCCAACGCCGGGACCTGAGCCTGAGCGAGATCGCCGTCCTTACCGGCAAGGCCCAAAGCACCCTCTCGGTCCACCTGGACAAGATGGTCAAGGAAGGTTTGATCGGTTACCGGGACGATCCCCAAGACAACCGCCGGAAGATATTCTATGTCATTTCCAGGCTAGTTGGCTCGTCGGTTGTCCCCCGGGAGGAGCTGAAAAAGGCCGTATCCAACACCATCGGTCGCTCCATAGGCTCCACCAGTACTTTCCTCAAGGGAACCATACGTTCCATCGTCATCGGGATGGAGGCCATCGGGTTTAACATGGACCCCATCCTGAAAGACATCGGCCGACAGATAGGGGCCGAGGTCTCCACGCGCATGAAGTCCAATGACGTCGAAGGCCTGATACACGAGGTCAAGGATTTCTATGCGCTGCACGAGCTGGGGGACGTCGTGGTCTACTCCCTGCATCCGGTGACCCTGATAATCAAGGACGAGTACGACTGTTCTAAGGCTCCGGACGTCGGTAAGACGCTGTGCCTGCTCAACGAGGGCATACTAGAGTCCATCTTCGAGGAGAGGCTCCACATGCCCCTGCGCGTGGTGGAGAAGGACACGTTCGGAGCGGGCTTCAACATGTGCAAGTACGTCATCGAGCCTTCGTTGTAATGCAGGCGTCTCAATTTAGCGGTCTCTTCAGCGGACTCAGCGCCACGAAAAATGTATCTCGATCTGACGGTAAAAGTTACTAAATAGTCATAAGTATCATGACTCTCCGCTCCTATCTGGGATTAGGTTGTGAGACATTAGCCCTCTCTTGGCTCATTCCGCAGGAAAAGAAGTTTTTCGATATGCTGGTTGAGCAGAGCGCCAACGTCATGGAGGGCGTCAAGTACCTCAACTCAATAATGAGCAATTTCACCGATCTGGAGCAGAAGGCGCTCAACCTGAACAGGATGGAGAACAAGGGGGACAACATGGTCCATCATATACATGATGAATTGAACAAGACCTACATTACCCCCATCGACCGTGAGGACATCGTAGCGCTCACCTCATCCCTGGACGACATACTCGACTGCGTGGACGACGTGGCCGACAAAATCGTAATGTTCAAGATAAAAGAGCCCACTAGATCGATGGTCGAGCTGGTGCGCAATCTCACCATGGCCATGGAGGAGGTGGACACGGCCGTTCACACCCTCAAGGGCATGAAGGACCCCAAGAACACCAAGTCCTGCTGCGTCGAGATACACCGTCTCGAGCACGAGGGGGACACGTTATACAGGAAGGCCATCGCCGATCTGTTCGATACCGAAGAAGCCAAGGACATAATAAAGCTCAAGGAACTGTACACCAACATCGAGACCGCGGCGGACAGGTGCGAGGATGTTGCTGACGTTATAAACGGCATCCTTATCAAATACGCCTGACCCGGAGATGGACCATGGCCGTCGAGCAGTTCCTGTACCTGGGATCAACTGTCATCGCCATCGCCCTGTTGTTCGATTTTACCAATGGTTTCCATGATTCGGCCAACGCCATAGCCACGGTCGTCTCGACGAAGGTGCTGTCGCCTGGGAAGGCGGTGGCCATGGCGGCCATCTTAAACTTCCTCGCGGCCTTGGTCGGCATCGTAGGCAGCGTATCGGTCGCGGCGACCATGACCAAGATCCTGCATCTGGAGAATTTCGGCTATGCCCAGGCGCATACGGTGCTGATCGTCATGATGGCCGGTGTGCTGGCCGCCATCATATGGAACATCATCACCTGGCTTTTAGGATTGCCAACTTCCTCGTCCCATGCGCTGATAGGCGGGATCATAGGGGCGGGTATGGTATCCGCAGGGCTCGGCGCCGTACAGTGGCCGACCCTTTTACAAATAGTGATATTCATGATCGTGTCGCCGCTGATCGGGATGCTCTTCGGCTTCCTGTTGATGACGGGAATGCTATGGCTCGTGCGCAAGAGGACGCCACAAATTATCAACAACTATTTCAAAAGGTTACAGCTCCTCAGTGCGGCCCTTTTCAGCTTCAGCCACGGCCTCAATGATGCCCAGAAGACGATGGGGATCATCGCCACCACCCTCTGGTGCATGGGTTGGTACGGTGCGGCGGCCGACCCCAAACACCTTCAAATCGAGATCTTCGTCATAATAGGGGCTCATATAGCAATCGCGTTAGGCACATTGATGGGCGGCTGGCGAATAGTCAAGACCATGGGCAGTAAGATCACCCGTCTCGACCCCATCCACGGCTTCTGCGCGGAGACCGCAGGTGCGGGAGCCATCATCGGGACCTCGCTCATGGGCATTCCCATAAGCACGACACACGTGATCTCAACGTCCATAATCGGCGTCGGCGCGACCAGGCGGATAAGCGCAGTACGGTGGGGAGTTGCTAGGAGCATCGCTTGGGCGTGGCTCCTCACGATCCCATGCGCTGCGCTGGTCGGGGCCCTGATCTATTACGGAGCTGCAGCGTTCCTATGAACCATTTTTTCTATCCTGATTTTTCACGAGAGTACGAGGAATTCATCTCTCCAGGTGATCGTTGCCGATACGATGGATCCGCAGTCGAAGATTAAAGATCGAACGGACCATGACCGAGTCCCTCACAGCCATTCCCAGCGCCAAAAGCCGAGAAAGCCCTCCGGTATTAATATGTGTTTACTAAAATTAAATATTGTTAAGACCGATGCCGAAAAAATCTCATCGATTATGGGTCCGGCGCATAGGAAATATTCTGTCTGGCTCACCTTTCCACAGGTAAGATGGGGTTAGACGACGCATCGTAATCCTTCCTGTACCAATCGATAGAATATTAATAGGCGGACCAAGCAATTATCACTTAGGGGTAATTATGGCAAAAGTAGCAATAATTGTAAACAGCACGGAGCCGAGATGCGTTTACCCGCCTTTTCTTCTGGGGTCGAGCGCTCAGGCGATTGGAGACGAAGTAATATTGTTCTTCACACCGGGTGGATCCCTGATTCTGAAGACGGGCGAACTGGAGAAGCTGAAGGCCAAGGGACTTCCAGACATGGAGGACCTCGTCAAGAAGTTCCACATGTTGGGCGGGAAGGTCTACATCTGCGCACTAGCCTTGGAAGCCAAGGACATCAAGAAAGAGGAGCTCAGGAAAGATGTAATGATCATGGGAGCTACCGAATTCATGACCATGGCCAGTGGATGCACCGTCACTTTCTCGTTCTGATCGATCGGGGCGTACAAAATGGCAACGGTGTATCTTGATACGCTGGGCAAGAAATGCCCTCAGCCCATTCTGGAGGTGGCGGTCAGATCCAAGCAAATGAAACCCGGCGATGTGCTGGAGGTAATCTCGGATTGCGAATCCTTCCACGGGGACGTCGGGCCTTGGTGCAAGAAGACTGGCAGGACCTTACTGTTCGTAGGTGAAATGGGCGGAGGCAAGTGGAAAGCTCAGATCCAATTCTGAGCCCCAACCTTTTTTTATTTATCTAGCAAGGCAGCGACAATGAGTGATACATTCCAGCCACGTATAGTTGGGTTTCTATGCAATTGGTGCTCCTACGCCGGGGCCGACCTGGCCGGAGCGAACCGCCTTCTAGTGCCCTCCAGTATAACGCCCATAAGGGTGATGTGCTCCAGCCGCCTGGACCCCACCTTGGTCCTGAACGCCCTGCTCAGAGGGGCCGATGGAGTCCTCGTGGCCGGATGTCATCCAGGTGATTGCCATTACGGGGAAGGTAACTACTACGCCCGCCGCCGCCTGTTCTTGCTCAAGGAAGTGCTGGCCTCCCTGGGCCTGGAAGAGGACCGATTTAGGCTGGAATGGGTCTCGGCCTCGGAGGGGAAACGCTTCTCCGAGGTGGCCATCGACTTCGACCGACGTATCCGGGAGATAGGACCCAATCCCATACGCCAGACGGCATACACCTGAGGTGATGGTATGACCAAGCTCGACGTGCTCGTGATCGGCGCCGGTATCGGCGGTCTGCAGGCCAGCCAGCTTCTCAGCAAGGCCGGACACCAGGTGCATCTAGTGGAGAGGACGGCACACATCGGCGGGACGAGCGTCAAGTTCGAGAACGTCTTCCCTAACCTGGAATGTGCCACCTGCATGCTATCCCCCCTGGAGCAGGAACTGCTGCAGGACCCGAACGTGCACATTCTCACCTTGACCGAGGTGGCGGGCCTGGAGGGCGGTCCGGGCGATCTCACCGTTAAGCTACGTCAAAGAGCGAGGTACGTAAGCATGGACAACTGCATCGGCTGCGCAGCCTGCTTCGACGTCTGCCCAGTCTCCGCCAGCAACGAGTTCGAGGAAAGTCTGTCGCAGCGCAAGGCCATCTACCTCCCCTGTGCGGGGGCGTTACCGAACGTCCCGCGCATCGACCCGGAGGTCTGCCTGCGTTTCAAGGGGCAGGAGTGCTCGACATGCCAAGAAGCCTGCGCCTTCGAGGCCATAGAGTACGAGCAGAAGGATCAGGAAATAGAACTGAAGGTCGGGGCGGTCCTGGTGGCCGTGGGGTGCGGGACCATGGACCTCAAGAAGCTCCCCCAGTTCTCCTACGATTCCCTTCCAGAGGTCTTCAGCGCCCTGGAGTTCGAACGCCTCTACGCCTCCAATGGGCCCACCGCTGGACAGGTGCAGTTGCGCGACGGCCGCGTGCCATCCCGGATCGCGCTGGTCCATTGCGTGGGAAGGAAGGAAGAGATGATCTGTTCCGGCGTCTGCTGCCGCTACCTCCTGAAGTTCAGGCACTACCTAAGGGTCAAGCTACCGGACACCGAGGTGCTGGAGTTCCACAGCGACCTCTGCCTGCCCAACAAAGGCGACCAGCGGTTCATGGCGGAGATGGCCCCGGACGGCCAGGGCATGATAAGGGCCGAGGTGACCAGGGTCAAGGGTGCGGGCGGATCGCTCAAGGTTTTCCATCGTTCATCTGCTGGAGAAGGGTGCGAACAGGTGGACATGGTGGTGCTGGCGCCGGCGCTGGTCCCTCCGGAAGGCACAGAAGGGTTGAGCAAGGTACTGGGCCTGGAACTGGCCTCCGACGGTTTCCTGGCCGGGGACGGCGTCCTTTCCAGCCGTCCCGGGGTGTTCATCCTGGGGGGCGCCCGGGGACCCAAGGACATCCGGGAGACGGTGGCCGAGGCATTAGCCGCGGCCGGAGAGGCCATGCGCTGCGCTGAGCGGGAGGGACCAGAATGACCGCCAGGATAGGGGTGTACGTCTGCGAGTGCGGCAACAACATCTCCGACCAGGTAGACATGGTCAAGCTGCTCGAGCAGCTTTCCCTGCCCGGGGTGGTCAAGGTTTCCCAGCACCGCTTGATGTGTTCCAAGGAGGGGCAGGACTTCCTAGAGGAGGAGATCAGGAAGGAACGGTTGACCCATCTGGTAGTGGCCGCCTGTTCCCCCCACCAGCATCTGTCCACCTTCATGGAGGTGTGCGAGAGGGGCGGACTGAACCCTCACCTGATGCAGATGGCCAACATAAGGGAGCAGTGCGCCTGGATCACCCCGGACCGCGAAGAGGCCACGGAGAAGGCCGCACGCATGATCAAGGCGGCCATCAGAAGGGTGACCTGGCAATCCCCACTGTCCGAAAGAGAGGTGTCCACCAACCCGGACGTGCTCATAGTCGGGGCCGGGCGCAGCGGTATGACCGCCGCCCTAATGATAGCCTCCCCGGAACGTCAAGTGCACCTGGTGGAGAGGACGGTGACCTTGAACAAGACGGTCAGTTTGTTGGGGGCCGGCAGACCTTTGGCGGAGATGATGGCGGAAGATCCTCAGATAATCAAGCACTTGCAATCTGAACTGAAAGCCGTCCGCGGCTTCTTCGGCAATTTCGAAGTGGACCTAGTCCAGGGGAACGAGAGGACCGGATTGAAGGTCGGGGCCATCGTCCTATGCACTGGGTCCCGGACCATGACCAAGGAAGAGATGGGATATCCGGGCTCGGAGAATCCTCGGGCGATGACCCTTCCCGATGCTCCAAACGGTCTTGTTAGTCGGGTGCAGGCGCTCGGTCCGGGCTCGCCCAAGGTCGTGTTCGTCCATTGCGCTGGGCGGGAAAAGGTCGGTTATTGTTCCGGTAACTGTTGCCTGCGGTCGTTCCAGGCGATGCGCTCGCTGATGAAGGAAGTGCCCGATGTCCATATCATAGGCCTGTACCAGGACGTCTGCGTCCCGGGCCGGGAAGGCCAAAGATATTTCGAAGGGACCGTCAAGGACGGCGTCACCATGGCCTGGGGAAGACTGACCGGTCTGGAAGGCGAGGGCGGCGGATGCTTGCTGCGGTACGACTCAGGGAGCGGGGCCGAAGAAAGGATATCGGCCGACCTGGTGGTCCTGGTGCCAGCCACGGTGCCTGCCAGCGGTCATCGGGAGCTGGCCGAGATCACCGGGGTGACGATGGGCCCGGAGGGCTTCGTTTCCGAAGGGCACGAGAAACTGGAACCGGTCGCCACCTCCAGCAAGGGCATCTACATGGCCGGGAGCGCCTCCGGGCCGCGGGACGAACGGTCCACAGACGTGCTATCGTTGGCCGTTATCGCCCAGGTGAGAGCGGAGCTGGTCCCGGGAAAGACGCTGCATCTGGAACCCAAGACCTCTCAGGTGTGCGAGACCCTCTGCACAGGCTGCCGGAACTGCCTGTCGGTCTGCACGTACGGGGCCATCATCTACGACCCCGTCGCCCAGGTCTGTCGGGTCAACGAGGTCATATGTCGGGGCTGCGGTAACTGCATGGCCGCCTGCCCCTCCGGAGCCATATCCGTGAAGGGCGCAACCTACGATCAAATAGTCCAGGAGATAAGGGAGGCGGTCCGGTGAGTGGTCCAAGGAAGGGAGCGAGGCTGACGGGAAAAGGCCCCAACGTATTGCTACCGCACCTTGTGCGGTCCTTAGAGGAGAAGGGCTTCGATGCCGTGCTCATCCCCCTCTGCACTCCTGGCCAAGATTCGTTCGCCTATGTGCTGGTCAAGGACCCCGGCCTGTTGAGCATCGCCGATCCGGTCCCTCCGGTACAGACCACCACCGGCGGCAAGGCCCTTTCTAACCTTACCAAGCATGGCGGGGGGCGGCTCAGGATTGCTGCGGTCATGAGGCCCTGTGAGGCCAGGGGGACCGTCGAACTGGCCAAGCTGGGCCAGGTGGACCTGACGAATGTCACCATGATCACCCTGGACTGTCCAGGGACCATACCGCTTCAAACATACTTCCGCGGCGGGGAAAGACCGGTCCGCTCGGGATTCCTTTCGAACGGCATCAGACCCATCTGCCAAATGTGCGACCGCTCCTTCGCTCCGGTGGGGGACCTGCATCTGGGATGGTGCGTCGAGGACGAAGCCCCGGTCCTCATGTTCACCAGTCAAAAAGGGGAGCAGGCCCTAGAGGCCCTGAGGCTGACACCTGATGCTGATATCTCCAATTGGGCGGTCGCCTCGAAGGAACTGTCCGAGGCCAAGGGAAAGGAACGAGCCCGTGGCCTGGGCGAGATGACGCAGAGGACCGCTGGCCTGAACAACCTCATGGAGGTACTGGGGCCCTGCATCGACTGTCATAACTGCATGAGGGTCTGTCCGGTCTGCTATTGCCGCGTCTGCACCTTCGACCTGAAGAGACAAGGTCACACCCCGGAAGATGTACTGGAGCTGGTCAAGGTCCGCGGACGCCTCCGGTTGCCCTTGGACACGCTGATGTTCCACCTAGGAAGGATGAACCACATGAGCCTGAACTGCGTCTCCTGCGGCGCCTGCGAGGACGCCTGCCCCGCCGGCATCCCCATCGCCCAGATATTCGCCGCGGTGGCGGACCGGACCCAGAAAGCCTTCGGCTACCAGGCCGGGCTGGACCTGGGGCAAAGGCCGCCGCTCATAACCTTCCTGGAAGAGGAGCTGGAGGGTGACCATGTCCAAGGCCATTGATCTCGGGCCACGGCCGCAGGAAGGCCTCAGGGACGCTTTGGACCGTCTAATGGACGCCGGCGAGTTCGCCGGCGTAGTATCCCTCGGCTCCACCTCCGGAGGGGCGGTGGACTACCTGCTGGTGATGAAAGGCCAAAACATGTCAGACCTGCGTCCCCTGCATCCTGTGATCCCCAACCAGGTGGGGAGGCTGCTCCGGGAAATGACCCTAAGGGGGCCGCTCAAAGAAAGGCTGCTGGTGATCGCCCGGCCCTGCGAGCTGCGGGGGTTCGTGGAAATGGTCAAGAGGCAGCAGGGCGACCTAACCAACATGGTGTTCGTGAGCATGGTGTGCAGCGGGGCGTTCCCGTTGTCCATGTCCGTCTCCGGCAGTACCGAAAAACGTTCGGAGGAGTACTGGTCATCCCTGGGGAAGGGAGCGCTTCCGGACCTGCGTCCGGCCTGCCTTGTCTGCACCGAACTCGTGCCCTACACCGCCGATCTGGTCATGGCCCCGGTGGAAGAAGGGAGATGGTCCTTGGCGGCCTGGAGCGATGAAGGTTCCAAATTGATGGAGGCGGCGTTCCCCTCGGTCAAAGATGCGGAACTGGACAGAAAGACCTTAGAACGCATGGTCACGGAGCGGAAGGCCAACCGCCCGGAGGTCCTCGGAAAGGAGGCGGACGTGCATGGTCTCGCCGACCTGGTCAAGATATTCGGGCGCTGCATCGGCTGCCACGCCTGCAGCAAGGCCTGCCCCATATGCTATTGCACCCTGTGCACCTTCGAATCTGCCCGCATGGAGGAAAGGATGGAGCAGATAGAAGGGGAGCTGGACATCAAGGGAGGGGTCAGGGCCCCCACCGGCACGGTGCTGTTCCACATCGGGCGCATGGGGCACATGGCCGTATCATGCATAGCCTGCGGCAGCTGTCAGGACGTATGCCCTACGAACATCCCGGTGTCGTTGCTTTTCAAGAAGGTGGGGGAGGCTGTACAGGCCCGCTTTAATTACGTTCCGGGTCGTGATGTCAAGGAAAAGCAGCCGATCAACACTTTCCAGCCGATAGAGTTCAAGGAGATGGGCAAATGAGCGAAGATTACGACCCGAAGATTCTGGGATTCCTGTGCAACTGGTGCTCCTACGCCGGGGCGGACCTGGCGGGCGTATCGCGCATGCAAATGCCCACTAACTTCCGCATCATCCGCACCATGTGTTCCGCCCGCGTAGAGCCGCTGTTCCTTTTCAAGGCGCTGCTGGGCGGCATGGACGGAGTACTGGTGGCCGGCTGTCATCCCATGGACTGTCATTACCAGCGGGGTAACTATTTCACCAGAAGGCGACTGGTCATGGTACAGGCGATTCTGGATGAGCTGAACCTGGAGGTGGAAAGGGTGAGGTTGTCGTGGGTTTCGGCGGCGGAAGGCGGGAAGTACCAACAGGTCATCACCGAGTTCAACGAGAAGCTGAAGGAGATGGGCGAGAGCCCAGCCCGGCATGAAGTGTTCCTGTGAGATAAAAGGCGAGCCGGGTCCAGGACTGGTGAGCCGACCAGGCGCCAATAGCTATACATGCTCGGTTCTATACGAAAAGAACGAACTGATGACGGGACAGGAAGGTGCTTGTTAGAGAGAACGATATCGAAAAAGCACCTCTCGCTACGGCTTGCAACACTTTGATTATTTTTATCCTTTTAGATAATAAAACAATATTGGTAGAGGGCATGAGGGTAAGAACACGAGAACGGTTATTAATCTCAGAGGTGACAACATGGCAAAGATTGGTAAGAAGGCCGAGAAGGTCGCCAAAGACGCTGCCCCGAAGAATTAAGTACATTCCATCCGCTTTTTTTAGCGGGCGAAAATACTGAAAACCTCTTTTTCATTATTTCATTTCTATGATCTCGGCATGGGTCGATCGTGTGGAATGAAAATAACCTACCAGCATCCCGAAAGTAATTTTATGGGAATGAACGGGTTCATTCGGATGATAAGACTACATGACCGACAACTATGCTTGAAAAAACAGATAATGAAATATCGCTGTTTTTGCCTCAAAAAAATTATGGTAATTTGCCCAGGCGATCGACTGGCAAGTTATGATACTTTTTAATTATAAACAATCCATCGAACAACTATCCAGGGGAGCATAATGGCCCCGCTCTGAACGTATTTTCTTTTTCTTATTCTTAAAATATAGAATTACGACACCATCGAAAGAAAAATGCCAATGCTAATAACAGATAAATGATTTTCATTATCCAACTTCTGCAGAATCTTCTAATTGATTTTGCGGCATAGGATATGATATTTATGATTCCCAAAAGTATCGACAGATCTCCTGAGATTCCCTCAAAAACTCTACTTTTTTTTTACCTTCGTATGAATGAGAGGGAGCATAATAACGTCATCACGACATTCAAGGACCATCTCAGTAAGCTCGACCCTCACATGGATGGTATTCTTCTCAAATATCATAGCAAAACAATGATCAGGAGGAAACTAACCGATCTAATAAACACAAGGAGGAGCCATTTCAACGGTCTAGATTACAATGTTGACGACCTCGAAAGAGTAGTGGCTTTGAACTGTCTCAGCACCATGGAGAATTTTATTAGCGAAAGGAACGAGGTCGTTTCCAAATCAAGTGTTCTAAAAGGGCTGATGGCCGCATATAGTGGCAATCAGGATGAAGCGTACACTTACGCCTTCTATGTCGACCTGATCAACGTCATCAAAGGAGCGCAGGCCTTATCTGGCATATATGATGAGGAAGCACCAGCTCAAAATGGCATAAATGATGCCGAAACGACCCGAATGAGATCGGATCATCTTGACAAATTGGCGCTTCGTTGCCGAACGAGCATGGCAAAATATCCCAATGGATTGAACGAGTCGGTCATCGCGAACCGGCTTGACAATCGCAGGAGGATCTTAAGCGCCCTGGGCGGGGAGGAGGACCACTGGTGGGACTACAAGTGGCAACGGAAAAACACCATAAGGAATTCCGCCACACTCTCGAAGCTCATCGATCTGACCGAGGAGGAGTCAAACGCAATTGAACTGGCGGTTAAAAATCACATCCCCTTCGGGATCACACCTTATTACGTGTCATTGATGGACAAGGACACATTGCGAAGAAACGACCATGCGGTTAGAGCCCAGGTCATCCCTAAAGAGCATTATCTAAAACAGGTCCTTTCTTCGTTGACGACCAAAGACAAATCCGAACTCGATTTCATGAAAGAAGGAGTGACATCACCAGTGCCGCTGGTCACTCGAAGATATCCGATGATCGCTATCATGAAACCTTATAATTCCTGCGCCCAGATCTGCGTCTATTGTCAGCGCAATTGGGAGATAAGGGATATCGATATCGATCAGCCGACCATCGACGATCGTACCGTAGATAAGGCGATCGAATGGTTCTCCGAGCATCCAATGGTCAGTGAGGTGCTATTGACAGGGGGAGATCCAGTACTGTTAGAGGACAAAATACTATCCCTGCTCATTAAAAGGTTCTCAGAGATAGATCACATCACCAGAATAAGGATAGGCACACGAATCCCCGTCGTGCTACCGATGCGCTTTACAGAATCGTTACTTACCATATTGGAGGAAGCGCACAATCCGCCCAAACAGGAACTGTGCATAGTTACCCATGTTGAACATCCCTATGAGATAACCCCCGAGTTCGTCACCGCCATCCAATCGATAAGAAAACGAGGAATGTCGGTCTATAACCAGCAGGTCTTCACCTTTGAGAACAGTCGAAGGTTCGAGACAGCCGCGTTAAGGGAGCTGCTCAAACGGGCTGGGGTCGATCCCTATTATACATTTAACACCAAAGGCAAGGAGGAGACCCAGTGGTTTCGTGTTCCAATAGCCCGTTTATTACAGGAACGGAAAGAGGAGGCACGTCTGCTTCCAGGGCTAACGCGTACCGATGAGCCAGTGTTCAACATCCCTGCTCTCGGGAAGAACCATCTTCGTGCATGGCAACATCACGACATGATCATGATAACACCAGAGGGGGAACGGGTGTACGAGTTCCACCCCTGGGAAAAGAACATCGTCACGGCCCCCACCTATATTCACCGAGACGTACCGATTATGGACTATCTCGACCGCCTGCAGGGCATAGAGGAAGATCCCTCAGATTATTGGAGCATATGGTATTATTTCTGATTCTACTTTGCCGCCCAATCAGTTATCGAATTATCTAGCTGTGGTCAGTGAACCTTTCCTTTTAATCATATAAATTCATACTCTGATCGTGGTCGTTCTCGGCACCTCCTCTTTGTTCATCGTGGCTGGACTGGCGATAGTGATAGGTTTCGTTGCCAACTACCTTTTCCGTCGCTTCAAGGCGCCGGACGTGCTTATCATCATGCTCTTCGGATACCTGATTGGCCCCACGGCGTTTGGCTTAATCGAAGCGGACGTGACCGACCTGGTGGAGAGCTTGGTACCCTATGTGTCGGCGTTAGCGCTGGCGTTCATCATGTTCAACGGTGGTCTCGAGCTCGATTTGCATGAGGTCCGCCACTCAGCTCGCACTACTCTGCTCCTAGCGGCAGGTGGTTTCGGGATGGTCCTTATATCCATCTCGTTGATGCTCTACTTTCTTCTGGACATTCCTTTGCAGTACGCCATCTTGGGCGGGGTGGTGTTCTGTTCCACCTCCGCTCCCACGGTCATTCCTATGATCGTCAATATGGAATGCTCCCGTCGAATCAAGACGGTGCTCACTTTGGAATCGGCGATAACGGACACGTTAGTTGTAGGCATCGGGACTGCTTTGGTAGTGTACTTCAGTCAAGACAGCGCATCTCTTGCAGGCACTACTATCGGATTAATCAGCAGCCTTGCCGTCGCCTTCCTCGTCGGCTTGCTGGCCAGTCTGATTTGGGCTCGCCTCCTTCCTTTCCTGCAGGGCTTCAAGTACTATTACCTGCTCACTTTGGGTGTCCTGCTCCTTCTCTACGCACTATGCGAGATCATCACACCCTACGGTGGGGGAGTGATCGTAGTGTTGGTCTTCGGTTTAATGTTGAACAACGCGCACTATGTGCATGGCCTGCTACCACGCAGCCTCCGTCAACCTCTATTGAACAACGAGTTCAAGGTGATCAACGAGGAAGCGGCGTTCTTCATCAAGGTGTTCTTCTTTACTTTCTTGGGGTTGTACGTCTCCACCATCGACTTCCAGGTCACCTACCTGGTATTGGGATTGATGGTGTTCATCGCTTTACTATTGATTCGGGTGGCTATGACCAGGCTCGTCTCTAAGAACGCTAAGATGGATAATGCGGAGCGGACCATGCTTTATACGATGTTCCCCCGAGGGCTATGCACTGTGGTCACTGCTTTGCTGCCCTTGTCCTACGGCCTAGACATAGGGGAAGCCCAGCAGGCATTGATAGGTATCGTGTCGACGGTGGTGGTGCTGACCACACTCCTTGCCTCCTTCGGGGCGTACATGGCGGAGCGCAAGCTATGCCAAATGAAGAAAATAGAAGAAATGGAAGAGTTCTTAATACCGGAGTTTTAATGCAAGACAATTGATGCCAAGGCTTGAATTTCAGAGTAAGAATGAAATTAATTTAGATTCAACAATATAAATATAACGATTTCATATATTGATTGACCGCAAATACTTAGTCCACGCGACAGTTATAATCAATTATGTTGAATTCATGCATAGGTAGTTACTCCAGCTCACACCCGATTATCGTAAATGTAACATTGAATCTTGAAGAGGATGGGGATAATGAGTGAAAAAAATGACAGGGTCGTTGTTCGAGGATTGAAGGATATTGCTGCAGCTGAGACAAGAATAAGTTATGTCAATCCAATGGGCTCGCTGTATTACCTAGGATACAATATTGATGATCTCGTGGGAAAAGTCGTCTATGCGGAGATAGCCTATCTTCTAATTTATAAAAAGTTGCCCGATCAACGTGAATTGAACGAGTTCAACTCCAATCTGATTTCGGAGATGGAATTACCAGAGGAAACCATTCGAAGCATCAAATCCACTCCTAAGAATAGCCACCCCATGGATGTATTACGAACTGAAGTTTCCCGACTTGGAGAATATGATTCTGAAAGCAATGACCTATCAGAGAACGCGAACATCAGGAGAGCTACCAGGTTAATAGCCCAAGTGCCAACAATTGTGGCCGCCTTGCATAGAAGTCGCATTGGACAATCAATTCTGTCCCCGAGGAAGGATTATAGCTTCGCTAAGAACTTTCTCTATATGTTCAGAGGCTCTCCTCCAGACGATGACGAAACCGACGTCCTTCATCGGCTCATGATCCTCCATGCCGATCACGGGTTCAACGCCTCCACCTTTGCTGCCCGAGTTACAGCAAGCACGAATTCTGACATGTATTCTGCTGTCACCTCCGCAATCGGAACCCTGAGGGGTCCATTGCACGGAGGAGCCAGTGAGAAAGTAATGGAAATGCTCGATGACATAGGATTGGAAGAACACGTTGAAGAGTATATTCGTGGTTTATTTGACGATAATATAAAAATAATGGGTTTCGGCCACCGGGTATATAAAACAGAAGACCCGAGAACGAAGCATCTTCGGAGCATAGTTGAAAATCTGTGTCACCGCGAGAGAACTATGAGCTTGTACAACAAATGCATCAAGATCGAGGAAATTGTACACGATAGGAAGAGGATCTATCCAAACTTAGATTTCTACGCCGCAGTAGCTATGGATGCGTTGGGAGTCCCTAAAGAATTCTTTACGCCATTCTTCACTTCAAGCAGAATATCAGGGTGGGTCGCTCATGTAATAGAACAATACGAGGACGCGGTCCTCCTTCGTCCATCATCAAACTATATTGGAGATTTCGGAAAGACCTTTGTCCCGATGGAACAGCGATAATTTCGATGACACTCTTAATTTTGAAGCATGAATCGGTTCGAGAATCTGGATGCGCCGAAGTGGTCGACAATCTCGATAGGGTTGGTGTTTGGAAATGAAAAATGTAAAGGGTTGGCGTACTTCTCTACCATCAATCGAGGGTTTGTAGACGTCATCGTTGACATCTTTGACCCTTCATCTCTGGAACAATAGGGGTCTTTCCATATTTCTTTTGGAAGAAGTAGGTAAGCAAAGGTGGCGCCACCAGCGTCGTCGCTATTGCCATGAACACCACTATGGCATAGACCGATTGTTCCACTACCCCTTGATTTAGACCAATAGCAGCAACGATCATTGCCACTTCACCTCGAGGGAACATTCCCGATCCGACGATGGCCGCTGATTTCCCTCCCATTTTATATGCGCCGATACCACATCCGACGAATTTAGTGATGATAGCGATTATGGTCAAGATAATGGCAAGTGCTAGAATTCCTGAGAAATCATTCAAATGGACCTTTGTTCCAACATAGAGGAAGAAGAAGGGGACCAGGAACTCGTTGATGGCCTCGATCTTGTCCTGACAGAACCATTTGTCCTGGAACTCGGCGAAGACCATACCGGCCAGGAAAGCCCCGACGATGGCGGCAAGGCCGATGTAGATGGCGGCATAGGATATGCCCAGGCAGAGGATGATGGCCAAGGACAGAGCGCTAATTGATAATGTCCTACCCTCGGGGGTGATGGGAGGACAGATCTCCCCCTCTGACATCATCTTCCGATTGTTGTTTCGCACCTTACTGATGAGGCCACCGATGAACATGATGCCCAGGACGAACACGATTGCCTCCACAGCCACGATGCCCACGCTGACCAGGCCCTCGCCACTACCGCTGCTAATACCGACGACGAGAGAAAGTACGATCAGACCCATGACGTCGTCGATTACCGCTGCTCCGATGATTATCTTGGATTCCAAGGTATGGGTCAGGTTCATGTCCTTGATGACCCTGGCGGTGATGCCGACAGAAGTCGCCACCATAGCCGCACCAACGAACATGGCTTCGGTGTTGCTATAATTGTACGCCAGGAACAAGGCATAACCACCGAGGAAGGGAAGAATCACTCCCAACAAGGCTACAAGGAAAGCCGTCCTTCCAACGCGTCGAAGCTCACTGTATGGTGTTTCCAGACCTACGGCAAAGATGAGAAATATGACTCCGAGTTGAGATAAGATAAAGAACATATCTCCATTCATGCTGCCAGGATTGAGATTCAATCGGTCCATCAGGAGGGTGTTACCAATGATGATACCGCCAACAATCTCCCCGATTACCGCAGGAATCACGATACGATTCCTCATAGCGCGCGTAGCCCATTCGCAAAGGAGCCCGAGCACCTTCGCAACTACTATCAAAACGAATATGCTCAGCAGAATTTCACCAATCTGTTCCTCGCCAGCCATGACCCATTCCTAGACCCTAATAGAAATGTATTATAAATCTACAATAGGGGAAAAAATTAGGCAACTCGAACACCTTTCGATCTCAATAAGATTTAAGATCGACAAACCTACTTGATAGAAAGAAAAATGCCTAAATCTCTTAATCACTCTCGGAGAAAAATGACCTACTAATATCTCAGCCTCGACGACAAAAAGGAGTCCTTCAACGTGTTTGAAGAAGCGGCTGCCCAAAACATCCCCGAAAAGGGGCATTTATTGGGTTAGCCAGTAAGTTGAATGGGCCCATCCGGATTTGAACCGGAGACCTTCTCCGTTCCGCCCCCTTTTTAGGAGGGGTTGTCAGGGAGACGTCATAACCGCTAGACCATGAGCCCTTGGAATTGGCCGTAAGTTGTTCTAATGTATATGCCTTTCGCAGTCCACGATGCCATATTTCATAGTCTGGTACATCGCGTCCCCTCGCAAATTTTATTAGTAGCAGCATCTTGCATGCACTGAGCTAAATGACGGAAATCATCCTCTTTACCAAACCTGATTGCCAGAAATGTGAGTATGTCAAGACGCACCTACCGGAGGGTCTGAACATGCGCATGGTCAACACCACCGAGGCCGAGGGATTGGCCGAAGCGGCGTACTACGAACTGCTGAACCGCAACCTTCCCATCTTGGTGGTTGACGACGAGGTCTTCGAGGGGTCCATCGTCATTCTCAACAAGCTGAAGGAACTGGCCTAAGGCCACCGAGTCTAAGATGTACTGTCTAGGAATAGAGGGGACCGCCCACACCGTGGGCGTGGGAATCGTGGACCAGAAAGGTAATATCCTAGCCAACGAGCTGGAGATGTACCGACCGGCCGAGGGCGGCATCCATCCCCGGGAGGCGGCCAACCACCACGCGGAGCGCCTGGTCCCACTGGTCCGACAGGCCATGAAAAAATCAGGATTGAAGTTCAAGGACATCGGCCTGGTATGCTTCTCCAAAGGCCCCGGCCTGGGACCCTGCCTACGCACCGTGGCCACCGGCGCCCGGGCCTTGTCGCTCAGCCTCGGTGTCCCCATCGTCGGCGTCAACCACTGCATCTCCCACCTGGAGATAGGACGGATCAAGACGGAGGCTAAGGACCCGGTCCTGCTGTACGCCTCCGGCGGCAACACACAGGTCATCGCCTTCGCCAACGGCCGCTACCGCATCTTCGGCGAGACGCTGGACATCGGCATCGGGAACATGCTGGACAAGCTCGGGCGGGAGATAGGCCTCGGTTATTACGCCGGACCTAAGATAGAGAAGGCCGCCGCTCAGGGCAGCAAGCTCCTGGATCTACCGTATTCCGTCAAAGGCATGGACATGGCCTTCTCCGGGATATTGACGGCCGCAGTGGCCCACCGCAACAAGGGGGAGAGCGTGGAGGACATCTGCTACAGTGTGCAGGAGACCTGCTTCGCCATGCTCACCGAGGTGACGGAGCGGGCCATGGCCCACGTGGAGAAGGAAGAGGTGCTGCTAGGCGGCGGAGTGGTGCAGAACAAGCGCCTGCAGCGCATGGTGCAGGAGATGGCCGAGGCCCGCAACGCCCGCATGTACGTTCCCGACCGCACGCTATGCATGGACAACGGGGCCATGATCGCCTGGACCGGCCTGATAATGCACCAGGCGGGCGTGAAGCACGATCTGAAATCCACCATCGTCGACCAGCGGTTCCGCACCGACCAGGTCGAGGTCACTTGGCGCTAGCCCGGTTCATCTGCTTCGCCACGATGATGTCCAAGGCCTGAATGAAATCTATGTCCTTGCCCAGGGGGATGGTCGCCCCGCTGGCGATGTTGTGACCACCGCCCACGCCCCCCACGGACGCCGCGGCGTCCCGGAGGGCCACGGAAAGGTCCAGACCGTCCTTGTCCACCAGCTTCCTGGTGCCGCGGGAGGAGATCTTGAAATCCTTGTCCATGCGGGTCAGGCAGATGGTGGCCTTGTCCTGGTCCCCCACCCACTGCATGATGATGCCACAAAGCTCGCTGGAGACCTCCTTGTTCGACGATTCGAAGTACTGGATGGCGGTCTCCTTGGAAAGGCCGCGCTCCGCGGTGCGCCGTGCAGCGGACAAAAGCATGTCGTCATAATTGCGGACTAGGGACTCGGCCCTCTTGCGCGCCTCCTCCTCCCCCAGCAGCATGGCCAGTCCCAACGAGGTCTCGTCAACGCGGCCGCAGGCGTTCACCAGCCTGGTCAGCTGCCCTGCCCTGGAGTTGGCCTTGGGGAAGAAATAGTCCGAGGCCAGCTCGTCCTCCAAGCTGCCCTGGGAGCATCCCTGTTCCAGCAGCCTCAACGAGATGAGCGAGGAGAGCCTGCGCCTTCCCCCTTCGTCCAGACCGTCCCAGGTCGTCTCCGGCCGAACGTTCGCTTCCTGCAGCAGCTGGGCGATGCCCTGGGTATCGCCGCTCACCCCCCGAATGAAGGGGTGGGCCGAGCGCATCAATCCCTCGCCCACCGGTCCAGGGAGGAGTAGCGAGCCCTTCCGTTCTTGTACCAGCTCCTTTTTGGCCCCCTCGGTGAAGAGGTGGGCGTTCACACCCATGAGCCCGGACAGGTGCTGCCGGTCACCGACCATTCCGGCGAAGGCCAGCGGCAGCAGGTCCCAGTTCTTTTCATCCACCGTTACCGCCAGCAGCATCGACAGGGTGCTGGCGCAGGCGTACCTGGCCCCGTCCACCTTGAAGACCGAGGGGTTGAGGTGGAACAGCTTCTCGGAATCCCGTTCGGGGCGATGATGGTCCAGGACGATCACCTTGGTCCCCAGCGATTCGAGAAGGCCGAGGTTCGCGGACCCCATGTCGGAGACTATCAGCAGGTCCACCCCGGCGGAAGCCCCCGCCTTGATGGCCTCCTGGTCGAAGCTCTTGAGCATGGTGGTCTGAGCGCCCTTGCCCTGCCGGAGCATCATGGCCGTCAGGACGCTAGCGGCGGATATGCCGTCCGCATCGTTGTGGGAAAAGATACGGGCCTCGGTGCAGGACCGCACCGCGGCTGCCGCTTTGCAAAAGCGAGTTAAGAGGTTTTCTGGCAACTGGACGTTCACGTCCATATTACCCTCACTCGATGAGCAGCTCAGCGTTCTTCAGGGAGTAGTTCCAGTCGCTGGGCAAGATGTCCAGGCGCTTGTAGTACTTCACCAGGCGCCTGATCTTGGACTCTATCAGCTGCAGGCCCCGGCGGTTGGAATGATCGCCGCGGTTCCCGTTCTGAACGTGCAGGTTGAGGTTGATGGCCTTCCTCATCAATGCCGTCAGGTCCTCCGGCAGCTTGGGGGACAGATCGTTCTCGTTCAGGATCTCCAACACGGTCTTGTCAGTGGAAAGCCTGACGCTGGGTACGGCGTGCTGGTCCCTAAGAACCAAGCCGATCTTGGAGCTGGTCATGCCCTCCTTTCCCAGTTTGACCACCATTTCCACTACTTCATCCTTCGACAGGGGAACCCACTCCGGGTTCTCGGTCAGCAGAGGCCTCCTGGAACGGGAGGACCCCCTTCTCCTGGCGTGCATTCTTGCCATATGAACATCATCCTTTTGATCGTGCTAACAGGTTTAACTTCGTTGGTGGCGGCGAAGCGACCGTCTATTTCACTCCTACTATTTAAGATTTCGATTCTTGCCCAGCTTGGAAAGGACCGCCTCCCTGGCCCAGGCGATCTGCTCCCGGTACTCGCACTCCGGGAAGGCCAGGTTGTCCGGGAGCTCTTCCATCAGCTCCCACCCCATCTCCCCCTCTCCCTTCTCCTCGCCCAGGATGCCGGCGAAGACAACCTCCGGTCCCATGGGACGGCAGTCGAGGACCTGAAACTCGAACCCGCTCTCCTCCATGAACTCCCTCCTCATGCCCTCCAGCGGGGTCTCCATCTCCTCTAGCTTGCCCCCAGGCATCTCCCATCCCTTGCGCTTGGGGTTATAGACCATGAGATAGCGGTCGCCCTTGAATGCTATACCGTAGACGTTTGGCAGTTGGATCACCGTTTCATGTCGAACGCTTCCCTACAAGAGCTATCGTTATTTATGAAATTCCCAATTCTCCCCCAATGAGAGGACAGAACGAGGGCGATGAGGGGAATCAAGAATCGGAGCTCCTGGAGATACGCATGGTTGATCCTCTGCTCCCGGAGGTCATAGATATGCTCTGGGAGATGCGCAGGGAGATAGACAGGATGTATGACGAGGTCACCACATCCCCCCCTCCTCAGGAGGAGTTCCTATCGCCTCGAGCGGTCTTCCTGGCGGTCACATCCAATGGTAGGATGGTGGGATGCGGGGCCATCAAGCCCTTCGACGGTGAGACCGCCGAGATCAAGAGGCTCTTCGTCTCCCCGGCCTACAGAAGGAAGGGGATAGCCCGATGGATCATGCAGGAGCTGGAGAGGAAGGCTACCGAGCTTCGATACAGACAGACCATCCTAGACACCGGATACAAGCAACAAGGGGCCATGAGACTCTACGAATCCCTGGGATACCGGCGGATCCCTTGCGCTGGCCGCCAGGGAATGAAGGAATGGAGCGTCTGCTTCGAGAAAAGGCTTTGATCAAACCCTTTCCACCACGATCATGGCATGGTCCTTCTCGAACGGTTCCAGCTCCACCATCTCCCGGACAGCGAAACCCTCCTTTTTCAGCAGTTCGGCGCTCTCCTTGAATATCTCCCTCGGCTCCCTGGTGACATCCTCGGAGCGCGCCTTGACCGTCAGCATGCCCCACCTGGCCGGAAATCGTTTCATGACCTTGGCGATGATCCCGGCCTGATGCTTCTGCGCCACGTCCTGATAGACCACATCGGCCCTTTCCACCAAGAAGGCCAGGTCGTCCGGTTTCGTGGCGTCGCCTAAGATGGGCATCATGTTGGAGCGGGACTCGCAAACGCCAACGAGGTCGCGGAACATGCGGGGCGATATTTCCACGCAGTACACCCGCCCCTCGGTGACCAGGTCAGAGACGTGGCTGGGGGTGGTGCCGCTGGACGCTCCGAGGTAGAGCACGTGGGAGTCCGGCCGGAAGGGGCAGTACTTACCCCCCTTCCTGATGTAGGCCGACAGCTTGCTCCTCTCCGGCACCCATTCCCGGTATTCCACTCCCTCCTGGGAGAACAGTCTCTCCCCATAGACCCTGCGTCCCGGGGTTAGGTTGCGAGTCAGCAGCATGTCGCCGGACCTGAACACGCCAGGGAACGGCGTCCCCTCCACCCGCAGCTTGGCCTCGCTCATAAGGATGACCATGACTGACAAATTATTAAGCGTTTCAGTGAGTATGATTCACCGTGGCGGGGACGGACGAGGCCAAGCGGATAGAGGAGCTGACCGAACGCATCGCCCAGCTCGAGGCCGCCTTCCGCCAGGTCTCCATCCCCTATGCCGAGCTGGTCACCCAGCTGGCCAACTTCCAGGAGACCGTGGGCAAGTACTTCCGGCTCATGGACCTGTACCAGCGGTACGGTGTGGTCTCGGTGGACACCATTCTACCGGAGGTCAAGGACCCCATATCCAAGGACATCCTGAGGATACTGCTGGACCGTCCTGACCTGAACATCTCCCAGCTGACCGAGGAGCTCAAGTCCCGCCGGGGGACCTCCTCCCGCCGCATCGTGCGGGACAAACTCAATGAGCTGTCCGAGCAGAAGCTAGTGGTGGAGGAGGCTGGAAGGAACGAGAAGACCTACCGCCTGTCAGAACAGGTGGTCAGGAAGTGGTCACAGGTGCTCGGCCTGTCCAAGTAGAGTGACCACACGTACATAGGTGCATGAAACCACGGAACTCGAGAGAGAGGGAAAAGGCGGACGGACAGAGCCAAGTGCAGATCACGATGATGATGAGGTGAGGAGAATGACGAACGACAAAATGCCAGATGCGGAACAGTTGAAGGAGATATTCGGAGTGCTCACGGAAAGCGTGCCCAAGCTATTGGACAGCGTGACAAAAGTACTTTACGGCTCTCAAGAGGGCACCAAGTTCGGTCAGTCGGTGGCCGCGTTCTACAAGGCGCTCAAGGACGCCGGCATGAGCAACGAGCAGGCGTTCGAGCTGACCAAGGAGTACATGTCCAACCTGAGCATCGGCGGGATGCTGAAGAACGTTGTAGGCGGCGCAAGCCAACACGAACACCATGATTGAGGTCCTAACAGATGGCTAAAGTAAAGGGAGAGTGGACCGGTGACCGCTCGGCCATAGTTTACGTGGCCGCGGCGGCGCCGTGGTTGCTGTTGCGTTTGTCCGTCGCCTACCTGCGCATGAGGCGCAGAGCCAACAAGGAAGGCCGCCAGTTCTACCAGGCGCTGTTGAGGGACGGCGTCCCCCGCGAGCACGCACGTATGTTGGCGGACGAGTACTCCTCCAGCCTCTCCCTGGTCCGGATGATCAGGGAGAACCTGGGGAAGTTCACTTCCTGAACAGGTACTCGGCGATGCCGAAGCCCACTTCGTCACTGTCGTCGTCAATGCGGTAGCGGGCCATGTTCTCGAACATTATGGAGCCGCGGTTGTCCTCGCCCTTGAACTCCATGATGGCCTTCTTCTTGACCTCGCCCTTGACGCCGTAGACCACGCCGTCCTTATCGTACATCGCCATGTACAGAGTGTTGGGACTGCCGTCCGCGTCGTACTCGGTGACCATGTCCACCTTCACTAAGGGCAGGGTCTCGCCGTCCACGAATATGAAACCGGCGTCGATGTCGCCCTTGTCCATGTACAGCTTGGTGACGTTGAACCCATATCCTTCGTTGAACTGGCAGGTGAGCCAGACCCAGGCGCGGGGTGCGGTCCAGTCCCTCTCTCCCCAAGAGTGGTCCCTCTCGCCCAAGGCCTTGATGTAATAGTCCTTGTCGCCGACCTTCAGCTGTCCCAGGACCTTGCCCATCTGCTCCAGATGCTCGGAGGCGACGGTTGCGGCCATGGCCTCCTTGTCCCCGGTCACGCAGTCGCGGTAGTTGAACATGGGGTTCAGTCCCTCGAACCGCAGCTCGAACTTGACCTTCACAGCGCTGTCCTCGCCCTTCTTTTGCATGGGCAGGTCGCCGTCGAACTTCAGGTTCCAAACCTTCTCGTCCTCGACTTTCTCGAAGGTCACTCCCTTGACGGTAAGGTCGTTGCCATCGAACTCCACGGCCTCCTTCGTCCCCACCATGGAGCCGTCGGGCATCATGAAGAAGCAGAACAGCATCTTCTCGTTCTTGTTAGGTTTCAGGCCAAGGCGCATGAAGCCGCAGATATCGTTCCCGCGGTCATAGAAGCTGAAATAGAAACTTTCGTTCCAGTTCTTCTGTTCGCCATGTTCGTGAATTACATCGGTTTCCACTGGAATCATCCTTCCCTGATATAGATCAGGCCTTCGTTGCCGTCAAGGGTTATCAGCTGACCCGTTATGAAGATTTTCGTTGCTCCCTTCACCGCGGTGACCGCCGGAATGCCGTATTCCCTTGACACGACGGCCCCGTGGGAAAGTATCCCGCCAGTCTCGGTGATCAACCCTCCGATCTTGGAGAAGACCGCGGTCCATCCCGGGTCGGTGTTGGAGGTGACCAGTATCTCCCCCTCCCGGACCTCGGGCAGCTGCTCGATGGAATCGACCACTCGCACCCGGCCGGTGGCCACGCCCGGGCTGGCCGAAGTTCCGGTCAAGCGGGCGGCCCCAGCCTCGACCTGGACCGTGTCGTCGAACTCCACGCCTCCCTTCAGGAACTTGGGCGGCAGCTCGCCCTTCCAGCTGCGGAACTCCTCGATGCGGGCCGGCATCTCTTTCAACGCTTCCCATCCTTCTCCCTTGGCCAAGGCGAAGATCTCCTCCTTGGAGAGGAAGAATATCTCCTCCTCCTTGGCGATGATCCCCTTGGCCAGGAACCGGCGGGCGTACTCCTTGTAGATCCTGCGCTCCCGGTACAGGATGTGGTCCAGATAATAGCGCTGGTTCTCCCGGAACATGAGGTAGACCTGGGCGAAATGCATTATGAGGCGGAAAACCCCGGCCTTGAAATAGCCCAGTTTCAACCTCCTCATCCGCGACAGAATCTCCGTCTCGGCCTCCTCCCTCTCCCGGACCTTGCGCTTCTCCAGGCTCTCCAGGTCGACCGGTGGCGACGAGACCAGGGAACGGACGATGTCCACCACCAGTCGGGGGTCCTCGCCCCAGCGGGGGAAGTAGAGCTCCCGGGTGTGGGAACGATGCCCGTACTTCGCGAGGAACGATTCGAAGTCCTTCCAATATGCGGCCATCTGGGGGTCGGTCCTCATCAGGGCCACCGCGTCCATCGAGCTGAGCGACAGCACCTTGTCCTTGACGTAGGGATCGTTCCTGGCGGTGTTGGCCAGGTGGTTGAGGGCTATGTTGGTCTCGATGGTCTTGTTGCCCTCCAGACCGCTGATCACCTTGGAGTACAGAGCGCCGTTGTTGTCCTGCAGCCAGTCCTGCAGCCAGCGTTTTATGATCATGTTCATGCCGATGGAGTGGGCCACCATACCGTAGCGGATTAGGCGACAGTGCTTGAGCACCTTGCCATCCAGCTCCCAGGCCACATCCTCCAGCTTCTCGTCAGGGACGACCGTCAGGTCCCGGGCGTCGAAGCCCTTGGCCCATTCCATGAAGTCGGCGGCCCACTTGTTGTAGGCCTTGTCGGTGTTCAGTATGACCCCATCTCTATCAAGGACGGAGATGCGCACCTCGGCCAGCACCCTGCGGAACAGCCTGGTCTTGGCGTTGACGATGCGGGCGTGGTCCTTCTCCGGGAAGTAGTTCAGCAGCTCCTTGGTGCGGGAGAACTTGGGGTTATAGATCAGCATTCCCTCGAGGACCTCGGCGTTGAAGTACACGTGCCCTTTGTGAATGCGCAGCAGCGGTTTGTCCGTCAGCTCGTGGTAGCCCATGATGGCGCTGCCCTCCCAGTTGACGTACTTGGTCAGCCACGGACCGAGGATGGAAAAGAACAAGGGGGAGGTGACATCCGCCCAGTACTCGTCGCCGTACCCTCTCGTCCATAGCGTGCGGTCCCCGCCTATGGTGGTGATAGGCCGTGATTGCAGGATGTATATCTTGTCCCCCTCGGCCGCCCACTCTATGTCCTGCGGCCCGTTCATGTGTTGGTGCAGCTTCATGCCCAGTTTGGCCACCAGCTCCACCTTGGCTCTTGTGAGGGATGGCCGTCCCCGCTCGGCCTCCGGGACGTCCACCACCTTCTCCCCTTCAGGCGAAAGGAATATGGCCTGGGGCTTCACGCTGATGCTGGATTCCTTAAGCTCCCCGCTCTGGGGATCGCAGACGAAGCGGTCAGGCGTGACCAGCCCGGAGGCGATGGACTCGCCCAGCCCCCAGCTCGACTCGATGATTATACGCTCCTCCCCGCTCATGGGATCGGAGGTGAACATGATGCCCGAGGAATCGGCGTTGACCATGCGCTGGACGATGACGGCCATGCCCGTATCCAGGTGGCCAATCTTCTTGTCGTGCCGGTAGCTGATGGCCCTTTCGTTCCAGTAAGAGGCCCAGCATCTCCTCACATGCTCCGCGACCTGGTCCTTGGTCACGTTCAGGAAGGTGTCCAGCTGCCCGGCGAAGGAGGCCTGCTCCAGGTCCTCAGCGATGGCCGAAGAGCGCACCGCCCAGAGGCTTTCCGGGCCCAGGGCGGCCATGCCCAGGTCCATCTGCTGCGACAGCTCCCGGTCCATCGGCGATGTCAGGATCGATGATCGTATGGACTCGGCGCAACGGGCCACCTTGAGGGCGTCCCCGTACTCCAGGGTCCCCAAGGCCTCCTGGATGCAAATGCGCAGGTCGTTAGAGTCCAGGAAGCGTTCGTAGGCCGCGGTGGTGACCACCACTCCCTCCGGTACCGGGAACCCGGTCTTTATCAGGTCCGTTAGGTTGCGGGCCTTCCCGCCTATCTCCTTTTTGTTCCCGTCGCCCGACAGTGAGATGACATCCCCGTTCAATCGATCCCTCATGCCTTTCTGAGGCGGTGAAGGAACGCCATGCGGTCTTTAAACTATTTCCACTGGCGCAATTATGAATAATCCCCCGTCAATATCCAGGGCGATGAGGGAAACATTGGAATGGCTGGCCAGTAAAGTGGCCGGCGAGATCGGTATGAGCTGCTCGTTCAGCGAAATGGCTGCGGAGGTGGGGATGGGTGCGGACGGCACCCCGACATGTCGCATCGACCAGGTGGCCGAAGAGGCGCTCCTGAGGTTGATGGACGAGCGCGAGGTCCCGCTGAACGTGCTCAGCGAGGAGGCCGGGCTCATCGACCGGGGCTACGAGCGGACCTTGGTAATGGACCCGGTGGACGGGACCTACAACGCCCTGATGGGCATACCTTTCTACAGTGTTTCGCTGGCCGTATGCACCAGGTCCATGAACGACGCCACTCACGCCATCGTGCGCAACCTGGTGACCGGCGACACGTTCTACGCCGAGAAGGGCCAGGGGGCCACCTGGAACGGGCGCCCCATCTATGTGCGAGCATTCGATCAGGCCAACTCGGTGCTCCTGGTCTACTTGGGCAAGTTCTGCGCCGCGGCCTCCAATGCCGTGGTGCACAAGGCCAGGAGGACCCGGTCCATGGGCTGTTCCTCCCTGGAGATGTGCCTGGTGGCCGCCGGCCTGGCCGACGGTTACTACATGAACTCTTCCGTGCGCAAGAGATCACTCCGGGTGGTGGACATCGCCGCCAGCGCCCTCGTCCTGCGCGAGGCCGGAGGCGAGCTCTACAATCTGAACGGTAACGTACTGGACATGACCCTGGACCTGAAGGTCCGGGCCAACTGCCTGGCCGTGGGCGACGCGGCCGTACTGGAGTGGATAAGATGAAGTTCGGGATGAGCGTCAACATGAACATACCCGACGCCCCCCGCATCGCCAAGAAGACCTTGGAGCTGCTGAAGGGACACGAGGTGCTGCTGGAGAAGGAGATGGCCGGCCGGTTCAAGGTCCAGGGTCACCGCCTCGACGATATGGAGGTGGACATGATGGTGACCATCGGCGGTGACGGCACGATACTACGGGCGCTGCAGCACAACAAGGCGCCCATATTCGGGGTCAACGCCGGGGACCTCGGCTTCCTGACCGCAGTGTCCGAGGATGAGCTTGATGAAGGGATAGACAACATCCTCCAGGGCCACTACGAGCTGGAAGCCCGCACCAAGCTGCAGACCACGGTGGGCGGGCAGCGCATGGCCGACGGCATGAACGAAGCGGTGGTGCACACCGCCCATGTGGTCAAGATACGTCCTTTTCAGGTGTTCGTGGACGGGGAGGTGGCGGTCAACGTCCGCGCCGACGGCATAGTGGTGGCCACGCCCACGGGTTCCACCTGCTACGCCATGAGCCTGGGCGCGCCGTTGGTGGACCCCCGGGTGGAGGCGTTGGTGATAGTGCCCATGGCCCCCTTTAAGTTCGCCGCCCGCCCGATCGTGGTCCCAGCCAGCAGCCGCATCACCCTACAGATCGTCCGGCCCAAGGAATGCGTGGTAGTGGTGGACGGGCAGCAGGAGCTGCTTATGGCCGGCCACGAGACGGTGGAGTTCCAGGTCGCCCCGGACAAGGCCCGCTTCGTCAGTTTCGGCAAAGGATTCTACGCCCGTACCAGGGAAAAGCTGATGGGAACCCTATGCTGAACAGATTGAAGGGGATCGACCGCTCCCTGCTGGAGATGATCAACGAGGCCGCCAGGGACAGCCTTCCCAACGAGTTCATCGCCCTGCTCCGGGCCGAAGACGGGGTGATACAGGAGCTTATCCTGCTCCCAGGCACCCTGCAGGGAGAGAATTCCGCGCAGGTCATGCTGAACATGATGCCCATAGATTACACCGTTGTTGGTACGATCCACTCCCACCCTGGCTACGCAAACAGGCCGTCGGGGCAGGACCTGTCCTTCTTCCGCCATTACGGCGGGGTGCACATAATAACCTGCCAGCCTTTCGACGAGCGAAGCTGGCGGGCGTACAATTCCCAGGGCGGTAGGGTAACACTGCCGATCGTGGACCTCTAGAACACCCGGCTCTTCGGGCGTACGTCCCCTCGGGCCAAGGCTCCCATACCAATGATGCTGCCTTCCCAGATGATCGTTCCCGGTTCGATCATGGCGTTGATGCCCGTCTTGACATCGTCTCCCATGATGACCCCCAGCTTGCGCCTGCCGCTGCTCATCAGCTGTCCCTTCGCCGAGACCCGGACCGTGCGGTCGTCGAAGCGCAGGTTGGCCACCTTGGTCCCGGCGCCGAAGTTGCAGCGCTCCCCGATGACGCTGTCCCCAATGTAATTGTGATGGGGCACGTGCGTTCCCTTCATTATTATGGAGTTCTTGATCTCCACCGCGCTGCCTACCCTGACCCCTTCGCCCAGGCAGGTGCAGGGCCGTATGTAGCAATTGGGCCCGATGTCGCAGCCCTTGGAGATGTAGACCGGGCCCTCGATGTAGCTGCCGCTGCGCACTGTCGCGCCTTCCTCTACGACCACCTCGCCCTTGAGCACCGCCCCCTCCTCCACCGTCCCCCGGACGTCCCTTTTTATGCGCCCCATCAGGAACTCGTTGGCCTTAAGCAGCTCCCAGGGATAGCCCACGTCCATCCACTCGCCCTTGATGCGCCGCACCAGCACCTCGCCCTCCGCGGCCATCATGTTCAGGGTGTCGGTGAACTCGAACTCGCCCCGCGGGGACCGCTCCGTCCGATGAATGTAGCTGAACACCTCCGGGGTCAGGCCGAAAACGCCCCCGTTGATGAGGTTGGACGTGGGGATCGCCGGCTTCTCCACTATTCGCACCAACCTCTTTCCCTTGTGCTCCACGACGCCGAAGTGCTGTGGCTCGGCCACCTCCACCGTTCCCATGAAGGTGGTGCGGTCCTTGGAGAACGCCAACACCAGCTCTCCCAGGGACTCCGGGGCCATGACCACGTCCCCGTTCACGCAGATGAAATCATCGTCGATCGCTCCCTCCGCCACCCCCACGGCGTTGGCCGTCCCCAGCCTCTCCTTCTGCTCCAGGTAGGTGAGGTCCACGCCCATCTGCTGCCCGTCCCCGAAGAACTCCTTGACCCGGTTGCTCTTCCAGCCCACCAGGAGGTACTGCTCCTTTATCCCCGCGTCCTTGAGGGCCTGCACCAGATGGGCCAGGTACGGCCTTCCGGCCAGGGTCAAGAGCGGCTTGGGTATGTTGCTGGTAAGCGGTCTCAGGCGGGTGCCTTCGCCGGCGGCTAGGATGAGTGCCTTCATTTTTCTCAGTCCAAAGGTCAATGGGCGTTTTCCGTTAAATTTCTATTCAGCCTAAGACCCGCTCGACCACGGACCTTCCCATCCGCATGATGTCCTCTAGGTCCTTCAGGTTCCGAGCCTCGGCGGTCAGTCGGAGCTTGGGCTCCGTACCGGACAGGCGTGCCAACAGCCAGCCCCGGCCCAGGTCCACCCGGAAGCCGTCGACCGTGGAGAGCCGGCCCTCGATCGACCCCATCTTCTCGGCCAGCCTGACCTGGACCTTCTCGCGGTCCCGAGCCTCGAACTTGAAGGAGTCCCGGGCCGAGGGGTAGCTGGGCAGCCCGTCCACCACCTCCCACAACGGCCTCCCGTTCAGGAGCCTGAGGAGATGGGCCCCGGCCAACATCCCGTCCGGGCAGAAGTTGACCCGGGGAAAGATGAACGCCCCGGAGGGCTCTCCGCCGAAGGGCAGCCCGCCCTTCTTCAAGGCGTCGGAGACGAAGGCGTCGCCCACCCGGGTGCGGGTGATCGGCCGCCCGACGATGTCGTCCAGGACCATCGAGGCGTCCACCGGGGCAGCCATCGCCTTCACCTTCATGAGGGAAGCGAAGAGCGCCAGCAGGCGGTCCCCGCTGACGTACCGGCCCTTCTCGTCCACGGCCACCATGCGGTCACCGTCCCCGTCATGGGCTATTCCCACAACGCCCCTGACGCGGCACAGTCCCATCAGCTCCTTCAGGTTCTCCTCCGAAGGTTCGGACGGGCGGCCGGGGAAATGTCCGTCCGGCTTGGCGTTAAGGGATACGACATGGCAGCCCAGTTCCCCGAATAGCCGGGGGCTCACCGGTCCGGTGGCCCCACAGCCGCAGTCGATGATCAAGGAACGCTCCACCGGACCGACATCCTTCGTCACCTTGGCAATGTGCTCATCGATGGCCCCCTCCCACGGCTGCTCTTGGAACATGGACCTCCAGTCGGCCGATCTGCCGCCGGAGGTGATCGATCTCTCCACCTCGTCCTCCTGTTCCTTGTCAAAGGCGCTGCCGTCGGGGTTCCACATCTTCACCCCGTTGTACTCCGGAGGGTTGTGGGAGGCGGTGACCATGAGCCCGCAGTCGAAGTGGGAGGCGGCGCAGGCCAAGGTCGGGGTGGGAACCATCCCTGCCCTGTAGGGCTCGGCTCCGGCCTCAAGGAGCCCGGCCGTCAAGGCGCTCACCAGAAGGTCGCCACTGGTCCGAGGGTCCTTGCCGATGACAACTCTGTCGGCCATGGTGCCCACCGCCCGGCCGATCTTGACGCACAGCGCGGCGTCTATGTCCTTTCCCACCACCCCGCGGATGCCCGAGGAACCGAACAGGCCCATGGCAGGTTATCCCGGCCGGTGCATATAACCTTACCCCTCCAGGCATAGCCAGCATTTCGTCCAGCACCCCTTTTACATCCCGATCCGGGTGATAATTATCTGGGTTAGGAAGGGCTTAACAGGGCATTCTATATAAGTGAAAACGCACCTGGAGTTTGTCCTTTATACGATAAATATTATATATAGATTATTTCTATTACATACTGGATAACAGGCCAGATTGGTCGATTATCTTGGAGGAAATTCCATGGTGATGGAGAAGATCAGCGTAGACAAGGCCAAGGACATCGCGAAGAAGAAGGGTCTCAAGCCCGGCCGCGTTAAGGGCACTAACGGAATACAGTTCACGAAGGGCAGCAACGCGAGGCTGGAGATCGTTTCCTGGGAAGAGTTCGAGAAGACCCTGGGAAAGAGGAACCTCGCGGTGTTCGAGAGCGGCGGCTGGATGAAGATAATGAAGAAGACCAAATAAGGTCTCCTTACAAAACCCCGCCAAACCACTTCAGCTCATTTTCTTATTTTTTTATTCTTCTGTCCGGTTGAGCATCACCGTCAGTTCCTTTCCGAACGCCTTCTTGAAGGTCTTGCGGTCCTCCTCCAGGCGCCACATCTCCAACTGAGGGTCGCCGCTGGCAGTGACGATCAGGCGCACCGAACCCTTGGTCACCTTGCTGAAGCGCACGCTCTGCACCAGATTGGAATGCGACCGGTCCAGGCTCTCGGCCATGCGCAGGAGGGTGGACAGGCGTACTACCGCCATCTTATCCGCGTCGTCCAACCCCCTTAGGTCCACCGAGCGCTCCTTGGGCATGCGCTTGCGGTGGTACTTGGCCAGGTTGGCCATGATCTGCACCTCCCGGCTGGAAAAGCCCAGCAGTTCGGCGTGATTGATGATGTATTGGGAGTGCAGGTGATGGTCGTTGTACGAGATGAAATCCCCGACGTCGTGCAGGAAGGCGGCGTGGCGCAGCAGCTCCCTCTCGCCTTTGCCCAGCCCGTGCAGACCTTTCTTGACCGCGCTGTCGTACAGCTCGAGGGCGATCGTGGTCACCCACCGGGCGTGCTCCTCGTCCACCGAGCAGTTCCGCCCCAGCTGTATGACGCTCCTCTCTCTCACCGACAGCTCGCGGAAGCCCGGGAACTCCTCCAGTCTCCCCAGGTAGTCCATCAGCATGCCGTCCCGCATGCTGCGTCCGCTGACGGCTATCTCGGTGATCTTCAGCTCGTCCATCACCGTTTCGAGTATCAATGCCCCGGCCACGATGATGTCCGCCCTCTCCGGGTTGATGCCCGGGACCTTCTGCCGGCCCGCTAGGTCCAAAGGCGCCAATTGCGAGACCAGCTTCTTCAACTGGGTGTGGCGGATCACCCCTGGGTGCAGGCCATCCTGCTTGGCAAGGATGTCCCCCAGGTTCATGATGGTGCCCGAGCTGCCGAAGGCCAGGCCCACCTTGTTCTGCAAGATCTCCTTCTTCGCCCGGACCAGCGAGCTCTTGATGTACTTGCGCATCTTGCTGAGGGTCTCGTCAGAAACCGACCCCTCAGGCTTCTTGACGAACATGGCGGTCAGGCGGATGGCCCCCACCTTCATGCTCTCTAGGTAGGTGTATTCCCTCTGGTCACCGAGGATCAGCTCGGTGCTGCCCCCGCCGATGTCCACGAAAAGGGCGGTCTTCCGACCGAGATGGTGTCCGCTGGACACTCCAAGATAGATCAGCCGCGCCTCCTCCAGCCCGGAGATGATCTTCAGCTCCACGCCGGTGGTCTCCTTCATCCGCTCGATCAGCTCCATGCGGTTGGAGGCCTCGCGGGTGGCGGAGGTGGCCATGGCCACGAACTCGGTCGCCCCGTAGGTGCGCGAGAGGTCGCAGAAGTTCTTCAACACCCTCACCGCTCTCTCTATGGCATTCTCCTTCAGCAGCCCGTCCTGGAACTCTGTCTCCCCCAGCCGCACCATCTCCTTTTGCTCGCTTATGACGGTGTACGAGCGGTTGAGGTTGATGCGCACCACCAGGAGCCGGACGGAGTTGGTACCAACGTCCAGAAAGGCCACCACCTTTCCCTTGTCCACCTCATTGGCCAATTCGGACCCTCCTCTTGAACGCCCTTTCGAACTGCCCTTTCTTGCGCCCCACCCATTCCCTCTCCAGTTCGAAGGTCCCCACGCCCTTGAGCTGCAGCCGGACCTCCTTCCTCCCCACGGCCATGGAGACACCGGCGACCCGGGAATCATGCCCCCGGTCCAATGAGTCGGCCAGCGCCAGCAGCGCGGACATCTTGCGGACCCGTTTCCGCTCGCCTTCCTTCAGGTCCCTGAACACCCGGTCGGTGTCCCGCGGGGCTCGCGTTCCGTGATAGCGGGCCACGCAGCCTACGATCATCTTCTCCCGGCAGTCCAAAGGCAGGTCGGCCTTCATGACCAGGTCCAAGGAGCGCCTCTGATGGCCTTCTCTGCCCTGGCTCCATCCCACGTCATGCACCAGGGCGGCCAGCTCCAGCAGCTCACGGTCGCCTTCCTTCAGCCGGTGCAGCCCGTGGGTCTGGTCGAAGAGAAGCATGGTCATGGTCCTCACCTGCTCCACGTGCACCTGGTCCGGGTGCAGGGACATGGCCCATTCGCCCACCGCGACCGTCCGATCATCCTGATGCCCGTGGGCGATATCCTCAGCCAGGTCGTTCAGTCCCAACGTCCGCACCTCCTCGGCCGTCCCGCTGGCGTCGTACTCCACCAGATGGTGCTGCAGCTGCAGCTCAGGGAAGGTCAAGGTGGCGTAGGAGGCCTTGGGCCCGTTCCTGGGTCGGCCCACGCTCCCGGGGTTAACGAACAGGGTGCGGGACACCTCCCTCTCCATGGGTACATGGGAATGGCCGGTGACTATCACGTCCGCCTTGACCTCCTGGGCGATGTCCTCGAGGCGCGATTCAGGGGTGCCGGGGAGCAGCTTGTCCTGCTCGTCGTCGGGGGCGGCGTGGGTCATGAACAGGGTGCGACCGCAGATGTCCAGGCGCACCTCTTTAGGCAGGGACTCAATCCAATCCCAGCTCCTTTCCTTCATGGCGTCTACCAACGAGCCGAGCTGGGCGTCCGCGCTCGTCTTCCTCTGTCGGGCCTCGAGCGCATCGCGGTCCATGTTGCCGGAGACGCTCATAACGTCCGCCCCCCGCAGCATGTCTATGGCCAGGTCCGGCTCTGGCAGGCCCACGGCATCGCCAGCGTGCAATATGGCTGAGACCCCGCGGTCCCGGGCGTGGGCCAGCACCGCTCGCAGCGCCGCTGCGTTCCCGTGCACGTCGGAGATCAAGGCCACATTGACCGGGCAGACCTCCTCCTGGCCATGCCCCTTCAGCTTCTCCAGCAGGCGATAGAAGAAGCGCTCCTGGGTCAGGGCGTACCAGGTCTCCATGAGCCGCCCGTGCAGTTCCTTCCGCCGTCCCTCCAGTCGCACCTGTAAGTGGTCCAACGCCCCTTCTACAGCGGGGAGCTCCTTCCTCAGGAGGGGGATCCGTTGCAGCCAGATGTCGCAATCGTGCAGTTCGCCTACCACGTCCTGCATCTTCTTCAGCTCGCGCAGCTCCTCGTCCAGCCCGTCATCGTAAGCTTTCCTGAAGGCCTCCAGCGCGTAGCGCAGCCTCTTCGCCGCTATGCGCAGGGCGTGATGTCCCTGCCAGTCGCTGTAGACCGGGACGGAATGGGCGTGCTCGAAGAGCTCCTCCACGGCCACGGCCGCGTGGGTATAGGCGTAGGGGCGCAGGGCGGCAGGCGGTCCGTTCCAATCCTCCCCTCCCTCCAGTTCGACCTTCAGTTCCAGCAGCGGGCTGCCATCTGATAGCTGGTCCATGAGGGCGCATATCGCCGGTTGCATTGCGGTCCGCCCCTCCTTCAGGTGCGCTATCAGGGGCTGGAGGTCCTCGGCCCCCTCCATCCCGCTGAGGAAATCGATCTGCACGTCCAGGTCCCGGGCTTGCCCCAAGGATGTGGTGACCTCCTTGGCCGCCTGCCGCCAACGCTTGCCCTTCTTCCCCTTGAAGCAATCTCCGAATATCCTCAGGGCAGAACGCAGGCGCCGGGAGGCCACGCGCATGCGGTGTACGTGCTCGATGTCCTCCCCCTGGTGGACCCCCTCGACCTCCTCCAGCAGGGCGTCGAGGCGTTCCCGGGCGGCCTGACGGCCGAACTGGCACAGCTCATCCCGTCCCAAGATCATCCCTCCTTGTGCCAGCATCCGCGGTTCCGGATGAGCCAATCCTGGGAATCGACCTTTTCCTCGTTCTTCCGAGCCTTGCGCTTGACGTAGGTGCCGTCGGGGAGCATGTCCCGGGATTTCACGTTGTCCCGCAGGTGGATCGGCAATATGACGTCCACCAGCATCCGTTTGTAGCTCTCGTCCAGCACTGGGAACAGGACCTCCACACGTTTGTTCAGGTTGCGGGGCATGAGGTCCGAGCTTCCCAGGAAGACCTCCTCCTCCCCGCCGTTCCTGAAGTAGTAGATGCGGGCATGCTCCAGGAACCGGCCCACTATGCTGCTCTGCCGGATGTTCTCGCTCAGCCCCTTCACCCCCGGCCGCAGGGCGCATAGCCCGCGCACGTTGAGATCGATACGGACCCCGGCGTTCGAGGCCCGGTACAGCGCCTGGACCACCTCCTTGTCCAGCAGTCCATTGAGCTTGAACGCCAGGTAACCGTCCCCATGCTCTAGGTGCCGTTGGGCCTCGCGGTCTATCTTAGCGATGATCTCCTGCTTAAGGGTCACCGGGGCCACCAGCAACTTGCGATATCGGTCCTTGTGGGCGTACCCAGTCAGGTAGTTGAACAGGTCGGCCACGTCCGCGCCGATGTCCGGATCGTTGGTCAGGTATCCGATGTCCCCATAGATCCGCGCGGTCTGGGCGTTGTAGTTCCCGGAGCTCATGTGACTGTAGCGGACGATATCGTCGCCCTTGCGCTTGACCACCAGGAGGAGCTTGGCGTGGACCTTAAGATCCAGTAGTCCGTACACCACGTGCACCCCGGCCTGCTCCAAGGCCCGGGCCCAAACGATGTTGTTCTCCTCGTCGAAGCGGGCCTTGAGCTCCACCACCGCGGCCACGGCCTTACCGTTCTCCCTCGCTTCCATCAGGGCATCGATGATGGGAGAATGCTTGTCGATGCGGTATAGGGTTATCTTGATGGCCAGCACCTGGGGGTCGTGGGCCGCCTGCTTGAGGAAGGTGACCAGGGGCACGAAGCTGTCATAGGGATGGTAGAACAGCCGGTCCCGATGGTCCACGGCGGTCATGAGGTCCTTCTCCGGGACCAGCTCCGGCGGCACGTAAGGAAGGAAGGGGTTATCTTTCAGATCGGGACGGTTTATGGCCATCAGGTCCCAGAAGGTGGTAAGGGCCAACGGAGCGTGCGAACGAAAGACCATCAGAGAATGCAGGCCAAGCTTGTTGGTGAACAGCTCGACCATCTTCTCTGGCATGTCATTGTCCACCTCCAGGCGGGTGGGGGAGCCGATCCTTCTGGTCTCCACGCTCTCCTCGATGGCCGTGAGCAGGTCCTCAGCCTCGTCCGTGGTTATCTCGATGTCCGCGTCCCGGGTGATGCGGAAGGTGTGCGCCTCCTTGATGCTCATCCCCGGGAACAACAGGTCCAGGTTGTCCGCCACCAGGTCCTCCAGTAGGACGAAGTCCTGTACCCGTCCCGGACCATTCTCCGGCAAGGGAACGAAGCGGGGGAAGAGGTCCAAGGGGACCTTGACCCTGGCGTAGCGCTCGCCCCTCTGCGGGTGCCGGACCACCACGGCCAGGTTTATGCTCAGGTTGGAGATGAACGGAAAAGGTTGGTTGAAGTCCAGGGCCAGTGGCGTCAGCGCCGGGAAGATCATGCGCTCGAAGAAGTCCCGCAGCCCCTCCCGACGGCCCCGGTCCAGGTCCCCTATGCGGTGCACCAGTATGCCCTGGGCCTTCAGCTTGGGCAGAAGGTCGTCGTACCAGCAGGTGCCATGTGCCTCTAACAGAGGAAGGAGCTCGCGGTTGATGGCCTCCATCTGCTCGAGAGGCGTCAGGCCGTCCGGCGGGAATTCCAGCGCCCCCTTTTTGAGCTGCCTCTTGAGCCCTGACACGCGCACCATGAAGAACTCGTCCAGGTTGCTGCCGCAGATGGCCAGGAACTTGACCCTCTCCAGAAGGGGGTGCCGCTCATCCAAAGCCTCCTCGAGTATACGGCGATGGAACCCGATCCAGCTGATCTCCCGGTTCAGGAAAGAGGAGGATGATTCCAGCTTTGAGGCGGGCGCTTCAGCCTTCGTCACCGGCTTGTTCTTCTTCTTATCCTTGTTCTTGCGAGAGGCCATTTCTATCCACCACACATCTGACCTGCAGTATATATGAGATTACTGACCAGTCAATAATTCACTCATTATCAAAATGTAAATCGGTGCTGTTCAGTTCTTATAGGCTGGAGCAGCATGCTGGTGCCCATGGACGCCCTGATCCGCCCCGGGGACGTGGACACCGACCGCTTGGACCGGACCAGACGCATCGACTGGGTCGACATCGGGAGGGTGCAGGGATCGAGGGTGCTGGTGGTCGGCGCCGGAGCCCTGGGCAACGAGGCGGTCAAGGACCTGGTGCTCTTCGGCTTCCAGCACGTGGACGTGCTGGACATGGACCGCGTGGTCCGCTCCAACCTGAACCGCTGCGTTCTATTTCGCGAGGGGGACCAGTCCACCGGAAGGGGCAAGTCCGATCTGGTGGCGGAGAGGGCCAGGGAGCTCGATCCCTCGTCCGAGGTCAGACCTTTGTTCGGGACGGTGCAATCTCTGGGGCCGAAGGAGATGGCAGCCTACGACGTGATCCTCGGGTGCTTGGACAACGTGGCCGCCCGTCTGCACCTCAACGCCAATTCCTACCACGCCGGCGTCCCTTACATCGACGGAGGGACGGACGGCTTCCGGGGCCGAGTGCAGGTGGTGGTCCCCCCATCGACCCCCTGCCTGCAATGCTCCATGAATCGCAGCCACTACAAGGTGATGGAACGGAGGTTCAGCTGCACCGGACAGGACACGGTGTTCTACCAGCCCAAGATGGCAGCGGAGATAACCACCACCAGCGTCATCGCCGCCATGCAGGTCCGGGAGGCGGTCAAGTTGCTCTCCGGAAAGGACGTGGTCTGTAACACGGTCTATTACGATGGACTGACAGGGAACTGCGAGACCCTCACCTTGGACCGGGACCCCGAATGCCCGGTCCATCTGACCGCGCCATTATCATAATGTTGATTCTAATGGAAAGGATTATACATGATTCCCAAAGATTGACCAGCGGATTACAATGGTGGTAAGAGTAAGGGTAAGGAACGCGGAGACCGGGGCTACGGTGGACATGGAACTGGAGACGGAGAACACCGTGGAAGAGATCATCGAAGGCGTTTCGGCATTCTGGGAGAAGGATCCCGGCGCCTACGTCGTCCGCAAGGGACGCCGGCTTCTTCGGGGGCAGCAGAAGGTCCAGGACCTGGACCTGCAGTCCAACGAGGAGCTGGAGCTGATCCCGGACCCCGAAGGCGGGAACAAATGACCCTGCCCCTCGAGATACTGTTCATAAGGATGCGCAACGAACTGGAGGCCTGCCAAAGCTTCCTCCCGACCGACTTCGACCTGGGCGAGGAGCACCTGACCTCCTTCCCGCTGAAGGTGGACATAACCCTGGAGCGCACCCCCGGTCCCATCATGGAGAACGGGAAGCTCGCCTACCGATATCATCACCAACTGCAGCTGATCATCGGCCGAGAATATCCTTTCGAGAAACCGCTGGTCATCTGGAAGACCCCCATATTTCATCCCAACATCATGATGCCCGAGGACGGCGGCCACGTCTGCATCAAGCTGTTGTCGGACTGGTCCTTCAATTCTACGTTGTCCACGTTCATCAAGGGCCTGGAGTCCCTGCTCATCTCTCCTAACGGGGGCAGCCCGTTCGGCACTGACACCTGCACGGCCGCCGCCCAATATTTCAACACGAGCCCGAAACGGGCGCTGCCCATCGTGATTCCGACCTCCCCCAAGGTGGTGCGCCGTTGAAGCGTGCGCCGGTCATCCTCGGAGGGAAGGACATGGAGGTGGAGGAGATGCCCCCGCCCTCGTCCGAGCGAACCCTGCCTCACAAGTGGCTGCCCGAGGAGGGCCGTCCCCTATATTCAGAAAAAGAGGGGGCGGAGATGTTCCTGTTCAAGACGGCGGAGGAGAAGGTGCGCAACCACGCCCTCAGCAAGGTCAAGGAAGGCTTGGAGGTGATGGGCTTCCTTTTGGGGGAGGTGTTCACCTTCGAAGGCCGGGAGTACACCGTGGTCCGGGACGTGGCCACCACCGACCTGGAGGCCACCTCGGTCAGCGTAAGGTTCGACCCGGAGGGGTTCGAGACCCTCTTCGCCTCGCTGGAATGCGCCCGCTTCCGCTACGTGCTGGTGGGCTGGTACCATTCCCATCCCGGTCACAGATGCTTCCTCTCCTCGACGGACATCGCCACCCAAAGTGGGATGTTCGACCGGCCTTACCACACCGCGTTGGTCGTTGACCCCATACACCGGGAGATGGACGCGTTCTGCCTGAAAAAAGGAGAGGTGCGGCGACGCAAGTTCATGGTCTACTGGGACGAGTTCCAGAATCCCTATTACGGCGAGAGCGTCAGGTCCCGTAAGCTAAGCGATTAGCTCACACCCAGATAGCGTGCCGGCGCCTCAGCGAGGTCTCGTCCTGTTGCAGGCGTTGCATGAGCAGAGGGACCATGGAATCAAGCATGACCATGCTGGAGAGCTCGAAGATCGTTCCCAGGGGGGCCATGCGCTTCTTCTGATCGTCCCGGGGCTGCACCAGCTCCATGACTATGTTGCTGGCGATGCCCAGTTTGGAATGACGGCTTCCAGTGATCGTTATGACCACCGCGCCGATGCGGCGCACGATGTTGGCGGTCTGCACCGCGGACATGGTCTCCCCGGTGTTGGATATGATGAACACTAGATCGTCCTTCTCCACTATGGGGGTGGTGGTGTCACCGACGAAGTGTACGTTCAGCCCAATCTGCACTAGGCGCACGGCGAAGGACTTGCCGACCAATCCGGACCGTCCCACCCCGTAGATGAATATCTTGGGCGAGGAGGCTAGGGCCTCAATGATCTGCGAGATGACGATCTCGTCCACCTTCTCGATGGTCCGCTTGACCTCTTCCAGGATGTAGACGGTGGTGTCCTTCAATCCTCATCCTCGTCCTTGCCGCCCTTGGGCTTCTTGACCTTGGTGTCCTTGGATATCTTCTTGGTCAGCACACGCTCGTAGATGACCTTCATGTACATGGCGTCGTGCTCCAGCAAGGGGGAGCTGGAAATTATGACCGAGTTGGGGTTGGCTTCCGCCAGATACTCGGCCATCGGTTCGAAACGCAGGTCGCCCTTCTTGATCGGGGTCACCCGGCGCTCGTTGCCGCCCTCGTGCTCCACGCCCGAAAAGTGAGTGTAATGCAGGTCGCCGACGTAGCTGCTGACCTTGTCGAAGACCTCGGCGAAGTCCTCCGATTCCCTGAGCATGCCGTTGGTACGAGCGTGCAGATGGGCGAAGTTGACCACCGGAACGACGTGGTCCAGCTTGTCGCACAGCTCCAAAATCTCGTCCAGGCCGCCGAACACCTCCTTGCGGCCGGAGGTCTCCAGTCCCAGCTTGGGGGTGATCTTGTTCTTGTCCCACCAGGCCACGATCTCCTCCAGCCGGTCGGTGATGGCGGCGGTGGCCTCCCGGTGGCTCAGGTTGCCGTAGAGCCCCATGTGGGAGACTACCATGTTGCCGCCCATCTCCTGGGTCAGCAGGCCGGCCCAGCGGATGGAGTCCATGCTCTTTCTGGTGAGCTCGGTGTCTGTGGCCAGGTCGATGTAGTACGGTGTGTGCATGGAAAGCGCCACGTCCAGCTCGCTACCCATCAGGCCCAGGCTGGCCAGTTCATGGAAGTTCTGAACCAGTCCGGAGGAGAGGCTTATGAGCGTGTCGTCCTCCTTGATCTTCTCGTCCAGGTTGGTGATCTGCACCGATTTCTTGCCCTTCTTCCGGTGGATCTCCACGACCAGGTCGTTCTCCAGTTCCCGGAGGGTCTTTCCCACATCTTCATCGTCCGGGGACCGGAGCATGACATTTACCCGGACCATCTGGACCTCCATAGCATTGAGGCCGAGCCCGTGCACGTCCTCGATACCATCCTTCAAAGTGCGACCCTTACAAGAAAGCGGAATGCCAGCTGGACCAAAACGAATCATCGATAACCCCGAGCGAACTAAAGGATATGTTAAATGACATATATAAGAACTATTAAAATTAAATTTAATCGCGTTAATATTATATGTAGCCGCCTTTCCAAGGTGATGATAATGGCCCGAAGGTATCAATATCTACCGGTTCATATCGGCAGCTTGGAAACGTGCACGAACGATGACATGCCAGCATCTTATTTTTATCTCATTTTATCAGAGGCTTTCGATGGCAAAGGTATATAATACCCCTCCATATTAGAGGGGCTTACCAATGTCGGGAGAGTCAGAAGATGAAAAATGCAAAGACTGACCCTAACCTATTGGCCCTCATAAGCTCCCTCAAGACGGAGTCGAGGTCCAGCGGGGTAGGGATCTGGCGAGACATTGCTCTGAAGTTGGAAAAGGCCAAGGCCAATTGGTCCGAGGTCAACCTGAGCAAGCTGGAGCGATACGCCTCCGAAGGCGACGTGGTCGTCGTGGCCGGTAAGGTGTTGGGGTCGGGAACGTTGAGCAAGAAGTTGACCGTAGCCGCCTACGGCTTCTCCGAGTCCGCCAAGATCAAGATCGAGGCAGCCGGAGGCAGGAACCTCACTCTCATGGAGCTGGTGAAGGAAATGCCTCAGGGGACCGGGGTCAAGATAATGAGGTGATTACATGGCCATAATCGACGCCGAGAACCACATCGCAGGAAGGCTGGCATCTGTAGTCGCCAAGCGCATCCTGAAGGGCGAAGAGATAATAATCGTCAACGCCGAGAAGATCATCATTACTGGCGACCGCGACTCCGTGCTCGCTTCATATAAGCAAAAGAAGGATTGCGGTAACGTCAAGAGCGGACCGTTCTTCCCCCGCCGCGCCGACCTCATCATGAAGAGGACCGTAAGGGGCATGCTGCCCTGGAAGGAGACCTCTGGCAAAGAAGCCTACAAGAGGCTGAAGGTCTACGTGGGCGTGCCGAAAGAACTGGCCGACCAGAAGAAGGAGAAAGTTGACGTCGCAATCAAGACCGGGCTGACCCAGTATGTCACGCTCAGTCAGATAGCTGAATTCCTGGGCTCGAGAGTGAAGTGATATGTCCGAAGTTGTCAATACCAGTGGAAAGAGGAAGACGGCAGTGGCCCGCGCGGTAGCCCGCGAAGGCACCGGCAAGGTGCGCATCAACAGCGTGCCCCTGGAGATCGTCACCCCTGAGCTGGCCCGGCTGAAGATGGCCGAGCCTTTGACCCTGGTGCCGGAGAAGGCGGCCAAGGTCGACATCGACGTCAGCGTGGCTGGCGGAGGCGTAATGGGTCAGGCCGAGGCCACCCGCACCGCCATCGCCAAGGCCATCGTGGAGTACTACCAGGACGAGGAACTGAAGCTGGCCTTCAAGCACTTTGACAGGTCCCTGCTGATCAGCGACGTCCGCCGCAAGCTCCCGAAGAAACCGCTGGGTCGTGGCGCTAGGAAGAAGAGGCAAAAATCGTACAGGTGAGCAGAAATGATAATACCAGTTAGATGCTTCACGTGTGGCAAGGTGGTAGGGAGCTCCTACCAGACCTTCGTCAAGAGGGTGCAGATGGGGGAGGACCCCCAGGAAGTGCTCGACGATCTGGGCATCAAACGGTACTGCTGCCGCCGTATGATCATATCCCATTCGGACCTGCTCGGTGAGCTGATCCCCCTGGGATAAACCATTTAACACCCCTTTACAATGGGCCCGTGGGGTAGCTTGGAATCCTTCCTGCTTGGGGTGCAGGTGACTCCGATTCAAATTCGGACGGGCCCACCACTATTTCTTTTAATTATGTACTAATGAATTGAAGGCCCATATTCCCTGCACTGAATCCTACTAAGTGGCAATACCTTCTTTATTCAGTATGCCATTCTCTATTAAATCCAGGATATATCGATCGTTCGGGGTGTTGATGGATGCATGTAATTGTAGTGGGAGCGGGCAATGTCGGCTTTACTGTCGCCAAGATGCTTTCCAAGCAGCATTCTGTGATGGTCATCGAGGACGATATCAAGCGTTACGATTACGTGGTGAACCACCTCAATGTAGGTGCGCTCAATGGTAATGGAGCCAGCCCCAAGGTCCTCAAAGAGGTCATTGACGAGGACACCAATCTCATCCTAGCCGTCACGGAACGAGACGAGACAAACATCTTCACCTGTATGATGGCCAAGCAGATCAACCCCAAGGTGATCACCGTGGCCAGGGTGAGGAACCCCGACTACATCGAGGGGGCCATGGTCTCCAAGTTCCTGAACGTGGACCACATAATCTCCCCAGAATACCTCACCGCCGTCAAGCTCAATCGCATCGCCCTCATGGAGAACGCCATCGGATGCGAGAGCATCCCCTCGTTAGGTGCCGAACTGGCAATGTTCAAGGTGACGGGCAAGAACGATAAAATAATCATGGTCCCGTTCAGGGAGCTTTCAATTCCCGACGAATGCAAAATACTCGTCATCCATCGTGGAAAGCAGATCATCGTGCCGTCCGGCAATGATGTTCTCATGAAAGGTGACGAGGTCACCGTGGTCGGCAAGGAAAAGGCCATAGAGGAGTTCAACCGATTGCTAGGCATAGTCCGCGAACCGAGGGACGTGATCATCATTGGTGGAGGCATAGTCGGCGAGCACCTGGCCATGATGTTAGAGAAGGAGAAATTGTCTGTCAAATTGATTGAGAACAGTGAGGACAGATGCCGTATTTTGGCCAAGAAGCTGAACCGCACGGTCATTATAAACGATAACGGTTCCGACCCCTCCGTCCTGCGCAACGAGAACGTGAGCATGGCCGACGTGCTAATCTGCGCCACAGATAACGAGGAGGAGAACCTGCTGGCCTCCCTGATCGGAAAGCACCTAGGGGTCTCCAAGGTCATATCCCGATATTCAAAAAGGGAATACGAGGAGATCTTCAACATGACCGGCATCGACGCCGCCGTGGGCTACTATCATGTGGTGGCGAACGAGATAATCAAGGAGACGGTGCACAATTACGAGGTCATGCTCCTGTTGGAGAAGTTCTCCGAAGAGTTCTTCGACCTCAAGGTCTTGCCCGGCTGCCGCATCATCGATAAGAAGATCAGCGAGATCGAAATGCCAAAGATGTCGTCCATTGCCTTGGTGGTCAAAGACAAGAGGGCAATCATACCCACGCCCGATACTGTGATCGAGGAAGGGGATAAGGTCTTCATCTACGCCATGCAATCGGCCATCGCCAAGCTGGAGTGGATGTTCAAGGTCAACATACCTATGGGAATTTAAGGGAAGGGCCATGACCAGCAACTACGAGAAGCTTCGCAGGGGGTTCGGGCGCCTGGCCTACTCCTTCGATCGCCTCAACGTAGACATCGAGGCCATATTCGACAAGTTCGCCCGCAAGGAGAGCGCCATACCACATATCTACGGGTTACTAATGATCTACATGGCCATAGCGCTATTAGTCCCGTTCATCGTCTCCGTGATCTATCACGAGGACCTGCGCCCCTGGGTCTTCCCCATACTCCTCTCCTTCTCAGTCGGGATATTGTTGCTGTTGCGTTACCGGGCGCCGGAGACAACCCGAACCACGGAGGGGATGTTCGTGGTTTCCACCGGATGGTTGGTCCTTTCCATTGTGGGAGCGATACCATACATCATGCACGGCATGGGGGTTATCGACGCCATTTTCGAGACCATGAGTGGGTTCACCACCACAGGGTCGACCATCATGGGTACGCCCACAGGTTTCACACCCAGTATTGCAAGTATCGAGTCCTGGCCTAAGAGCATACTGTTCTGGAGGAGCTTCACGAACTGGCTTGGGGGCGCTGGAATCATCATGGTCTTCGTGACCATCCTCCCCATGCTAGGGGTCGGCGGCCGCAACCTCTTCAAGAACGAGTTCCCAGGGCTGGACGTGCAGAACTTTTCCATGCGCATACAAGAAGAGGCGAAAAAGTTCCACTACATCTATATTTTATTATCAATAATTATTGTGCTGCTCCTACTCCTTGCCGGAGTGGATCTGTTCGATTCTCTCTGTGTAATGTTCTCCGCATTGGCCACTGGTGGATTCTCCACGCATAGTGCGAGCATCGCGTTCTATTCGGGGGAAGTACAATGGATCGTAATATTTTCCATGTTCGTAGGCGGAGTTAACTTCTATCTGCATTATCAGGCCATCACAATAAAGAACCCGGGAGTGTACATGAAAAGCTCCGAGTTCAAACTATATACGCTCCTGGCAGTCGGTAGCACGTTAGTGATCGCTATCATGAAATGGGGAGATCCATCTTTCACTACGATCGAGAGCGCTCTACGTATATCCGGTTTCCAGGTGGTTAACGTTCTCACCTGTACCGGATTCGCCACCGCCGATTATGTGACCTGGGAGAAATCGATCGTCTTCCTATTGTTGGCTCTAATGGTCATCGGTGGCAGCACTGGTTCCACGGCCGGTGGTATCAAGACCGCTCGATTCTACTTATCAAAAGAGTTCATTTCTTCCACCCTTCATAAAACGGTCCATCCGCGTTCCATATTCACCATCAAGATGGACGGTCGGCCGCTGAGCCAGGAAGCGCTCTCGTCGGTCATAGCTATGGTCATGTGCTATTTCGCCACCGCCCTGGCGGCCGTGGTCGCCCTCATGCTCCTTGGTGTTGATCCGACCACTTCCATCAGCGCAGCTGTGGCCACTCTATCCAATGCCGGCCCAGGTATCGGCATCCTTGGTCCTTACGGTACCTATGGCGTGCTCCCGGACATGGCCAAGATAGTGCTGATATTCACCATGTGGGCCGGTCGTCTGGAATTCATCTCAGTGCTCGTGTTGTTCACCCCCGTGTTCTGGAGGGAGCTGCTGAGGTACCGGGAAAAGTACGTGTAAGATGGCACGAAACGGTTTCGTGAGCAGGCATCTAACCATCTCTGTGATCGACCTTCGAGCATCATCTTCGTACCGCTTGTGAGCCACGGGGCAAAGGCCATAAACAAGTAGCAAGAATCATTGCCTGCCATGTCAAAGGTCAAGCGCAAGATCATCAAGATCGACGAGGAGAAGTGCAACGGCTGCGGGCAGTGCGTGCTATCATGCGCCGAGGGCGCCATCGTAATAAAGGACGGCAAGGCCAAGGTGGTCAAGGACATGTACTGTGACGGCCTGGGGGCCTGTCTGGGACATTGCCCCGAGGGCGCCCTTACCATCGAGGAAAGGGAGGCGGAACCGTTCGACGAGGAGGCGGCCAAGGAGCACGTGGCCTCGGGCCAGAAGGAAGAACCGCATTCCTGCAGCAGCTCCCGGCCCATGATGATCATGCCCGCGGCTCCGGTCGCCGGCGGTGATAATCCTTCCCAGCTCAGGAACTGGCCCATCCAGCTTGCTCTATCCCCAGAGGTCACCCCGGCGTACAAGGGGGCGTCGCTGCTCATAGCCGCCGACTGCACCGGATTCTCCCTGGGGAACGTGCAGAGGGACTTCATCGCCGGCAGGGTGGCCATCATCGGCTGCCCCAAGCTGGACGATTTCCAGGCCTACGTGGAGAAGCTGGCCAGAATTTTCAAGGGCAATGACATAAAGGACCTCACCTTGATCCGCATGGACGTTCCCTGCTGCGGTGGACTGCAGCACCTGGTGCACGAGGCCCTCAAGCGCAGCGGGAAGCAGCTGCCCCTTCAGGAGTTCATCGTGGAACGCTACGGCGGAAAGGTGGTCAAGGTCACCACTTAGAGCGCTTCCCGGTCATCCGCTCCACGTCCACCCGGATCATCGCGGTCAAAGAGAGCGAGCGGGGGTCGAAGTCGTTCGTACCGGGGGTGTAATGGTCCATGATCACCATCAGCCCCTCCTTCACCCCTGCCTCGTCCAGCACTATCATGGCCTTTCCCCACCCGATCACGCTGCGGAAGCTGCTGGACCATCTGCAGGCCGTCTCCCCCGGGACCAGACGTGCCTCGCCCTCCAGCTCGAAGCAGACCTGCGGGTTTCTGCGGAGGACGTCCAGCTTCTTACCCTCCTTGGCGCAGTGGAAGTAGAGGACGCTCTTGCGGTAACCGAAGTTCATGGGCACGATGTACGGTTCGCCGTCGTCCACCATCCCCAGGCGACAGACCTCAGCCTTCTTGATGATTTCCTCGATCTCGGCTAGGTCGGTTATCTCTCGTTCCGCGTGCCTCATCCCATCCCTTCCTACGACGGTCGGACAAAGCCTCCCGGAAATAAAAATGATTTCACCGGTCCAGCCGCGCGTGCAGGCCAAGCATGGGGGTTCACATCAGTTATATAATTGGATGATATATCCAACTAAGTCCTAGGTGAGCAGATGATAGCGGCATTGATGCAATCGCCCGGCGTTCTGGAGGTCACCGACGTGGCGGACCCGAATTGCCCGCAAGGCGGAGCATTGTTGAAGGTGCTCGCCTGCGCCGTCTGTGGCACCGACGTCAAGATGCTGGAGCATGGGCACAAGGCCCTCACCTATCCCCGCATACCTGGACATGAGGTCACCGCCGAGATCATGGTGATGGACGATACCACTTCACCTTTGAAAGTGGGCGACAGGGTCCAGGTCTGGCCGGGCAAGGTCTGCGGTAAATGCCGACATTGTCGGTCCGGCGACGACCATCTTTGTCCGGACATCGGCATCATGGGCTTCAACGTGGACGGGGGGATGGCCGAGCTGCTGGCCGTGAAGGACACATCATGCTTGGTACCTATCGGGAACGCCGATCCCTGCCTTCTGACCCTAGCCGAACCGCTGGCCTGCTGCATCAACGCCCAGGATAAATTACAAGTGGGCGAAGGGGACTCGGTTCTGATAATGGGCGGAGGGCCCATGGGCGGCCTCAACGCCCTTCTGGCCCGGCACCGCGGGGCCCGGAAGGTCCTGATGACCGAGGTCGAACCGCAGCGCTTGGACCAAGCGCCGAAGAGGCTCATGGACCGGATCGCCACGCCCGGGGATGTGCGGAAGATGGTGATGGAGGAGACCAACGGCGAAGGGGTGGACGTAATCATCCCGTGCACCCCGGAGGTCCGACTGGACGAGGGCGTGATCTCCCTGATGGCATATGGTGGGAGGTTGTGTGTCTTCTCCGGCCCTCGGAAAGCGGATTCGCCGCTGCCCGTGAACGTCCGAGACATGCACTACCGGGAACTGACGTTGGTGGGCAGCTACGGCAACTCCAGCCGGCACGGCCGGATGGCGGTGGACCTGTTGAGGGAAGGCGGTCTGGACACAGGCTGGCTCATCACCGGAACTTTTTCTCTGGAACAGGCGGAACAGGCCTTCGAGCACGCCTCGTCGAGGAAGGGTATGAAGGCCGTCATAAAGATCTGACGAACGGTGTTGCATATGGAGAACGAGCTGAAGGATTTCGGAGCCAAGGTCGACGCGCTGATCAGGGGAGAGCACATCGGGCGCGAGCATGCCCGGGACATGTTCCGGGAAGTGCTGCTGAACCGGCAGCCGGACCTGCAGCAGGGAGCCTTCCTGGCCGCGTTGACAGCTGTGGGTGCTTCCCCGGAAGAGATAGCCGGCAGCTGGGAGGCCATATACGAGATCGACACGGTCAAGGTCAGGCCGGAGGTCCCCGCCCCCCTGGTGGAGAACTGCGGCACCGGAATGGACCGCATAAAGACCTTCAACGTGAGCACCCTGGCCTCGGTCGTGGCCGCCGCTGACGGCGTGTACATGGCCAAGCACGGAGCCAGAGCCATAACATCCCGGTGCGGCATAGTGGACATCGCCGAGACCCTGGGCGTGGACGTGGAGTGCGAGCCGTCGGTGGTCAAGCGCAGCGTGGAGGTGGCCGGCATCGGCCTCTTCAACGGCATGAGCGCCAAGGTGCACCCGCAGGCCCTCTACCGCATCCTCTCGCAGATCCGTTTCGGCACCATACTGAACGTGGCTGGTTCCCTGGCCAACCCGGCCTCGCCGGAGATCGGGGTGCGCGGGGTATACTCGCCCGACCTGGTGTTGCCGCTGGCCAGGACCATGCGGGAGATCGGCTATCGCCAAGGCATCGTGGCCCACGGGCTGGACGCCAGCGGGACCCGGGGGATGGACGAGCTGTCGACGCTAGGGCGCAGCATGGTGGCGGAGTTCCATCAGGACGGGGAGATAACCACCTATGAGGTCACCCCGGAAAAGCTGGGGCTGCCCGTCGGGCAGGAGAGGTCGATACTCAGCAGCCTGGACCGGGAGGAGGAGGCGCTGCGCTTCATCAGGGTGCTGTCTGGAGAGGAGAAGGGAGCCCGCCGGGACATCGTAGCTCTCAACGCCGGCCCGATACTGTACCTGAACGGCAACGCCTCCTCGCTCAGCGAGGGCGTGGCCCGGGCCTTGGAAGTGCTGGATAGCGGGAAGGGCCTGAACAAGCTCAAGGACTGGGTCAGGGTGCAGAACTCCGCGGACGCGGGGTTGAAGCTGGAACGTCTGGAAAAGATGGTAACGACGGCCTCGGCCGTCTGAATCAGACCCGGCCGGCCTTCTGGTCCACTTCGGCCTTCATTTTGTACCAGCCGGACATGCGGTCCCTGTGCTCGTCCGAGGGGTCCTCGGCGGTGATGATGAGGGCGGCCATCTGCTCTTCCCCGTCCAGGTCCACCATGGGATACTCCACGCTCTTGATGATCCGCTGGACGAAGACCTTCAGGAACTCCACGTCCTCGACGGTGCAGCTGGTGGGCAGTCTCATCGTGAAAACATGCAATTTCTGATGGATGTCCAGGTAATAGCTCATCTCAGCCTGGTCCAGTAATTTAAGGAAACGTTCCCGGTCCCGGCGCCGCTTGGAAAGCTCCCTCATCCTTTCCGTCCACAGAGATCCGAACTGGACCATCACGCCTTCCTCGCCGAAAACCTTCCACATGCTCCCCAAAAACCGCCTAGTGGGAATTAAACCTTTGTCATCGACCGGTCGGGGCCTGGTCCGGGCGGGAAACTTATATCAACCGGGCCGAGGTTCACTTTTAACCATGCAAGTCATTGACACGGTCGAGGGCTGGCGCCGGTCGACCTCCGCCCCGTTGTACAGATGGAGGGAGGGGTCCGGGACCATGACCAAGGTGGCCGCGGCCGCGCTCTTCGCCCTGCTGACCGCCCTGGCCGCCCAGGTGCGCTTCGTGCTGCCGTTCACCCCGGTCCCCTTCACCGGGCAGGTGCTGGTGGTGCTGCTTGGCGCGGTGGTCCTGGGACGATACGGCGCTCTCGGCCAGGGAATGTACCTGGGAATGGGTGCCTCCTTCGGCTGGTTCAGCGGAACGGTCGGTGCGGCGGCCCTGAGCGGGATCACCGGCGGTTACCTGATCGGTTTCCTCGTAGCCGCCTTCGTGCTGGGCGAGCTGGTCGAGAGAAGGCGGGAATGGAGCGGCTGGCAGGTCGCCGCCGCCATGTCCCTGGGCGTGCTGGTGATATACGCCGTCGGCGCGCTGCAGCTGGCCTTGGTCCTGGGGTTGAACGCCTGGGAAGCGATAACGATCGGAGTGTTGCCGTTCGTAGTCATCGACGCCCTGAAGGTGGTCATGGCCACCGGGGCATCCTCGCTGTTCCTGCGACCCCGTTCGGCCTAAATCCTTATCATCAACCTTTCACTTCGTTCAAAGAAGGGAACAAGATGGACCTGCTACCGGAACACTCCCACTGCCTGAACTGCGACGAGCCCATCGACGAGGGCCAGGAGTATTGCTCGGACGATTGCCGGCAAAAGGCCGAGGGGGAGGCCAAGAAGGTCCGGAACAGGAACATGGTCTTCTTCGGCCTGGCCGCCGTCGCGCTGATCGTTCTGACCTTAATGATGATCTAACGCCCGCTCATCATGGCCTGCACCGCCTTGAGCGTCCTCACCGTCTCCTTCACATCGTGCACCCTGAACAGGTGTACACCCTGCCAGCAGGCCACCGCGGCCGCGGCCAGGCTGCCTTCCAGGCGTTCCGAAGGATCCCCTTCGGATATCCGGCCCAGAAAGGTCTTTCTTGAGGCGCCTAAAAGAACCGGCCTTCCTATGGATCGATACTCATCCAGCCGGGACATTATCTGCAGGTTGCCGTCCAGGTCCTTGCCGAAGCCCAGCCCCGGGTCCACTGCCAGGCTTTCCCAGCGGACCCCCGCGGCCACCGCCTGGCCGACCCGTTTCTCCAGATAGGCGTAGGTATCCCCGACCACGTCCGTGTAGCGTGTGTCTTGCTGCATGGTGTTGGGCTGGCCCCTCATGTGCATGATTATGGCTGCGGCGCCGGTGTCCTTCACCACCTTGGCCATGCCCGCCTCCAGGCCAGAGACGTCGTTGACGATGGAAGCCCCGACGGCCAAGGCCTTGCTGGCCACTTCCGGCCTGCGGGTGTCCACGGAAACAGGGAGACCTATGTCATCGCTCACCCGGCGGACCACCGGCGCGATCCGGGACCACTCCTCGTCCGCCGAGACCGGAAGAGAGCCAGGCCGGGTAGACTCCCCGCCCACATCGATGACGTCCGCCCCTTCATCCTTCATCTGCCAAGCATGTTTTATAGCCGCTTCGGGGTCCGCGTGCTTCCCGCCATCGAAGAAGGAGTCCGGGGTCACGTTCAATATGCCCAGCACCCGCGGCCTCGACAGGTCCAGGGAGCCCCCGGACCACTCGAAGCGCGGCGGGTCCTCGTTGAAGCGACGGCCGTAGGAGAGCGACAGGTCCTTTGCTAGTTCGATTGCCCCGTCCCCCATCATCATGCTTTCAATGGCCAGAGGGGTCAGGGCGATGAGCATCCTCTCCCCCTTGCAGCGGAACCCCCTTCCGCCCTTCTGCTCCACGGATGCTATGATCGGAGCGGCCTCTTCCTTGGTCACACCATCCAGGAAGAAGAACTGCTTGGTGGCCAGGTCCATGCGCCCCAGCGCACCCTCTGGCACACCCAGGCGGCGCCACTCAGATAATGCCTCGGAATAATCTCTGTAGACGCGCACTCGGGGCATGGAACCTCACAGCAGCCGGTCCACCAGCTGGACCAGGTCCACGATCTCCGGAGCGTCCTTGCCCTCGGCCCCGGCCTTGAGGTTGTTCACGCAGAAGGGACAGGTCGTCACCAGCAGGTCGGCGAAAGCCGCCTCCTCCACCCTCCGCCCGGCGATGGCCTTGGACAGGTCCGGATATGCCGAGCGTACGCCTCCGCCGCCTCCGCAGCAGGCTGCCGTGTCCCGGTTGCGGGGCATCTCTTTGAACTGGATATCAGGAATCTTCTGCAACACCTGGCGCGGAGCGTCATAGACGCCACAGTGTCTCCCCAAATGGCATGGATCATGATAAGTGACGGTGGCCTTCAACGGTCTGAGCTTCAGGTCCTTTCCCGCCAGGTACTCGGTGACGTGCTGCACCTCGAAGCCCAGGTCGAACCTCTTGGGGTACTCCTCCTTGAACATGCGGTAGCAGCCGGCGCAGGAGAATATGACCTTCTCCACGCCCAGGGAGCGGATGGCCTTGACGTTTCTCTCCCACAACTTTTCCACTTCGTCCTCGTCCACGCCGATGCGCTGAAGGACGCTGCCGCAGCACACCTCGTCCAGAAGGGTGTAGTCCTCGCCCAGCTTGTTCAGTATGGATATCGTCGAATCGGCCAGGGCCCTGTCCCGATACGTGGCGGTGCAGCCGACAAAATAACTGACCTTGGCCTTGTGCGGCTTGGAGCCGAGGGTCTCCGGGACGTCCTTCCCCTCGCCGTAGGCGTTTCCGGTCCGTTCCACCTTCTCCACGATGGTCTTGTGCCGGGGCAGCATGTGCCCGGCCGCGACCAGATCGCGGCGGGCGCTCTCCACCACGTCCACCACGGAGATCTTGGACGGGCATCTGCGCTCGCAGTCCTTGCAGGTAGTGCACTGGTAAAGGTACTCCAGAACGGACGGGTCGGCCGGGATCTCTTTCTGCAGAAGGCCGTAGGCCAGCACCATGCGGCCACGTGCGACGCTGGGGTCCCAGCCCACCTTCTGGAACGGAGGGCAGACGCTCTTGCAGAACCCGCAGTAGGTGCAGGTCATGAGCTCCTTCCTCATCTTGCGCAGGTTCGGCGCATCGATCGTCTCACTCATCTTCACGCACCTTCGGCACGGTCACGCTGCCGTCCAGCAGAACGAGTATCTCTGCTTTGGGCTTTTGCTCCAACAGGGCGTCCACCGCCTCCTGCAGCGACGTGAACGGTAGAATGTCCATGTCGTCCAGGGTCTGGGGGGGCAGGTCGGTGACGGCCCAGATGTTGACGTGGCACATCACCTCGGCCACCTTGGCTGCTTTGTGATAGCCCAGCCGGTACTCCCGCTGCAGGGCCTCCAGCACCGCCCGCTTGTCCTTGGACAGGCATAGTTGTTTCACGAAGACCTCATCGCCCAGGCCCTGGCGGCACATGGACACCAAAACGATGATGCCGCCGTCCTTCACCGCCCATTTGGCGTTGTCGATGGCCTTCTGCGATTGGTAAAGATCGACGTCCATTGGATATGGCGCTACGGTGATGATCGCGTCGTACCTTTTAGGGACGGTGACGGAGAAGACCTCATCGGCCCATTTCACCGCCTGCTTGAAAGCGAGGTGAAGGTCCCCGGCTGCCGCCCGGTAAACGTTCTGATGGCGGTCCAGCACCACTTGGATGGAGAATATCTCCTTCTTGACGACCGATAGCGCGTCCATCATGTCCTCGTGCACCGGGTTTCCGTCCAGCACCAAGGTCTGGGCCTCCGGTCGCATGGCTAGGCGGTGGTTCTGCTCGATGGTGCGGAAGGAGGCTACCCCGGGCAAAAAGGATTTTCGACCGCCAGTGTAGCCGGCGAAGTAATGCGGTTCCACACTGGTGACGATGATGAGGCGGTCGGCGTACACCGCCACCTCGTTCACGTCCATGTCCGTACCGTTATGGGACACGCCCAGATGGACGCAGGGTGACCGACGGGCGTCGTGGACCAGGATGTGGTCCTTTAGATTGTCCAGATGATGTCCGAAGATGAAATTAAGTTCCTCCTCCGTGGGGCCACGGTGAGCGCCGGTGGCGATCAGGTAACGCGCCGAACGCAGGTCCATACGCTCGGCCAGAGAGTCCAGGACCTTGGCCGTGGGCGTCGGGCGGGTGCCGTCGTTGACGATAATAACGATGTCCTCGCCCTCTTCCAGGAAGGATTCCAGGGAGCGTCCGCCACAGGGATGGAAAAGCGCGTGATCGATCTCCTTGGCCGACCCACAGACGTCATTGGGTCCAGCTATCCCGGCCAGATTGACATCTGGCACCTCCGCCTCGATCGTTCCCTTCTCCCCGTATGGCAACTTCAATCGCATACGTTCCACCGTTGGCTAAATTAGTATTAAAGAATTCCCACAAAAAGGCAAAGGGTTATTCCCATTCCCCGCCCTCTACCGTCCATGGCCCGCCTGAGCAAAGTCGGGGAGAAGGCGATTGTGCGTTCCATAGCCTCCATGCTCCACACCTCGGCCAGGCTCGGTCCGGGGGACGACGCCGCGGCAGTGGAGATCGGCGACCGCTATCTGGTCGTCAGCACGGACCTGCTGTGGGAGGGCACGCACTTCCATCCGAACATGACCTGGCGGCAGAAGGGCTGGATGGCCGCGGCCGTCAACCTCAGCGACATCGCAGCCATGGGGGCGCAGCCTTTGGGCTTGCTACTGGCCATGGGGTTACCAGCCGACCTGGATGAAATGAACGTCAAGGAGATGGTCCAGGGGGCGGCGGACTGCTGCGACCAGTTCGGAACCGACTATCTGGGCGGGGACACCAAGGAATGTTCGGAACTGGTCCTCACTGGCACCTCACTGGGGCTGGTGCCCAAGGACGGTCTGCTGGCTCGGAAAGGCGCCAGGCTCGGGGACCTGCTGCTGATGACCGGCACCGCCGGAATGGCCTCCGCCGGACTGCTAGCCTTAGAGAAAGGGTTGGAAGCGCCGAAGGCCGTCAAGGCGCTATTCGAACCTCTCCCGTGCATCAAGGAGGGAACCCTGCTATCGTCCAGCGGTGCCGTCACCTCCTGCACGGACACTTCCGACGGGATATCCACCTCGTTGCGCGAGCTGGCCGACGCGAGCGGCGTCGTCTTCGAGGTGGACGTCGAAGCTTTGCCGATCGACCCAGAGGTGCGAAATGTGGCGCAAGCGTGTTCGGAAGACGCCGAGACCATAGCGCTGCACGGGGGCGGGGACTATCAGTTGCTCTTCACGGTACGACCAGATGGTCTAGCGATCATCAAGGACCTGCTCGGAGGCGAGGTCACGGTCATCGGACGCTGCCTGGAAGGAAAGGTCAATACGCTTAAGCGCGGTCCTTCCAATATCATTCTGGAGCCTCGTGGGTATGAGCACTTCCGGCGCTGAACCGAAGGAAGCGTTGTTCTGGGACAGGGAGGGCGAGGTCATCCGTTGCCGCCTGTGCCCACATTCCTGTCTCGTCTCCAATGGCAAGAAGGGCATATGCCGGGTGCGGGAGAACCGGGGCGGGAAGCTGTACGCCCTCAGCTACGGCCAGGTGTCCTCCATGCATCTTGACCCTCTCGAAAAGAAACCCCTTTTCCACTTCAAGCCGGGAAAGCCGGTCCTTTCGTTCGGAGGCATCAGCTGCAACCTGCGCTGCCAGCACTGCCAGAACTTCACCATCGCCCAGGTGGGCTTGGACGAGCTGTCACTGCATTTCGTCCCGCCCAAGGACATACCCCGACTGTGCCGCCAGCACGACTCCGAGGGCGTGGCCTGGACCTACAACGAGCCGACCATCTGGCACGAGTACGTTATGGATGCCAGCCGGCTGTGCAAAGAGGAAGGTCTGTTCACCGTCTCGGTGACCAACGGCTACATCCAGGAGGAGCCGCTGCGCTCACTAAAAGGGCTCATCGACGCCATGAACATCGACGTGAAGGGGTTCACCGAGACGTTCTACCATAGCGTCTGCCAGGGCCAGCTCGCGCCGGTGCTCAAAGCATGCGAGACGGCCAAGGAGATGGGCGTCCACGTGGAGCTGACCTATCTCATCATACCCACCAAGAACGACCGCCAGGAGGAGATCGAGGGGTTCTGTCAATGGGTGCGGGATAGCATGGGGGTGGAAACCCCGGTGCACTTCTCCCGCTTCCATCCCGATTACAAGTTGGGCGATCTGCCCCACACCCCATGCTCCACCATGGAGATGGCCTTGAACGCGGGGAAGGCCAAAGGGCTGGAGTACGTCTATGTCGGGAACATGACCTCGGAGAAGGGGGAGAACACCTACTGCCCCGGCTGCGGTTCGTTGCTGATAAAAAGGACCGGCTTCGAGGCCAAGGCGGTGGGCGTCAAGAACGGTCTCTGCGAAAAATGCAGGCGCAGGACGGATATCATTTGGTAAGGTCAGGCGCCCATGGCGTAGAGCAGGAGGTTCCCCACCAGCAGCGAGAACAGGATGGCCAGGGTCAGCGGGATCAGGAAAGGCACCTTAGGGGTGACCCACGGCCGCACCACTCCAGCGGCGCGCAGCGATTCCCAATCCCCCTCGTCGTCGCCTCGGGGGAACAGCACGGAGTGCGACTGCCCGTCCACCACCTTCTCCATGGGCCACACGTGCTTCTTTTTGGCCTCCTCCAGGTCCATGCGCACCCCGAAGAGCATCAGGGGGAAGCGCAGGTCCCTACGCAGCAGGTTGACCAGTAGCATGGCGATGGGCACCAGCAGCGTAAGTATGGCGCCGTTGAACAGGACCAACAGGGGGAACGGCAATATCTCGAGCATGGCCGGGTCGTTCAAGGCCAGCAACGGCAGTCCCTCCAGGGTCGGATAGAGGGGAAAGCACAGGGACAAGGCGATCAAGCACTTGGCGTCCGCCCCCCCTTTGATGACGTCCAGCTGATAGAGTATGAAGAAGAAGATGATGAGCAGCGGGACGGTCACCAGGGTCCAGTAGTGCTCGCCGTTGAAATGTTCCAGACTGAGGTAGGCGTAAGCGACGATCGTCAGCATGTACAATATCAGCGGGAGCGGGTGGAATCCGTCCTCGAACATCCCCGGCCTATCCCGCAGCAGGTCCACGAACACCAGGGCCATCAGGACCAGGCAGACCAAATAAACCCAGCTCACCCCGTCCGTCCACAGCTGGAGGCCCAGCAGGAGCGCCCCTCCCAACCCCAGGATGTACCAGTGGGCATCGGAGGCGGTGCGGGTGCGCCAGTCGGACACCGCCGCCACCGCCATGACCGCCATAGCCAAACCGAGGCTGGCCCAGGTGAGCTCCTCCATACCACCGCCATGGACGAATGACGATTAATGGTTTACCACCGGGACCAGGGCGGAAATCCTTATAATATGTCGAACGTTGTCGCCGTTCGTGGACGGAACCTTGGAGCTGAAAGGGAAGACCGTTGGCCGCGTCGCGCTGCTGCTCATCGGCGTCATGCTCTTAGTGGCAATGCTGCCCCCCTCCTCGGCCGCCCCGGTGAACCTGTTCGCCGTGGATGACACCTACAAGAAGGTCACCGCCGGAAGCTCCGTCACCTTCGAGTGGGTGCTCTACAACAACGACAGCGTCCCCTACGTCATAATGCCCACCTCGGTCCCCGAGAGCTACACCGACGTGGCGGTGGATTTCGATCAGAACCACATCACCCTGTACCCCGGGGGGTCCAAGTCCCTCAACATGACCGTCACGCCGGCCGCGGAGATGTCCTCGGCTGTGCTGACCTTCGAAGTACAGTTCAACGTCACCCAGCTGAACGCGCCAAACAACACCTACATCGTCAACGGCACGGTCCAGGTCGAGATCATCCCCATCTTCGGCACCATGGGCGAGGACAACAAGATCCTCGGCATCTGGGATAACGACCTCCCCTACCCCTTGGACGGGAACATAGGCGCGTTCGTGGTCAGCGTGGGCATCTGGGCCGGCATCGCCCTGTTCGTCATCCTCATCGCCAACCCTCTCCTGCACCATGTGACTTCCAAGACGCAGACGGAGCTGGACGACATCATACTCAAGATCATCCGCGGGCCGGTCATGCTGGTCATGGTGCTCTACGGAGCGGTCAGCTCCCTGGAGATCTTGAACCTGAACCGGGAGCTCATCGCCCAGCTGGAGCTCATGTACCGCATGGCCTTCGTCCTGGTCATGGCCTGGCTGGTATACAAGATCTTTGACGGGGTCATCATCTATTACGGGCACAAGCTGGCCGCGAAGACCGACTCCGAGGTGGACGACATCCTGGTGCCCATACTGGAAAAGCTGGGCATAATCGTCATCCCCGTCGTGGCCTTCGGCGTGATACTCAGCCTCTTCGGCTACGACCTAACGATAATACTGGCCGGGCTGGGGTTCATGGGCATAGTCATCGGTTACGCGGCCCAGGCCACCCTGGCCAATTTCTTTGCTGGTTTGCAGATGATGTTCGACCGTCCCTTCAAGATCGGGGACCTGCTGCGCCTGGACAACGGCGACATCTGCGCGGTCCGCAACATCGGCATGCGCTCGACCACCCTCTACAACACCTTCACCAACGAACTGGCGATCGTCCCCAACAACGACATCGCTAACAAGAAGATCGTGAACATGGTGCAGCCTGACCGCTTGCTCAAGATCGCCGTCAGCGTAGGCGTGGCCTACGGCAGCGACGTGGAGCTGGTCAAGAAGCTGATGCTGGAGGCGGCCATGGCCCTGCCGGAGGTGCTCAAGGACCCGGAGCACCCCACGGTGGTGCGCTTCCTGGACTTCGCCGACTCCTCCCTGGAATTCACCGCCTATATCTGGATAAACGACCTGGGCAAGCAGTTCAAGGTGGGCTCGGACTACCGCAGCGAACTGCTCCGCCGGTTCAGCGAGCACAAAATCAATATTCCATTCCCCCAGACGGTGGTCTGGTTGAAGGACATGGAGAAGGGTCAAGGCCAGTGAGCCCAGCAAAAACCTAATGCCCGTGCAACGCCTATTCTTCTACAGGGGGAGTACGACATGGAGGTAAAAGCCGCGGTCAAGGCCCGCAGGAGCATTCGGAAGTTCAAGCGCAAGGAACTGTCGAACGATGTGTTGGACCATCTTTTGGAAATGGCCCGGGCGGCCCCGTCCGGGGCCAACCGCCAGGCATGGGAGCTGGTGGTGATCACCAACCGCCCTCGCCTCAAGGGGCTCGTGCCCATCTGCAAGGAGCAGGCCTTCATCGCCGATTGCGCCGCCTTCATAATTGGCGTGGACGACCCGCAACAGAAATGGGCCAAGGTGGACCTGGCCATTGCGCTCGACCATTTCAGCCTAGCGGCGGTGGAGGAAGGGATGGGCACCTGCTGGATCGGCGCGTACGACCCGGTGAAGATGGCCGAGTACGTGGGCCTTCCCGCCAATCGCACGGTGACCGTCTGCATGGCCCTGGGCTTCCCCGACGAATCTCCGGCGGCCCGCAGCCGCAAGAAGGCCGAGGACCTGATCAACTGGGACCGTTACGGTGTGCGCGAACGCCCATGACCTTCGACCGAGACTTCCACCTGCAGGACCACGACCTGTACCTGCGGACGTTCGAGTTGGCGGCGCAGATACCCGAGGGAAGGGTTAGCACCTACGGAGCCATCGCCCGGGCCTTGGGCGACCTGGTGGCGTCCCGTGCGGTGGGCCAGATAATGTCCGCGGACCGCGTCCGTCCGTTCCCGGTGCCCTGTCATCGGGTGATCTATTCCGATGGGCGCACCGGCTGGTACACCGGGGCGGGAAAGGGTGAGGCCAGGAAGCAGGAGCTGCTGCGCGCCGAGGGTGTACCATCGGCCAACGGCAAGGTCCTGAACTTCGACAAAGTACTGTTCGAGGAATTCAAAGGCGACCGCTTACTGGAAAGGATGGCCCAGGCCCAGATCGAACTGGCCAAACTTATCGTCCAGGAGGGTGACGCCATCGCCTTCGGGCGCATCGCCGGTCTGGACGTGGCCTACGATGGCGACCGGGCCTACGCGGCCATGGTAGTGGTGGACCGCCGCGGAAAGGTCTTAGAGACGAGGGACGCCGAATGCCTGGTGAACTTCCCTTACGTGCCCGGATATCTGGGGTTCCGGGAGATGCTTCCTTACTCCAAGCTGCTGGACGGCGGCAGGGAGGACACCCTTTACCTGATCGACGGCCATGGACGGGCCCACCCGCGCCGGGCCGGCATCGCCTCCCAGTTCGGATTGGTGCACGGCGTGGCCTCGGCCGGAGTGGCCAAGAGCGTGCTCACCGGGCGGATGGAGCAGGGGTCCCTTTCGTTGGGCGGGGAGGAGGTGGGGCGGGTGGTCAAGAACGCCCGGGGCAAGGCCAGGTTCCTCTCCGTCGGGCACAAGGTGGAGCTGGGGTCCCTGGCCCGACTTTACCTTTCGCTGCCGGTCGACCCCCTGGACCTGGCCCACGAGAGGTGCACCGAGAGCAGGCGCGGTGGGAAGGCATGAGCGAATACAGCTGCGTGGAGGACTGCCTGACGCCGGAAGAGAGGAAGAGAATACTATCCCGCTTCCATTCGCTGCTATTCTGGGTGGGGGAGCTCGTTCCCGAGCTGGAGGAACTGGAAGGCCGGGAGGTGCCCTTGAAGGACGTGGTGTTCCGGTTCATCACGCAGCAGGACCCGGACGAAGGGACGGTGAGGGGGGCCAGGGAGCTGTCGGCCCTGCTGGAGCGCAAGGCCCGGGAGCTGGAGAGGGACCTGGAGACCAAGGAGATGGAGCGCCGGACCGCGTACAGGGTCATGCACGAGGCCCTGGGCCTGCTCCGGGCGGTGGACGAGCTGCGGGACGTCAGGCAGGAGGACCGCCAGATCAGGGCCAAGGCCCTGATGGCCATGGTGAACGACGAGAAACGGTGGCTTGATTTCGTAAATAAAGCAAAGACGACCTAGCTATCAAAGCGCGTTTCATTTTAAAATAAACGAGCCTTTTCGGAATATATTAATAATATTTTACTATTAACTATGAATTAGATACGAAATCTGAGAATTTCGCAGGACAAGGAGACGGATTTATGATAGATCACCTTGACGACAAGATCATAGAGATCCTCAAGAAGGATTCCAGGCGACCGTTCGTGGAGATAGCCAATGGGCTGGAGGTCTCGGAAGGGACCATCCGGTCCCGGGTCAAGAAGCTGTTCGAGGAGGGCGTGATACAGGCGTTCACCATCAAGACCAGCAGCAAGAACGTCAAGGCCCTGGTGGAGGTCAAGATCGACGTCAACGTGAACACCTCCGACATCGCCGACCAGATAGCCGCCTTCGAGGGCGTCTCCGAGGTCTACGAGGTCACCGGGGAGGAGGACATCGTGGCCATAATCGACGTCACCTCCTCGCCGCAGCTGAACGAGATCATCGAGCGCATCCGCCGGTTCGACAACGTGGACTCCACGCGGACCAGGTTGATCCTCAAAGAGCACTTCGGAGCTGATTAGTATGTTCAAAGGATGCGCCACGGCCATAATCACCCCTTTCCGGGAGGACGGAGAGGTGGACGAGGAAGGGCTGCGGGAGCTGGTGGCCATGCAGGAAGAGGCCGGCATAGATGCCATCGTCCCATGCGGGACCACCGGTGAGTCGGCCACCCTGACCCACAAGGAGCATCTGAAGGTCATAAGCATCGTGCGGGAGGAGGCCAAGAAGGCCAAGGTCATCGCCGGGGCGGGAAGCAATGCCACCCACGAGGCCATACATCTGTCCAAGGGAGCCAAGGACCTGGGCGTGGACGGCGTGCTGCTCATATCGCCGTACTACAACAAGCCCAACCAGAAAGGCATCTTCCGCCACTATGAGGCAATAGCCAAGGCGGTGGACATACCGATAGTGGTCTACAACGTTCCGGGGCGCACCAGCTCCAATATCACGGCGGGTACGATCAAGAAGCTGTCCGAAATACCGAACATAGTGGCAGTGAAGGAGGCCAGCGGGAACATGGCGCAGATAATGAGCATACTGGCGTCCGTGCCCAAGGAGTTCAGCGTGTTCTCCGGGGACGACCTGCTGACCTATCCGATGATGACGTTGGGGGCACCAGGCGTGATATCCGTCACCTCCAACATCGTCCCCAAGATGATGGTGGACATGACCCACGCCGCTCTCGACGGAGATTGGAAGAAAGCGCGCGAGCTGCACTTCAAAATGCTCCCGCTGTTCACCGACCTGTTCCTGGACACCAACCCCATACCGGTCAAGACGGCGCTGAGGATGATGAAGAAGCCCTCCGGGGTCTTCCGGCTGCCCCTGTGCGACATGGAACCGCAGTTGGCCGAGGTCCTGAAGAAGACGCTGACGGACTTCAAGTTGCTGTAAAGGACAAGGAGGCTCATAGACATGATCGACGTGGCAGTAGCTGGAGCCACAGGCAAGCTGGGCTCCATGGTGTGCTCCCTCATCAGGGAGCAGAAGGACATGAGGCTGGTCGGCGCGGTGGTCTCCGCCGAGGGCGGGAAGGCCGGGCAGGAGCTCTACCCCGGGGTGATCGCTGTCGCTCCGGACGGGCTGGAGGAACTTTGCCGGCGCTGCAATGTGCTGGTGGACGCCACCAGCGCCGCCGCGGCCGAGCGCAACCTTCCAATCGTGGTGAGGGCCGGGGCCAACGTCGTGGTGGGCACGACGGGGCTGTCCCCGACGTTCCTGGAAAGCTTCCGTTCCACGCTGGCCAATAGCGGGCGCTCCGCCCTGATCACCCCCAACTTCTCCATCGGCGTGAACGTCTTCTGGAAGGCCTGCCAGACGCTGGCGAGGGCCCTTCCCGACTACGAGGTGGAGATAATCGAGGTCCATCACGACAAGAAGAAGGACGCCCCCTCCGGCACCGCGGTCAAGGCCGCGCAGCTGATAGCGGCGGAGACCGGTGTGACCAGAACGGTCTGCGGCCGGGAGGGCACGGTGGGCGCCAGAGGGCGGGAGATCGGCATCCACTCCGTAAGAGCCGGGGACGTGGTGGGCGAGCACACCGTGATATTCGCCGGCAACAAGGAGAGAATAGAGCTGACGCATCGGGCCCACTCCCGCATGGCCTTCGCCGAAGGCTGCGTGGCCGCTGTACGCTGGGTCGCCCCGCTGCGGGACGGAAAGGTGCACGGCATGGAAGAGGTGCTGGGACTTTGAGAAAGGTCATGAAGTTCGGCGGCACCAGCGTGGGCAGCAACGAGGCCATGCGCCGCACCGCCGACATAATCATGGCCGACGATTGCCAGAGGGCCGTGGTCGTCTCCGCCATGTCTGGAGTGACCAACTCCCTGATCACCATGATGGCCGACGAGAGCAAGGAAGTGCCGGAGTACATCAATTGGCTGAGGGGGAAGCACCTGGACGCCGCCAAGGGCAATATCTCCCAGGAACTGCTGCCGGAATACCTGGAGGAGCTGGAGCGGCGCCTGTCCGGGTTAGGCCATCTCATCCACTTGTACCGCCAGGACGAGGGCCGCATCATGTACCAGGACGCCTTCTCCAGCTGGGGAGAGCGTTTGTCGTCCCTCACCCTTTCCTACATCCTGCGCAGCCGAGGCCTGGATTCGTTGGCCTTGACCTCCGAGGAGATCGGTATAGTGGCCAGTGGTCCCCCGGGCTACGGGGGTGCGGAACTTAGCGCCACCGAGGCCAACCTCCGCCGGACGCTGGTGCCCCTACTTCAGGCGGGTAAGGTGCCCGTCATCACCGGCTACTACGGCTGCGACGGCCGAGGAAGGCCGTTGACCTTCGGGCGGGGTGGCTCCGACTACTCCGGTGCTGTCATCGGCCACGCCGTGGACGCCGACGAGGTGGAGATATGGACGGACGTGGACGGATTCATGTCCGCCGATCCCCGGGTGGTCAAGGGCGCCCGGACCATATCTGAAATGGATTACGGGGAGGCGGCCGAGCTGGCGTACTTTGGTGCCAAGGTCCTGCACCCCCGGACCATAGAGCCGGCCAAGCGCAAGGGCGTGGCGGTGCTGGTCAAGAACACCTTCAACCCCAAGGGCAGCGGCACCAGGATACACGGACTGAGCCGGGGCGGACAGGACCTGCTGCGAAGCGTGGCCCTGAAGACCGACCTGTCCATTGTGAAGGTCTACTCCTCCGAGCTGGCCTACCGGCCGGAGCTGGTGGCTAGGATGTTGGAGTCGGTCAGCTCCAACGGTGTGACCATATACGCCGTGTCCACCTCCCTGTCCACGCTGGCCGTGGTCGTTCCCTCGGAATCTGTCCCGGACGCCTGCGAGCGTCTCCGCGGGTTCCAGGAGGACGTGGAGGAGGTCAGGGTAAAAGAGAACGTCGCGCTCATCTGCGCGGTTGGCGATGGCATGCTGGAGAGCAGCGGTGTGTCGGCCAAGATATTCACGGCCGTGGCCGACGTCGGGGCCAACGTGGAGCTCATCTCCGAGGGGGCCTCGGACATCGCCCTCAACTTCATGGTCGGCGGCGACAAGGCCGTGGACGTGGTCAGGAGACTGCACGAACTTTACATAGGTGCTTGAATGAGAGAATTCCAGAGCAAGAAAGGAATCATGTCGATAGCTGGCGTTCCAGCCACCAAGATAGCCGAACGTTTCGGCACTCCGGTGATGGTGACGGACGAGGCGGCCCTGAGGCAGAACTACCGGACGATATACAAGGCGTTCAACGACCGCTTCCCTACCAGGATCTACTTCGCCTGCAAGGCCAACACCAACCTGAGCATACTGCGGGTGCTGGAGCAGGAAGGCTCCTGTATAGACACAGTGTCCATCGGGGAGGTGGAGGCCTGCCTGCGCGCCGGCTTCGTCCCCGAACGCATACTGTACACCGGCGTCAGCGTCTCCCCGGCGGAGATGAGCGCCGTGGTGGAAAGAAAGGTCCCCATCAATGTGGACTCCGTGAACGGGCTACGGCGCCTGGCCAGGCTCAGTCCCAAGCACCCCATATCCCTACGGGTCAATCCGGACGTGGGTTCGGGGCACTCCCAGAAGGTGGTCACCGGGACCAAGGGCGCCAAGTTCGGAATACCCAAGGAGGAGATCGTCGCGGCCTACTCCGAAGCGTTAAAGCTGGGATTCCTGCCCCGCGGGCTGCACGCCCACACCGGCTCCGGCGGAAGCGATCCGGCCGTGTTCGGCCGGGTGACCGAGGTGCTGGTCGAGATCTCTGAAAAACTGAGGTCCGAGCTGGGGCTCCAACTGGAGTTCATCGACATAGGCGGAGGCATCGGCATACCGTACCGGCCGGAGGAGAGGCCCACCGACCTGGACGCGGTGGCCGAGGAGGTTACGTCCAAATTGAAGAACAGCCACGTGCGGACGCTGATCATCGAGCCCGGCCGTTACATAGTCGCGGACACCACCGTCCTGTTGACCAGGGTCAACGACGTCAAGTCCACTCCGGTCAAGGACTACGCGCTGGTGGACGCCGGGTTCAACACTCTGATCCGCCCGGCCTTCTACGATTCCTATCATCACGTGGCCGTGGCCAACAAGTTCGACCGGGAGCCCATGGCCAAGTACGACGTGGCCGGCCCCATCTGCGAGAGCGGGGACTACCTGGCCAAGGAGCGCATGTTGCCCATAGTGGACGTGGGAGATCTGCTCTGCGTCTACGACGTGGGGGCTTACGGGTTCACTATGTCATCCAATTACAACAACAGGCCCCGCTGCGCCGAGGTACTGGTGCTGGACGGAAAATCCTCATTGATACGCGAGAGGGAGGAGATCAACGACCTCTTCCGCCATCAGAAGGTACCGGCGAGGCTGAGGGCATGAGGTTCTGGAAGTATCACGGGATCGGGAACGATTTCGTGCTCGTGGAGAACTTCGACGGCGCCGTGCCCAAGGACCTGGAGTTCGTCAAGGCCATGTGCCACCGCCGCTTCGGGGTGGGCGCGGACGGTGTACTCTATCTTGAAAGGAGCAGCAAGGCCGACTTCGCCATGGGGGTCATGAACTCCGACGGGAGCGAGGCGGAGATGTGCGGCAACGGCATCCGCTGCCTGGCCAAGCACGTATACGACCAAGGGCACACCAGATCGAAGAAGATGAGCGTGGAGACCTTGGCTGGGATCAAGCACATACAGGTGGAGGTGGAGGGCGGCAAGGTCTCCTCCGTCACCGTGGACATGGGTCGGCCGTTGCTGGACTGCCCATCCATCCCCATGAGCTGCCAGGGAACGTTCCAGGACCGACCGGTGAGCTGCGGCGAAAGGGAGCTGCACGGCACCGCCGTCTCCATGGGCAACCCGCATCTGATAATCTTCGACACGCTTAGCGAGGAGGAGATGGACCGGCTGGGGCCGCTGGTCCACGCCCACGAGCTCTTCCCCCGCCGGACCAACGTAGAATTCGTTAAATCGTTGGATGGGATACTGGAGGTACGGGTGTACGAAAGGGGGGCCGGATGGACCATGGCCTGCGGCACTGGCGCCTGCGCCACCGCGGTGGCCGCCGCCCTGCTGGGCAAGACCAGGTTCGACGAGGAGGTGCAGGTGCGCCTTCCCGGCGGCAGCCTGTGGATAAAGGTCTGGAAGGACCTCTCCAAGGTCACCATGCGTGGCCCGGCGACACTGGTGTTCGAAGGTCAGATGTGAGGTGTGAAGATGGGATTCGAGTACGCTAACAGGTTGAAGGCCATCCCTCCGTATCTCTTCGCCGAGATAGAGGAGAAGGTCAACAAGAAGAGGTTGGAGGGCGTGGACATCATCGATTTCGGGATCGGCGATCCGGACCTGCCCACCCCCCGGCCCGTCGTGGAGTTCATCCAGAAGGAGCTGGAGAACCCCGAGAACCACCGCTACCCATCCAGCGCCGGGGAGGCCGAGACGCGCATAGCCATCTCGGAATGGTTCAAGCGGCGCTTCGGCGTGGACGTCGATCCCAACGGCGAGGTGGCCGTGCTCATCGGTTCCAAGGAAGGATTAGCCAACATCTGCCGGGCCTTCGTGAACCCCGGGGAGAAGGTTCTGGTGCCCGACCCGGCGTATCCCGTTTACGCGCAAGGTGCGGCGCTGCTGAGCGATGCCGTCCCCGTGCGCTTCCCGCTGAACCCGGAGAAGGGCTTCCTGCCGGACATGGACAGCTTGCCGACGGACGCCCGCATGATCTACCTGAACTACCCCAACAACCCCACCGGAGCCGTCGCTGATGAGGAGTTCTTGCTGGGTGCGTCCCGCTGGTGCATAGAGACCGACACCATCCTCTGCTACGACAACGCCTACTCGGAGATGACCTTCGACGATTACGTCGCGCCGTCGGCGTTGCAGGTGGCCCAGGGCGACGGGACCATCGAGTTCCATTCGTTATCCAAAACGTTCAACATGACCGGCTACCGCATCGGTTTCGCCGTGGGCGACTCCGATCTCATAGCCGGTTTGAAAAGGGTCAAATCGCAGGTCGATTCCGGCACCCCCAAGTTCCTGCAGAGCGCGGTCGTCAAGACGCTGGGAATGTACCACGACGCGGAGAGACCGAAGATGGTGATGGACAACATCGCCGTCTACCAGAAGCGCCGGGACGTGCTGGTCAACGGACTGCGCAAGCTGGGGTTCAAGGTGGACCGGCCCAAGGGGACGTTCTACCTGTGGATGAAGGTCGACGGTCCCTCTCTGAAGTTCGCAGAGAAGATGCTCAAGGCCGGCATAGTGGTCACACCAGGCGTGGGGTTCGGTCTGAACGGCGAAGGCTACGTGCGCCTAGCCACCACACAGACCGTGGAGAGGATCGAGCAGGCCCTGGAGCGCATGGCCAAGGTCCTCTGAGAAACTATTTCCTCTTTCCCCTTTTGTAAGCCGCCTTGAGCGCTTCAACCACCGGTAGCGGTTTGCCCATGATGTAGTTCTCCAGGGCCCCGCCACCCGTGCTAACGTAGGAGAAGCGGTCGCAGCAACCGTACTTCTGAGCGGCGCTTACGGTGTGACCACCGCCGATGACGGAGAAGGCGTCGCTGGACACGGTGGCTTCCATGAGCGCCCGGGTGCCTAGGGAGAACTCCTCCCTCTCGATCACCCCAGCCGGTCCAGATATGAACACGGTGCAGGCCTTGGAGATGATGTCAGAGAACCTAGCCGTGGTCTCCTTGCCAATGTCCATTATGGGCAGTTCGGAGGGCAGGGCGCTCAGGGGCACGTCCTTTCTTTTCCCGTTCTCGTCCAGGGCCACGTCCACCGGCGTCTCGATGCGTTCTCCATATCCCTCCAGGAGCACTTTGGCGGCGGCCAGGTTCTCCTCGGTGAACTCCTCCATGAGGATGTCCTCACTCTTCTTTCCCAGGGCGATACCCTTGGCCTTCAGGAAGGCGTTGCCGGCCAGACCGACCAAGAGCACCTTGTCCGCGATGTTCTCCTTCAGCACTCGGTCCACTACCTTGATGGCGTCGGAGAACTTCGATCCTCCCAGGACGAACACGCAGGGGTGCGAGGGGTCGTCGATGACCTGCCTCAGGGCTTCCAGCTCCTTCTCCATGAGCCGCCCGGCGGCGGAGGGCAGCATGGCCTGGAATCCAACCAGGGAGCACTGGGAACGGTGGGCGGCGGCGAAGGCGTCCGAGACGTACAGGTCGGCTAAGGCGGAGAGCTCCTGCACAATCCTGGCGCGGGAATGCTCTTCCATGCTCACCTTGTTCATCTCCTCCTTCTCGTCCCTCACGTTGCGGAGCATGATGGCCTCGCCGGGCTTCAAACGGGATATGGCCTTCTTGGCCTCCTCTCCGCAGAGGTCGTTCACGTAAGGTACCTCCACGCCCAGCAGCTCGGATGTGCGGCGGGCATGGCGCTCCATAGAAGTATAGTCCCACTTCCCCGGCCGGCTCTGGTGGGCCAGTATTATCACCTTGGCCCTACGGTTGAGCAGCTCCCGGAGGGTGGGAAGTATCTCGCGTATACGGTTGTCGTTGGCCAGCTCTAGAGTGCCCTCTTTGAGCGGGCTGTTGATGTCCACGCGGTAGATGACGGTCTTGCCTTCGATCCCCAAATCGTCCAAGGTGAAGTGGTCCTTCATGGCAATGTCCCCTGGCGGCCGTGACCGGTCAGGTAACGATATCTCTGTACAGTGGATGGCGATGCAATAAAAAATGATTTGCCTGGGAATGCCAGTGACACACCGTAGCTCGCCAAGATCTGTTCGCTGCCAAGGACTAGCCTACCATCATCCTTATTATGGCCGCACGTCCTTAGTCGAATGCTGGTGATGGTGATATCTGCGATCGAGGCCAAAGGTCTTTGCAAGTGCTTCGGGGAGTTCAAAGCGGTGGACGATGTCAGTTTCGAGGTCCCTGAGAAGCAGTTTTTCGGATTACTTGGTCCCAACGGGGCAGGCAAGACCACCACCATCAGGATGCTCACTGGCGTATTGCGACCGGACTCCGGCACGGTCACCATCATGGGGCTCAACATGAAACGGGACCCCCTGCTGGCCAAAGGAAAGATAGGTGTCATTCCCGAGATAGGGAACGTGTATCCGGACCTCACCGCCCGGGAGAACCTGGAACTTTTCGGGCGCTTCTACGGTCTGTCCAAGCGTACTCGGAAGGAAAGAGCGTCCGCCCTTCTGGAGGAGCTGGGGCTGGGCGGTAGGATGGACGAACGTATCAAGCGCTTTTCCAAGGGCATGAGGCAGCGCGTGTCCATTGGCTGCGCTATCATCCACGAGCCCGAGTTGCTGTTCCTAGACGAGCCCACTGAGGGGCTGGACGTGCAAAGCCGGCGCATGATATTGGAGAAAGTAGGCAAGATGAACAAGAACGGAAGCACCATCCTGCTGACCACGCACAACATCGAGGAGGCCAGCCGACTGTGCAATCGGGTTTGCATAATCAATCACGGTAAAGTTGTGGCACTGGACACCCCGGAGCGGCTTAGGTCCGCGTTCGAAGGGGCCCAGTCCGTAGAAGTGACCTTCGACCGACTGGTGGAATGCGACCTTTTCGTTTCCCAGTGCATAACCAGGGCTGAGGCTCAGGGCAACAAGCTTCGGTTCTACACCCCCGATCCTGACCAGGCCATTAAAAGGATAATGCAGGTCCGGGACGAGCAGGGACTGACCATCGTATCCTTGAACACCCTGGCGCCCTCGCTCGAGGACGTGTTCGTGAAGCTCACGGAGATGAGTGCATGAACCTGGACATCATGGTCCGAGGGGTTCTGGCCACGACGGTCAAGGACATCAAGATCTATTACAAGAAGCCCCCGGTCTTCATCTTCGGGCTCATACTTCCCACCTTCCTGTTCTTCGCCTTCTTCGTGGGAAGGCAGCTCGACATAACGAAATACTTCCCGGGTTTCCTGGCCATGTCCCTGTTCTTCACCGCCTCCTCCGTTGGCCCGCTCATCATCCCCTGGGAGAAGCAGGCCGGCACGTTCGAACGGTTGCTGTCACTGCCGGTGAGCATTCCACTGTTGGTGCTAGGCGACACTCTGGCCGGGGCAGGTTTCGGCATGATCATCAGTCTGATCATATTCATTGCGGGATCTTTCCTCGTCCCCTTCCACCTGACTCTGGTGGCTATCGTGGCCCTTCCATTGCTCTTCATACTGGGCAACCTGTGCTTCGCCGCGCTGGGGGTGCTGCTGTCCTCGCCGGCCGGGCCGGTGCCAAGTAACATAATGATGCTGGCCGCCCTGGTCCGTTTCCCCCTTATCTTCATCAGCGGCATCTTCATCCCCCTGACCGAGATGACCGGGGCGACCCGGACGGTCACCATGTTCTCCCCCCTTACTTACCTGGTGGACGGGTTCAATCAGGCTCTGGGCAACGAAGGGGCCATCCCCCTGGCCCTGGACCTGGTGGTGCTAATGATGTTCACTGTAGCGTTCCTGTTGTCTGCAAATTACGTGCTGAAGAGGAAGGCCTTGAAAGGGTTGTGAGGGGCCAAAGCCCCGAAAAGAAGATCAGCGCAGGCCGATGGCCTTGTCGGTGCGCTCGATGGAGGCCAGGTTGTCCTTCTCCAGCTTCATCATGGAGCGTATGCAGTCCACGTTCTCCGGGACCACGTCGCTCTCCTGATGAATGGCCTGGTAGTAGTAGAGGATGGAATCGACAACTTTCACCCCGTCCTTCCACACGGCGATGTCCATGAGGTCCCCGCGCGGCCGGCCTAGGTCCTTGGCCAGCTCCATTACCTGCCCGGTGTTCTTCACCCCGTCCTTGCCGGAGATGAGCTTGACCCGGGGCGAGGAGGCCCAGACGTCCAGGACGTCCTTCTCGGTGACCTTCTTCTTCAGCTCGACGACGATGCAGTGCAGGTGCATGAGCGTCGTCGGGGTCACCACGGCCATAGTCTGGATGTCCAGCCCGTGCATGACCGTCTTCACGTCCGGCCCGTGATGCGTCGGCAGCTTGAGGGAGGGTTCGATGGCGTTCAGCGCCGCCCCCTTCTTGTCCGCCGGGTCCGCGCCGCGGCGTACCAATGAAGCGAAAACCTTCTGGATGCCGAAGGCTTGCTGCAGCGGGAACAATGTGCGCACCAGGCCGGTGGTGTTGCACGAAACGACCCTCGCCGAGGGCGCCCCCCAGGCCTCCTGATAGTTGGCCAGGGCGTTGAAGGATATCCCGGCCATCTCATGCGCCTCTCCTCCCTGGAACATGCACTTGACCCCGGCCTTCTCGTACATCGGTTTGTTCTTCTCGCCGAAACCGCCAGGGGTGCAATCCACGATGATGTCGACCTTCTTCAACAGGTCCTCCAAGGTCCCTTGGGTCTTGACCCCGGCCTTCTCAAAGCCCTCCACGTCCTCAATGTGCGCCGCGAACAAAGGATGACCCTCGCGTAGGGCGGTGGAAGCCTCGTAGGACGGTCTGGTCTTGGTGACCCCCACGACCTCCATGTCGTTCTGCCTGTTCACAGCCCAAGCCACTCTCTTTCCGATCGTGCCATAGCCGTTGATGCCGACCTTGACCTTCATGAAATCCCCTCGTTACATTTTACAAATAGCCACCGGCAGTTATCATCGTTTTGGTCTGACGATAGAAGTTGTGGATAAAAAAGATGATAAAAAGGATATAGAAAGGGTTTAGGAAGAGGTGTTTACTTGGCCTCTGCCTTGGTCTTCATCTTGCTGTACATCCTGGAGATCAGGACGATGGCAATCACAGCCACTACCGTGACGATGACAGCGTATATGATCAGGCCTATGGTTGCGTCGCCTGAGGCGCCCAGCCAGTCTATCATGAGTGCAGATATGGCTGAATTCCAGGCCAATGCAGCGACCATTCCGAAGGCCGCGGTCATCAACGCCACGATCTTGTCCATTATCTCAAGTTTCAAGCTTGCCATAAAATTCCTCCCATCTGATTGGGTTATTCATGAAAACCACTTCATCGATATTTAATGTTTATCAAAATCTGGACCGTTATCTCATACTCTTTTTGTCCGCACTGGATAACGAATGACGGTCTTCGATTTCTCTTGAGCGATCCGGTTGGGGTCGCTGATATAGATCTCGTGATGAGGCCCGTTCGATTCCAGACCTTTGGAGCACATGAACTGCCACAGCAAGGCGACGCTGACCATCTCTTGATCGTATGGTCCCACGTGCAACATATGGACGCTCGCCCCGTCCGTTCTCCTTATCAGTTCCACCTTGTTCAATTGCGGAACATCTCCCTTCTTCGCCCTCACGGCCTGCGCTGAGCGCTCGACCTCCGCCTGCCCGACGAAGTCCGGTACTATCATCATCAACGTCCAATCCATTATACCGGTCTGGCCCTCCTTCCAATAAAAGTCACCTTCCAGTGCCATGACAGAGAAGTCCCTGCCCTCCGCCTTGCCACTGGAACTTCATGGTGAACGCACACTGGTAAAGGGCACCTATGGCCGCCTGGAACTCCGTCCCGCCCGGTTTCTCATTTCCCCTGATCGCCAGGTAATTAAGCTCAGGAACGTCAAGTAGTTCCGGTTCGGTCTTGGCTTTGAAAAGCTTCGGGTGCATCTTCCGCACTCTATCTTCTCCATTGAAACACATTCTTCAAAAGGCATATCAAGGCTGCGCCGGGCACAATTGAAATATCCGGGCGGGAATGGGGGAGGCATGGGCGTGCTGAGGTCGATAGGTCAGACCGCTTATTATGGGGTCTGGTTCTTCAAGGGGCTGCTGGGCTTCAAGAAGCCTCTGGTCAACACCATGATCATCACCTACCAATGCAACCTCAAGTGCCAGCACTGCCAAATCGCCGAGAACCTTCCCCTCGTCCCCCAGCCTCACAAGATGTCGTACGAGGTGGCGATGGAGGAGATGAAGGCCTCCTTCGAGCGCGGCGCCCGGGTGCTCTTCTTCGAGGGCGGAGAGCCCACCTACTGGAATGACGGCGACCGCACCCTGCTGGACCTCATCAAGGCCGGAAAGGAGATCGGCTACTACGTCACCGGGTATACCACCAATGGCACCAACGTCTTCCATCTGGAGAGCGACGTCATCTCCGTGTCCCTGGACGGGCCGAAGGAAGTTCATGATAAGATCAGGTGCGAGGGCGTCTACGACAAGCTCATGGCCAACCTGGAGAAGGTGAACCATCCCAACGTCTTCGCCAACATGGTGGTCATGCCGGACAATAAGCACCTCATCCGGGAGACGGCCCAGATCGTGAAGGACAACCCCCACCTCAACGGGATGATGATCAATTTCCTCACCCCCCCGCCGGAGTCCAAGACCCTGACCTTGGAAGAGAAGCGCCAGGCGGTGGAGGAGATAATCGTCCTGAAGAAGGAAGGCTATCCCATTCTGAACTCCAAGAAGGCGCTCAAGGAACTGCTCATCGAGGACTATTCGGAGAGATGTCCATTCTGGGCCTCGGAATTCGTCATGCCCGACCGCAGCAAGAAGTACGGCTGCCCCATGAGGGGAGAATCGTGCAAAAAGTGCGGCTTCGACGCCGTGCGCGAGTACTCCCTGGTCACCCGCGGAAGTCCGTCTACCATATTGTCCATGGCAGGACGCTTTGCACTATCAACGAAATGATAATGAGGATCTGATTTCCCAGGACCAGCTTGAACACTTGGGGCGCCGGGCGGATGAAACGCAGTTTGTCCTCCTTGTTGTGAAGCATCCTCATCAGGCTACGAGCCATGGGTATGGTTAGAAGCAGTAGCGCGTACAGCGGGTCGAAGAGGATCAGGCCAATGATTATGGCGTACAGCACTACCAGGAGCACTGCGACGGCCTTGACCGCCCTCTCTAGTCCCAGACGCACACACCAGTCCTTCTCCCCGCCCTTCACGTGCGCCTCGTACCCAGACATCTGGTCCACGAAGCGCATGAGCATGACCGTTAGCCCTACGGTGAGGCCGAGGAGGAACATCTCCCAGAACCATTGCCCGACTATCACGTAGTAGGTGAAGAAGGACATCATGAAGAACGAGGTCCCGACGTCCAGCTCGCCCAGGCCGCGCGCCCCCAGGTTCAGCGGTGGGGCGGTGTAGAAGTAGGCCAGGAAGAAACCGACAGCTCCCAACACGATGACCAGCCAGCCTCCGTGCATTATGATCGGGATGGAGACCAGCAGCGCCCCCAGGGCGATGAGCGCGATGATGATTCGGCCGTGCCTCTCGCTCACCTCTCCCTTGTCGAAGGTGTTGCCGTCCCAGTATATCCGCTCGTCGTAGACCTCCTTGATGGTCTCCTTCAGCTCGGGGGTCATGAAGTCGAAGCGGGTGGAGTCGGTGCCGCTCTTGTGGTCGAAATAATCGTTGGTGATGTTGACGAACATGGCCAGGAAGAACACGTCCAGCGGTATCAGGAAGGCCAGGAGAAGATCTCCGTTCATCATCAGAGCGAAGGCCGCCCCGGTCACCGAGGCCATGACGAACGGAAGGGTGTAGCTGATCCTCAGCAGGTTCAAAATCTTCCGCCAGGCCACGGTCGCCTCCATAATCTCACCGTCGGGGTAAAAACCGATAGTGGATTTAACGTTTGCTTCAGAGATAACCATTGTCCTTGTATCAGGCCACCGTCTCCGCCATGCCCTCCGGCAGGTCGTACTCCGGTTCGTATCCCAGTTCCTTCCGGGCCCGCTCGATGCTGAATGCGCGGTCGCTGGTCACGCTCTCCACCGTTTTCCGCCGGTAGAGGAAGTTCTCCCAACCGAGCAGGGCGTTAAGGCTCTCTAGGGGCAGCATCATCAATTTGGCCAGGCGCTTCCCGACCCTCCACTTGGGCTCCTTCTGCCCGAATATGTTGGCAAGCACACGATACACCTCCTCGTAGGTGTACGGCCTGGCCTGGGTGATGATGAAGGTCCTGCCCGTGGAATTGGGATGGTCCAGTGCCCGCAGGAATCCTTGCACCACATCTCTCACGTGCACGAACTGGATGTAGTTCTTGCCGGAGCCGATGATGAACTTGGAGGCGAAGCCCTTGAACGAGATGATGAAGTAGTACGACAAATCGTCCACGTTGCTCGGCCCGTACATGCCGGACGGTCACAAGATCGTCCAATCCAGTCCGGAAGCCCTCACCAGCTCCTCGGCCTTGGCCAGTATCTCGGAGATGAAGTCCTCCTTTCCCCTGATGTAGGCCTCCCTATCGTTCCGGAAGCGTTCGGCCAGCTCCTCCTTCAGGACGGCGTACCTCCTGGCCTCCTCTGAGTGAGCGATGAGTCGGTCCCGGAACAGGATGTGCCTCCGGAACTCCTCCCCGCCTTCCAGTACCAGGTGCAGGTGATGGGTGCGGGGCATACCTTTTCGGAAGAACAGGCGCTCCTCCTCCCCGATGGGCACGTGCACGTACCCAAGAACGGCCAGGCGGCTGGCGAACAGTTCAGGGTCCAGCCGCTCCACAGAGGCCAGGATGTCGATCACCGGCTTAGCCTTCAGTCCGGGCACGGCGGTGCTGCCCACGTGGTCGATGCGGCGGATGTCAGTGCCGAGGGCTGAGATCAGACGCTCCCGCTCCCTCCGGAACTCTTCCTTCCAGGCGGGGTCGTGGTCTCTCAGTTCCACGATGTCCATTGCATCGATCGGCCCGGTCGCCTGGGCGGTGTCACCACCAGCATTCGTCATGCATCCCTGATTTCAGATATTCTTATATATCATGCTTGGCATGAAGTTTATCCGTGTCAAACGACAGCACGGGTGAGAAGAGATCGATGCTTTTGTCATTGCTCACTGTGGTCGTCGTCTTGTGACAGAGGACGTTCCGTACGGACGTCCTCTCCGATTGAAAAAATGAGGGGGTTAGCGAATGAAAGGTGCCAAGGCTATTCTGGAACTGCTCGAAGGGCAGGGTGTGGACGTCATGTTCGGTTACCCAGGCGGGGTAACCATCCCCATATACGACGAACTATTGGACTCGAACATCCACCACGTCCTAGTCCGTCACGAGCAGTGCGCCGCCCACATGGCCGACGGCTATTCCCGAACGACCAACAAGACCGGGGTGTGCCTGGCCACCTCCGGCCCGGGGGCCACCAACCTGGTGACGGGCGTAGCTACAGCGTACGCGGACTCCTCGCCCATGATAGTGCTGACCGGACAGGTGGCCACCAGCATGATCGGCAACAACGCCTTCCAGGAGGCGGACATCTTCAGCTTGATGATGCCCATCACCAAGCACAACTATCGCGTGCTCAAGCCCAACGACCTGCCGGAGGCCATCAAACGGGGCATGGGCATAGCCAACAGCGGGCGCAAGGGCCCGGTGCACATCGACCTACCAGTGGACGTGCAGAGAAAGGAGATCGACCCCTCCCGCCTGAACGAGGAGTTCCCCGTTCCCGCCCCCTTCGAGGACTTCTCGGCCGTCATCGAGGCGGTGAAGGTGCTCCGGGACGCGGAGAGGCCGGTGCTGCTCGTCGGCGGCGGGGCCAGATGGTCCAACGCCTCCAGCGAGGTGCAGAAGCTGGCCGAGATGCTGTTCGCTCCGGTCATCACCACAATAATGGCCAAGGCCATAATCCCCGAGGACCATCCGCTGTCATTCGGCATGATCGGCATGCACGGGCGCGAATGCTCCCGGAAAGCGCTGCTGGAAGCGGACGTCGTATTCGCCATCGGGACGCGGTTCTCGGACCGCACCATCGGCTACGACCAAGAGATGTCCAACGACACCAAGATCATCCATCTGGACATCGATCCCATGGAGGCGGGCAAGAACCCGCGCACCAAGGTCAGGCTGGTGGGCGACGCCCGCAAGGGCCTGCAATTGGTGATCAAGGGGCTCGGACGCTGCTCCAAGGGCGAGAGCGCCTGGGGCAAGAGGGTGAAGGAGCTCTACGATGGCTGCATCTGCAACATCGACATCGACGAGGAACCGATAAAACCGCAGAAGGTCATATGGGAGCTGCGGAAGGCCCTTAACCCGGACGCCTACGTGGCCACGGAGGTGGGGCAGAACCAGATGTGGGCGGCCCACTTCATGCAATTGAAGCATCCCAGCCAGTTCATCACCTCTGGCGGCATGGGCACTATGGGCTTCGGCTTTCCCGCCTCCCTGGGGGTCAAGTACGCCCACCGGGACAAACAGGTGGTGGACGTGGCCGGGGACGGCAGCTTCCAGATGGTGTTCCAGGAGCTGGCAACGGCCATGAGCGAGGACCTGCCGGTGGTGGTCTGCCTGCTCAACAACGGCTGGCTGGGCATGGTGAAGCAATGGCAGAAGCTGCAGTGGAACCGCCGCTACAGCGGCACCGAACTACGGTGCAACCCGGACTTCGTGAAGCTGGCGGAGGCCTTCGGGGCCGCCGGGGTCACGGTGACCAGGCCCAGCGAGCTGTCGGAGGCCTTCAAGACGGCCTTCGCTTCCGACGTACCCTTCGTGGTGGACGTGCGCATCGATCCGGAGGAGGACATGCTGCCCATGCTGCCAGGCGGGGTCAGCAGCGACCAAGGGACCATACGCAACCGCTGCATGTGGAACCAAAGCCGTTGATAGGGTAGAACAATGTAAATAATGAGGATAAAATGCGTCAGAGCATCTAACGGTGATCATATGGCAAAGATATATCACGAGTCGGACGCCGACCTGGGCGTCCTGAAGGGCAAGAAGGTCGCGGTCATCGGTTTCGGGAACCAGGGCAAGGCCCAAGCGTTGTGCTTTCACGATAGCGGATTGGACGTTACCGTCGGCGTGCGCAAGGACGGCAAGTCCTGGAACGATGCCAAGAAGAACGGACTGAAGGTGGACACCGTGGCCGGCGCCGTCAAGGGCGCGGACGTGGTCCTGGTGCTCATCCCGGACGAGGTCCAGGGTGATGTGTACAAGGCGGAGATCGAGCCCAACCTGAAGAAGGGCGCGGCGCTCGAGTTCGCCCACGGCTTCGCCATCACCTTCGGCGTGATCAAGCCGCCCAAGACCGTGGACGTCATCATGATGGCCCCGAAGGCCCCCGGCCCCATGGAGCGGAGGGTCTTCGTCGAAGGGTTCGGTGTCCCCGCCCTCATCGCGGTGGAACAGGACTTCACCGGCAAGGCCAAGTCCATAGCGTTGGCCTTGGCCAAGGGCCTGGGCTCGACCAAGGCGGGCGTACTGGAGACCAACTTCCGCGAGGAAGCGACGTCCGACCTGTTCGGGGAGCAGGCCGTGCTATGCGGCGGGGTCACCGCCCTCATTGAGGCCGGTTTCCAGACCCTGGTCAAGAGGGGCTACCAGCCGGAGATCGCCTACTTCGAGTGCCTGCACGAGGTCAAGCTCATCGTCGACCTGATCTACCAGGGCGGCATGATGAACATGTGGAACAGCGTCTCCAACACCGCCGAGTTCGGCGGACTGACCACCCGCGAGCTGGTCATCAACGACCAGAGCCGAGCGGCCATGGAGAAGATGCTGGACCGCATCTGCAACGGCGAGTTCGCCAAGGAATGGCTTGCCGACGCAAAAGCGGGCATGCCCCGGATGAAGGCCCTGGAAAAGGCCGAGTCCGAGACCCAGGTGGAGAAGGTGGGCAAGGAGATACGCGCCCTCTTCGAGACCAAGAAGTGACGAAACCCTTTTCACCCTTCCACCCTTTCCCTTCATAGGGAGGGGGCATGGAACGTATTCTTATGCGCACCAGGTATGAGCGGTGGGAGATCGAGCTCAACGACACCGTGGCCGCCTGGAAGATCAACGAGTCGCTGCCGCTGGAGCGGGAAATAAACGTGTGGGGCGGGGAGATCTATTTCACGGTCCCTGTCAGCAACCCCCTCGAGAACGGCAAGAAGATATTGGAGGAGGGCGAGGTGGCCTTCTGGCCGGAAGGCAACGCCCTTTGTTTCTTCTTCGGGCGGACACCGGTGTCCAGCACCTCCAAGCCCGAGGCCTTCTCCCCGGTGACCCCGGTCGGGCGCGTGCTGAACAACGTCAGCGCCCTGGCCGAGCTCCCGGACCGCACCAGGGTGACCCTGGAGCGGGCGGACTGATCACTCGCTTCCCACCATCTCCAGGTCGTCGAAGCGTACGGAAGGGGTGATGCAGTTGCGGTGTACCGTGGCGTCGTTTCCTACGGCCCCGACGCGCTTCAGCGCCTGATAGAAATTACCTACCAGCAGGCACTGGTCAATGTGTCCCGCGACCTGTCCGTCTCGCACCAGCTTGGCGGAGCGCACCTCCAGGGCGAAGCCTCCGGTGATGTTGTTGACGTCCGGGGCGGCCAGCTTCTCGATGACCACTCCCTCCTTCATCTCCGAGACCATGTCCTCCACGCTCTTCGTCCCCGCCCTCCACACCAGGTTCATGGGCAGAGTGACCGCGCCCCGGCGGTACAGGTTCAGGGCGTCCGATGGATCGCGCCGTATGTAGTTGCCGGTGGCGGAGACGTTCCCCATCTGGGCGTGATAGTTGTCGTAGAGCAGTCCCTTCAGCACTCCCCTCTCCACTAGCGGCTTCTCCCTGGTGGGCGTCCCTTCGTCGTCGAACTTGCAGGAGAGCGAGGAGCGGGGGTCCCAGGGTTGGTCGCGCAGGTCCACCAGCTTGTTCCCGACCTCCTGTCCCACCAGCTCCCCCCAGGGAGAGCGGTGTCGCAGGGCGTTCTCCCCGTCGAGAGAATAGCCCACGGAAGCTATGAGCATCTCCGCCAGCTCCTCCGGTGGAAGGATCACCGAGGTGGTCATCTTGCCCTTGAAGTGCTCGGCGTTTTGGGCGTTCAGGGCCTTCTCCCTCAACCTCTGTCCCATGTTCTGCGTGTCCAGGGCCGACAGCCCTGACGAATAGTAGCTTTCACTGCCCTCGCCGGGGTCCGCCCCGGTGGTCATGCAGGTGAAGTGGGCGTAGGCCATCGTCCCCTTCTCCCGGAAGGTGGCGCCGTTGGAGTTGGTCAGAGCACGTTCCAATATGGCCACGCGCAGCTGCCCTCTCGGGACCTTGATCCCCTCTCCGACCGCGTTCACGACCTCCGCCACCTTGTCCCTAAGCATCTCCTGGCTGGCGGTCAGAACCTCTTCCTGGCTGTTCTCCACGGAGCCTACCGGCTGCGAGAAGCCGGGGAACTTCTTAAAATGAGGGTCGGGACGGGAGAGCCGGGCTAAGGCGACAGCCTTGGCCCCGCACTCTTCCAGATCGCGCACGGTGTACATTGTGGAGCTGGACTGCCCCAGGCGCCCGTTAAGGGACACCCGCACGGATATGCCCTGGTCCAGCTTCTCCTCCAGGTTCTTCACCTTGTCGTCATCTATGTAGGCGGTGAGCGAGCGCACGCGGACCAGGTAGGCCTCGACCTCCTTGGCCCCCTCTTCCAGCACCTTGTGCACCGTCTTCTTGGTCATCCTCTCGAGGTCCATTCAATCGCCTCCCAGTACTATCTTGAAGCGACAGTGCGGGCCCCCAGATGAAACGGGGACCCAGTCCTCGATGCCCTTGCCACAGTACCCGCCGTCCAGCTCGACCTTCTTGCCCATGGCATCGGCCGTCGAAAGGATATTGAGGGCGTTGCCGGTCAGAGTGAACGAGCGCAGCATATTGGTTATCTTCCCGTTCTCGATGAGGAATCCGCGCAAGGCCTTGGCCTCAAAGCCGCCGCCCACCGGGTCCTCCATGCCGCTGATCATGTGGTCGGTGAGCACTCCCAGCTTGACATCGGCGATCATCTCGTCGAGGTCCTGGTCCCCCTTATCGAAGAAGGTGTTGGTCATGCGCACCCACACCCGGTGGTCGAAGGCCTGGGCCCTCCCGTTGCCGGTCGGCTCCACGCCCATCTCCGCCGCGGTCTCCAACGAATGCATGTACCCGCGGTACACGCCGTCCTGGATGACCACCGTGCGCGAGGAGGGCGAGCCCTCGTCGTCGAAGGGGATGCAACCCCTCGCTCCCTTGAACGTCCCGTCGTCCACCATGGTGATGAGGGGCGAGCCGACCTTCTTGCCCACCATGTCGGTAAGGAAGGAACGCCGCTTGACTATCTCGTCCGCCTCGGACGCGTGCCCCATGACCTCATGGGCCAGCAGCCCAGAGATGGAGGGGTCGGTTATGCAGGTGACCAGGCCCGAAGGCGCCTTCACCGCCGAGAGCATCTTGATGGCCTCCTTCCCCGTCTCCCGCCCGAAGGCCTCCAGGTCGGTCTCCTTGACCAGTTCGTAACCGACGGAGCCGTCCCGGATGTCGTAGAAGAACTCGGTACGCCCGGCCTCGTGGGCCACAGCCTCCACCATTATTGTGGAACGCACCTCCTCCCAGCTCAGGCGCTTGTCGTGGCTGTTGACCAGCATGTTCTCCCGCACCTCCTCCCGCAGCATGGCGTTGCTGTTGACTATGCGCGGGTCTACCCGCTGCGCCCGGTCCATGTCCAGAGCCGCCTGGACCTTCTCGTCCATGCCCACCTTGGAAGGGTGAAGCTTGACCTGGGCCTTGAGGTCGGCCTTGGCCCCGCCCCGGTCTGGTATGAGCTTGCCCTGGGCCGTCCCGGCCAGAGCGTTGCGGACGGCCTTGGCCGTCGCTTCCATCATGGCCTCCTTGGACACGTCCACCGTCGTAGCGTAGCCCCAGGAGCCTCGTTTCCGGGCCCTCAGGCACGCTCCCCGCAGTCTGTCCTCCGATATGCGCTTGACGGCGGCGTCCACCACCGCCACCCCGGTGCTGGTGATCACCTGGTAGCGGGCGTCGCAGAAGTCCGCGCCCTCGGCCCGCATGCGTTCCACGGCCAGTTCCAGCTGGTCCATCATTGGACCACCTTCAGTTCCTTGGCGGCGTCGGTGAGCATCTCGTACCCGTCCTCGGTGATGAGCACGTCGTCCTCGATGCGCACCCCGCCCTGCCCAGCGATGTACACGCCCGGCTCGACCGTCAGGACCATGCCTGCTTTGAGAATGAAATCGTGGTTCGGGGCCATTCGTCCACCGTCGTGCACCGACAGTCCCAGCCCGTGCCCGGTGGAATGGATCATCAGCTCCTTGAACTCGCTGGCGTCGATGACCTTGCGGGCGGCGGCGTCCACGTCCTTGCCGTTGACCCCGGCCTTGATCACCTTGAGGGCGACGATCTGCGCCTCCAGCACTACCTGGTACATGCGCTTCTGCCAGTCCTTGGCCTCCTTGAAGAAGGAGGTGCGGGTGATGTCCGAGCAGTAGCCCTCCACCTTGCAGCCGAAGTCGAAGAGGGCGGTGTCCCCGCGCTTGATCTTGATGTCCTCGGCCCCGTGATGCGGCTCCGCCGAGCTGGGGCCGAAGGAGGCGTTGGTGCCGAAGGCCGACCCGGTGGCGCCCATGCGCATCATGCGATAGTCCAGCTCCGCTGCCGCTTCGTATTCCGTCATGCCGTCCTTGAGGATGCGGGGTATCTCATCGGCCACCCGGGAGGCGATGCGGCAGGCCTTCCTCATGCGTTCCACCTCGTCCCTGTCTTTGATAAAGCGAGCAGCGGACAGCCCGGGGCTGATGTCCACCAGCTCCGCCGAGGGCGCCATCCGCTGGAGGTCCAGATAGTTGTTGTAGGTGATGCCCCAACCGTGTATCCCGATCTTGCGGAAGTTGCCCAAGATGCCCCCGCCGACCATCTCCCGGTCCTTCTGGGTGCGGTAGGTGAGCACTTCCGCCTTCCCGGCCCGGGCGGAGGTCTCCTCCAGCTGGGAAGTTATGAGGGTGGAGCGCCCGTCAGGGGTGATGACCCCCAGGCAGCCCTCGAAAAGCCCGAACCTGGTCCCGGTGACGTAGGGGAACGCCACGTCCAACATCGGCTCCTCACCGTTGACGAGCACGATGGCGTCCAGCCCTTCCTGGCAATTGGAAAAGATCCACTTTACTCGGTCCTTCATCCCTATCACGAGGGCGAAAAGGGTTTTTCCGTATTTAGGGCTGACCTCAGATGCCTATCCAAACGTTACCGGCAATGCGCCTGATGGCGGCGATGGCCGAGAGCGCGGCCAGATAGCTGGTCGCCGGGTTGGACGGGAAGGGCACGTTGTCCGTCTCGCAGACGATGTGACCGAACTCCCCCCTGACCTCCAGACGGTGGGCGTTGCAGTCGGAAATGGGATCACACACCAGCTTGACCTTGGTCTTGTCCAGGCCGATGCCGATGAGGGAAATGGTGGCGGAGACGTTGACGTTCTTGGGGAAATGGGCCACGGCATCACGTGCCGAGCCCTCGAAAAGGATGGTCTTCTGCTTGAGCGAGTTGACGTCCACGCCCTTCGATGTCAGATAGGCATTGTCCTGGAAGCTCTTGGGCCCCTTTGTGGATACGAGCTCCACGCTGTCTATGACGTCCGAGGAAGCGGAATGCAACCCATCCGTACCGCAGATGGCTCCCGAAGGTACGTAAAGACGACCGCCCTTGCGCTTGGCCACGTTGAAGCACCTTTCCCTGGTCTCGTCGTCAGCGAAGGCGCCCACGCTCATGACCAGCACGTCCACGCCCATGCCCAGGACGATGGGGACGTAATGTTTTACAGCGTCCTGCGAGGCGGCTTCGACCACCAGGTCGACGTTCTTCAGGTGGGCCTTGATGCTCTCGTCGGTGGGGGAGATGAACTTGCCCTTCTTGCACTCCTTGGTGATCTTCTTGGCCCTCTCCTGGTTCTTGTCCGTTATGTAGAAGATATCGAACTCTTCCATTTCCTCGATGGCCTCAGCCAGTGTAGTACCGATGGCCCCGCTGCCGATGATTAGGAGTCGCATCGGCGCATAATCGCCTAACCCTGATATAACCTTGTCCCTCCCCCTCCAGTGACGGTCATGGCTGGCGCTGGCGGCGGTCACCTGTCCCAGGGGATTGGTTAATAATCCGTTCCCCCATGCAAGGCTCATGAGGTATCGCACCCTGGAGCACACCGCGGACGTCATGGTGGAGGCCTATGGCGCCAACCTCGAGGAGTGCTTCGGCAACGCCGCCTACGCCCTTACGGACCAGATACTGGACGTCTCCAAGGTCCGCCCTAAGTTGGAGCGGGAGATCCTCGCCGAGGGGCACGACCACGAATCGATGCTCTACAACTTCCTCTCCGAGCTGCTGTTCGTCTTCGACGTCACCGGCATGGTCTTCTCCAAGTTCACCGTGCGCTTCGATGGCGACAAGGTGGTGTGCCGAGCCTGGGGCGAGGCCTACGACGCCAAGAGGCATCGCCCCAAGAAGGAGGTCAAGGCCATCACCTACCACATGATGGCCATCGAGCCGGCCACCCCGGCGGTGCGCGTGGTCTTCGACATCTGAAGGAACGGCCCTTTTCAGGAATCCGAGGCGCATTTTAATAAGGAAACCCTCCGTTATGCCCCACGCCGCAAGTTGATGGCGGGAGAGCGACCGATGGAGTTCGACATGATGGACGAGGCCATGCCGTTCGAGGGCAAGATATTCGTCTCCGACCTGCAAGGCCCGGTCACCGCCAACGACAACGCCTTGGAGATCACCTCCCAGCTGGTGGAGAACGGCGAGCGGCTGTACCAGGCCCTGAGCCGCTACGAGGACGTGCTGGCCAACGTAGTGCGCAAGGACGGCATCAAGGCCGGGGACACCCTCCGCCTGATACTTCCGTTCCTCAAGGCCTACGGGGCCACCGACTCCTCCCTGCTGCGACTGTCCCGAGAGGGATTGAAGGTCGTACCAGGGGCGGGCAAGACCATGCGCTACGTGCAGGAGTTCATGTCCAGCTTCATCGTCAGCACCAGCTACGAGCATTACGTGGGAGCCGCCTGCGAGGAGATCGGGTTCCCCTTCGAGAACGCTTTCTGCACCCGCCTGAACATGGACATGTACGAGGTGGAGGAATGGGAGGTGGAGACCCTGCGCAACCTGGCGCGGGAGATCGTGCGCATGCCGCTCATCAACGTCCCGGGGAACGCCCGCAACGTGCGCGACCTGGAACCGGACGACCGCCTGCTGGTCCGCCGGCTAGAGGAAATATTCTGGACCGAGATGACCGACCTGTCCTCCCACCAGTTCATATCCCAGGTCAACCCGGTGGGCGGGGACGAGAAAGCGACGTCCGTAGTGGAGATATGCAAGCGCCTCAGCGTGGCGCTGGAGGACTGCATGTACGTTGGCGATGGGGTGACCGACGCCCGGGCGCTGCAGGTGGTGCGGCGCAGCGGCGGTCTGGCCGTGTCGTTCAACGGCAACCTCCACGCCCTGCAGGAAGCGGACCTGGCGGTGATGTCCGAGAACACCATCGTCACCTCCGTGCTGGCCGAGATATTCTATCGCGCCGGGAGGGACGGGGTCCTAGAGGCGATGGAGGATTGGGGTCACGATTCCCTGCGCCGCTCCGGTCTGGTGCACGATTACCTGCTCCGGGAGTGCTTCCACTTGTATCCCGAGGGGCTGCCCGAGGTGCGCCGGGTGAACAAGGACAACATCCAGGAGCTGTTGGGGTCCAGCCTGAGGATCAGGGAGAAGGTGCGGGGAGCGGCCAAGATCTGACCTCCTCTGAGGCCGTCGTCCCGAGCACCCCCTTTCGGCTCTCTGGCGACAAGCACGTCCAAGGTCGGGCGATACGTTAAAATACGCACGCCTATGTGACTCAAAACATGACCTCGAAGCTTTTTCTCCGCATCACGCGCCCGCGGCACAGGAGGGTGGGTGATTCCATAATTCCCGACCCGGAAATGCTGGACTACTACTTCGAGGAATACCAGCTAGGAGGCGTGACCCGCAGTCTTATACGAGCCGACCCGCCGTCTCGGGGGGTCAGCCAGAAACTGCCCCTGGGTACCGAAGGACCCAAGAAGCAGGACGGGCTGGTGGGGCCGCTCGACGTCTGGCTGGTGCACGACCTGCTCAACGATATGATGGACTGAGCCGGACGCCGGTAAGGGGCTCCCAGCAGGACTAGGGCATCGCCGATAGGAATGGCCTTATTATCAATCTGGATAACAAGCTTGAAATGGTTTAATAGCCTGAAACGATTGTGAGAAAACGTTCTCATGAGCGATAATGAGGCCGCCAATCATCACGACAGACTATTCCTAGACATGCTCCGCACCCTGCAGAAGGCCGAGGACAACGAATCGGCGCTGCACGCGGTCATGGACGCAGTGGCCGGAATGTTCCTACCTGCAAGGGTGTGCTTCGTCCCCGAGGAGCGAAGCGGGTTCACGGCCATGGGCGATAGCGGCCCCTGGACCGCCGAGGCGCGCCTGCTTCCGGACCAGATGATCAAGCTCCTGCCCTCCAAGAAGGGTTTCGCCGTGGCCTTGAAGAACCGGGGGCGACGCATCGGCCTGCTGATAGTGGACGGGGTGCGGGAACCGAGGGACTTGGACCAGGCCGTGCCGTTCATACTGGCACTGCCCGACGCCTTGGAACTGTCCCTCAGCAACATCCGCTATATGCAGGAGCTGAACGAATCCCGGGACCAGTTCTCTCGGCTATCTGAATCCCTGGGCGTGGCCAACAAGATCCTGCGGCACGACATCGCCAACGAGATGCTGGTCATCAGCTCCTCCTTGGACCTTTACCGGCAGAACAACCGGGAGCGGGACCTCCTGCGGGCCCAGGGGTCCCTGCTGCGCATGCATAGCATAATCACACAGATGAGGGACCTGGACAGCTTCCTGCTGGCCCGCAGGGAGATGACCGCCACCAGCCTGACCCAGGTGATCAACGCCACGCTGCCCGCCCTGGAGATGCCCTACACGGTGCAAGGGGACGCTCAGATACTGGCGGACCCGGCGCTCAAGGCGGTCATCGAGAACCTGGTGCGCAATGCCAAGAAGCACGGCCAGGCCAAAGGCATGGAGTTCGTCATCATCAAGAAGGATGGAAAGGTGGTGTTGGCCGTGCGGGACGACGGGAAAGGTCTGCCGGTCGATCAGCTGGACCGCATATTCCAGGAGGGCGTGGCCTTCGGCGAGTCCAAGGGCACCGGCCTGGGCCTCTACCTGGTCAAGCGGACCATGGTCCGCTACGGGGGGAGCATCCGGGCGGACAACGACCCCCGTGGGGGCGCCCGTTTCGAGCTCACCTTCCGCTCGGTCGAACCTTGATCCAGAGTGATGAAAAAACCCCCTTTCACTTACCTTTTTCCGTGCACCGTCTCGTTTATCCACTGCACCAATTTACGGTACGATTCTCGGCCTTCCCCGGTCAGCTCGACCTTCTGATGACCATCCTCTTCCCGCAGGATCACCAGTCCTTTTTCAATCATCCACTCTAGGTATTTACTGAACACATCGTAGTTGGTCCCAATGGCCGTCTGCAGGCGGGTCTTGAGCATCGGCGATGGCTCATGCCACAGCCTCTCCAGCATCCTGGCCACCACGTAGAGGTCGGGCCGGTCCAATCCCCTCACCGCTTCCCCGCCAGGCCAAGGACGCTCTCTAGCTCCGACATCTTCCTTTGCCAGTCCTCTTTCAGCTCATCAGATTCCTTCCTTCCACGGCGATACTGGTCCAACAGAAGTATGATCCATAGGACGATGAGGGCTCCGCCAAGCAGTTGTATCAGGTCGAAACCGTACCCTCTAATCAGAAAGAGCACTCCCTGGTCCAGTATCAGTACGATCAACATTGTCATTGCGGGTCTGCGATTCCACATCCCCTTCCGATGGGCGTTCAGCCATCTTGGGACCTCCGAACAGGCTCGGAGCAGCATCTCCACCGCCGACCCTCCTTCTGGTACCGACCCCCTCATCACGGTCATCAATTCGTTGGTCCATCGTTCGTCCTTCTCCACGGTCCTTCTCGCCCGCCTCCTGAGCACCAACATGCCGGTGATGGCGATGGCGATCAGTGAGACGGTCCCGCCCCCCAATCTCCAAGCAAACTCGTTGGCATCGATTGGATATTGCACGCTCATCATCAGGAGCACGACGAATCCCACCAAGGCTATGGTGACCAGTATGAGGCAGTGATCGTGAAATTTCGACCTGCTATCGTCAGTTGCCTGCCTGGCCAGCATGTACGCCGAAGTTATGCTGTCCATCACCAGCTCGTCCACGCTCTTCTCTGGTGAACGTGGGAGGTCCTTCAATATAGAGACCACCGTTCCCAGGCCCTTCTGGCATTGGACGTAGATGTACAGCATGAAGGGGAACGCCAATATGACGCTGTATGAGAACACGCTCAGCAGGAACACGGCCCAGAACCCGGTGGAGGTGGGCAAGGAACGGTACGAGAACCGACCATGGCGCATCCTTATCCGGGCGACGGAGTACTTCGCCACCCGCAGGTCGAAATCGCTCCCCCCGACGGTCACCTTATATCCCGCTTGACCTAGCTTGACCGGGTCCAATTCCCCTTCGACGTCCAGTGGTCTCCAGGGGACGGCGGTCATGATTATGCACGTGAGGACGATCGCCCATGCGGAACCGACCATCGTATACAACCACACAATAGATCGGGATGGGACGTCCAGGACCATGGGCAGAAGGAGGAATACCAGACCGCCAGCGGCCAATGAGACCAGGGCTATGAACCACCATTTAGAGAATAGATCCCGAGCCTCCATGATGAGATAGAATGTGGCGGGAAGCGGTAAAAGGTTACTCCTCGCCGATACGTTCCTGGAAAGCTCGGCTCACTCGTGGAAAACGACGTTGCAGTGGTCGATGACCACGCTGCCGTTGTGGACCTTCTCTTTTCCCTTCTTCTCGCAGCTGGCCTTGAGCTGCATGACCTCCCCGAAGGGGAAGTTCACCACGCCCTTGGCGAATGTGCCGATGCGCACCACGTCGCCCTCCTTGAATCGCCCCTCGACGGCGGTAATGCCGCAGGGCAGCAGGCTCCCACCATCCTTCAGTGCCTTCTCCGCGCCCTCGTCCACGGTTATCTTGCCGCGTGGGCTGGCGTAGAGTATCCAGCGCTCCCGGTTGGTGTACAAAGCGTTGGCGGAGAACAGCGTTCCTAGCTTTTCGCCGCGGACCAGGCGCAGGATGACATCCCTTTCCCGACCGTTGGCGATTATGGTGTTGCAGCCGGCGCCCATGGCGATGCGCGCCGCGTTGATCTTACTCTTCATCCCGCCCTTGGACCGGTCGCTGGTCCCGCTTCCGCCCATCATCTCGATGTCCTTGGTGATCTCGTCGACCGTGTCGATGAAGTGGGCGTCCTTGTCCGTGTCGGGATTGCGGTCGTACAGGCCGTCCACGTCCGTGAGGAGGATGAGCAGGTCGGCGTCCACCTTGCTGGCGACCAGCGCCGACAGCTTGTCGTTGTCCCCGAAGGTGCCGCCTATCTCGTCCGTGGATATCACGTCGTTCTCGTTGATGATGGGGACGACACCCAGATTGAACAGCGCGTCCACGGTCTTGCGCAGGTTGAGGTAGACCTTCCGGTCGGAGAAGACGTTGTAGGTGAGCAGCAATTGCCCCACGGACCTCCCGTGGCGGGCGAACACCTCTCGGTAGGTGAGCATGAGGACCGCCTGGCCCACGGCGGCGCAGGCCTGCTTGTGGGCCATGTCCTTCTGCACGTCGTCCAGACCGAGCTCGCTGCTGCCTGAACCTATCGCTCCGGACGTGACGATTATCGACTGTACCCCCGTCTTCTCCAGCTCCAGGACCTGGCGGGCGATGCCGTCCAGATACGCCGCATCGACCTTGCCGTCCTCCCCGCAGATGGTGTTTGTGCCGATCTTGATGACCGCGCGGGTGACCTTGATGTCCCTCATAGCATCTTCCTATGGGTGTACTTCCTGGCGTTCTCCCCGGAATAGTCGGCCACGGCCTGTCCCGAGCCGAGGAGGCGATACTTGTAGATGGTCAGCCCCTCCAGTCCGACCGGCCCGCGGGCGTGGGTCTTGTTGGTGCTGATGCCCACCTCCGCCCCCAGGCCGTAGCGGTAGCCATCGGCAAAGCGCGTAGAGCAGTTCCACATTACGGATGAGGAATCAACCTCGTCCATGAAGCGCCTGGCACCCCTCTCGTCGCTGGTGATTATGGCATCGGTGTGATGCGACCCGTACTTGTTGATGTGGGCGACAGCCTCCTCCAAGGACGAGACGACCTTTATGGAAAGTATCAGGTCATTGTACTCCGCCGACCAGTCGTCCTCCGTAGCTTCCTTCATTTCCACGATGCATCTCGCGGACGCATCGCCCCTCAGCTCCACGCCCGCCCGATGATAGGCCTCGGCCATGGCCGGTAGGAAGGACAGGGCGACGTTCTCGTGCACCAGCAACGTCTCCATGGCGTTACACACCGCCGGGTACTGGACCTTGGCGTCGTAACACACCCGCAGGGCCATTTCCAGGTCCGCTCTCTGGTCCACATAGGTGTGGCACACGCCCTCGGAGTGCCCCAGCACCGGGATCTTGGTGTGGGATTGGATGAACTTGACCAGCTGGTTGGAGCCGCGGGGGATGATCAGGTCGACCTGCTCGTCCAGGGCCAGGAGCTTGTTGATCTCCTCGCGAGTGGAGAGAAGCTGCACCGCTCCCTTGAAGCGCTCGTCCACGTCCGATGCGGCATCGACGATGACCTTGGCCAAGGCCTCGTTGGTCCGATGGGCCTCGGAGCCGCCCTTCAGTATGACCGCGTTACCGGACTTCAGGCACAGCGATGATATCTGGACCAGCGCCTCCGGGCGCGATTCGAATATCACGCCGATGACCCCTATAGGGCAAGTTACCTTTTCCAGGACCAGTCCATCGTCCAGCTCGGTGCGCGAGACCACCTTGCCGATGGGGTCCTCCTGTCTGATCAGGGAGCGCAGGGACTCCACGGACTCCTCCATCTTTCCCTGGTCGTAGCGCAGGCGCTTGACCATGGGCTTGGGCAGCCCGGCCTTCTCCGCCTCCTTCAGGTCGGCCTCGTTGGCCTTGAAGATCGAACCGGCGTGCTCCTGCAGCGCCGAGGCTATCTCCTCCAGCACTTCGTTCTTGACCGCCTGGGTCAGGCTCTGCAGGCGATAGGACGCCTCCTTGGCGTCCTTGGCTGCCCTCTCAACCGCGTCCATGTCGGGCTATGGCATGGCGAAAGAAATCATAATCCTTTCGTCTTGGAGGGCGCATATCGAATGAAAGAACAGGGGGGAAAGAGGTAAGGAAAGGGCGCTTCGGGGGCATCCCCGGGTGCGCTCAAAGGGAAGTTTTGACCAGATAATAGTCGACGGCGTTGTTCTTCTTCTTATCTTTGAGGGCGCCAACCTTCTTCAGTTCCTGAATGGCATTCATGCACTGGGCCTTGGGCAGCTTGGACAGGGCGGTGGCCTTCTCGGCGCTAATGGCCTTGTCCTCGGAAGTAACTCCGGCCTTTATCAACGCACTGAACAGTTTCTCAACTTGAGGGGATACCATGAGTCCGGGAGATTTTTTACCCTTTATTAAGGATTGCGGTCGCCGGATACTATTATTGTAAATAAAATTAATAATATGGGTGATACTTCAATAGCTTATTATCTAACGAAATGCGAATGAAATGCGCAATTGTCCGTCGGAATCGAATAATCGAGCTCATTCGTCAAATAAATCAGTTAAATCGAATAAAGCTCACGCTATGAACGGTCAGGGAACGTCCGAGGGAGATGACTAGATTGTGCCCGCCCCCGCGGCCAAGCGCACCTTGTTCACGTCTAGCAGTTCGTGGCGATTGAGCAGGGATAGGCCCGTGTTCCTTCCCAGTATCTCCACGGCCACGATCTTGTCCGGGTCCTCCAGGTTCACTCGCCCGCGGTTGAGCGGCCCGGTCAGCTGGGCGATGAGGTCGTCGTGGTGCTCCTCGAAGTGCCGTTTGTGCAGGTGCATCATCCAGGTCTCATCCTCTCCGATGCCCCGCCCCAGCTCGGTGGCGGCGTCGATTATCTCGCGCTTGTTCGACGGCACCCAGCGCTCTATAGGCACCCAGTGGTACGTATAGATGAACTGCGATGGGTTCTCATCACAAACGCGCTTGAGCTGAGCGACCAGCACCTTGGCGTCACCGCCGACCTGCAGCAGGAAGACGCCCTCCACCTCGCAGAGGTCTATCTTCTCCACGTAGACGCCCAGGTCCTTCATCCGTTCCATGATCTCTTGTTCGGCGTGACCCCTCTGATTGCCGTGAAAGGTCACCAGGAGGTTGTAGGCAAGCATGCAAACACCCTGATTACATTTGCGCATGCGCGCTCAAATAACTTGCCCTCAGCCGCCCAAAGCGACTATGATTAGCAGCATCAGCATGCCCACCCCCGCCATGACCAGGCCGGACCGTAGGCCGCCGCTGCCCACCTTTCTTTCCAGGAACCGGCCCAGGAGGAACAGCAGGATGGCGCCGGTGACGTTGGCCATGAAGGTCACCAGGTTGAGGTCGATGGTAGGTGCCAATTGGTAGATCAGAACGAAGGGAGTGGCGGCCGCCAGGTTCAGCAGCACGCACCAGACCGCGGCCAGCCACTGGGAACGTTCCAGGGTGGGCCTCACGATCTCCTTCTTCTTGATGGCCTGGATGGCCACGTCGGCCATGCGCTGCCAGGTATCCTCGTCTAGCATGTCCTCCTGCAGCTCCGTCAGTGCTTCCGTCAGCACCTCCACGGCCAATTCCCGGGAGGCCTCGTGGTCCTTGCCGTCCTTGATCTCCTTGACCTTCCTGTAAAAATAGACCTTCTCGTAGTGGGAGGTGAGCATGTTGACGGCGCCGTCGGCGAAGCCCCAGGCGGTGTTGCATCCCAGAATGGCCACGGTGACCACGAAGGCGATCTCCTCCGCCGGCTGCCCCAATAGCGCCAGGCGCAGGGTGTTGCTCAGGGCCATGGCCATCAACAGCCCGTAGAAGAACTCCACGGTGACCTGGGATTGGCTGATATGGTCGAATATCAGCCTGTCCGCAAGGTTCCGTTTCTCCGTCCCGTTCATCGGCCCTCTCCGGAGCCGTTATGCCCCTAATAGGTCAATGTTCTTTTCGCCTCAGGTGTCGTCGTCCACGACCTCCTCCGCAGCCGTTCTGGCCGAGGCCGGTTCGATCTTGCGATAGACCTTGCACGGCTCCAGATTCCGTCCTCCGACCTTCAGCAGGAAGCCCTCCACGGGCACGCCGAACAACCGCTCGTTCTCCCTCAGGTAGGGCAGGATGGTCTCCCAGTCCTGGTCGGTCATCTTCCCGAAGCGGCCGCCGTTCAGCTGGTCCGCGGTGACTTTCCTCTGGGGGTCCCGCACGTAGATGGCGCCTCCCGAGGCCAGGGAGAATAGGTTGCCTCCCGGATAGGGCGTGGGCAGCTCCACCGGTGTCCCGTTGGGATCGAAGGCCACGCCGTTCAGGATGACGAAGCCACCTCCGTTCAGAGGGTCCCCGGCCATGAACGATTCCGCCAGGTAGTCCAGGCAGGTGCCGTTGATGACCACGCGAGGTTTTCCGACGGCGTTGATGAGCGGGCGCCCGGCAGCGTTGCCCATGACGTAGGCCTCGCCCCCTTTCGCTCCATACATGAACGTCTGGCCGACGTCCCCGTGCACGATGAGCTTTCCGGAGGCCAATATCTGCCCCAGCTGGTCCTGGGCGTTGCCGTGCACCTCCACCTCGGCCCCGGACAGACCGGAGGCCAGGTAGTCGCCTGGCGTTCCGAAAGCCTCCACCTTCAGGCCCTGGGAGCCCTGCCCCAGGCCGCAGCCGAAGAAGCGCTGCCCGTGGGCGTCGAAGGCGATGACGTGCCGCCAACCTTTGGCGTGCGCGTCGCGGATGACGAAGGACGGTCCCTCCTCCCCCTCCATGGGGAAGCCGCGACAGTCCACGGCCAGGGTGGAACCGTTCCCTGCGGCGGGCACCAGGCCCCGGTTCTCGCGGTCCACCAGAGTGAACCCGTGACCGACCTGCGGCGCCCGGGGAACGGACCTGAGGGACAGGTTCACCGCTTCCAGCGCCTTCTCGGTGATGCGGCTGCGCCTCAGCTTGCCGCTGGGGTAGCGCCGATCGATCATCAGGCTGAGGAACGACAGCACGCTGCGCAGGTCCGCCTCGCTGCGCGAGGCTCTTTGCACCGCCGCTTGCAGCAGGGAACGGAACGCCGCAGCGTCCATGCCCGGCAGGGCGGACCGGAACCTCTGGAACATCTCTCCGCCGTCGCCGGTGTCCACCACGGCGTCGGTACCGCCCGACACCAGCAGCGAGGACAGCGACCGGTCCCCCTGCCGGTCGTACGACAGCTCTAACTTCACAGGCGCGCGGAACTTGTTGACCACGCTGAGCGTCCGTCCGTCCCCCTCCTTCTCGAGGGTGAAGACGAACGCCCCGCCGTCGGTATGACTACCGCCGCGGGCGTTCCAGTATGCGTCCGCCTGCCGGGGCACCGACGGATGGTCCGCGGCTATGGAGCGCAGCGCCGAGTCGATGGCCTGCTTCTCCGAGCCGATGAGGCCAATCTGCACCTCTCCCTCCACGAGTGCGAACACTTGCGGTCGCAGCATGGCCGTGTCGGTGATACCGATCAGCTGGAACCTGTCCTCGTAGAACTGGTTGCGGGCGATGATGAAGAACCACGGGCCGTCCGGCGAGGCGTGGATGTGGGTGCGCTGTATCGCCTGGTACAGCGGCCTCTTTTCCTCTGGCAGACTGTGGAAGTCCCTTTCGGTGGTGGGCGCCAATGCCTCTATGATGTACTCCAGCGGGTAACCGTACGTCCGGTTCAGCAGGTCGAACAGCAGCACCGAGACCTCGGTGTCGGTGAGGAACAGCGGGACCACGTTCTTCTGCGCCAGGTACTCGCTCACCGAGTGGTAGTTGGCGAAGTCGCCGTTGTGCACCAGTCCCTCGTCCAAGCCCATAAATGGGTGCGCTCCGCCGGGATGCCACACCCGTCCCTTGGTCGGGTACCTCTGATGCCCGATCCAGACGTGGGCGGTGACCTCCTCCAGGCGGTAGAAGGTTATGACGTCCTCGGCGTAGCCGACCACCTTCATGATGATCATGTTGCGTCCGTGGGACATCACGAAGGCCTTCATGCCCTTCTGCACGTAGTACAGATGGTTGATGGCGAAGCTGGTCTGGTACACGAACTCGTCCTCGGCCTGGCGGGGGTCCAGGCCCTGCAGCTTGCGCTCCTCGACGAAGCTCCTCAGCTTCTCTGGTCTGGCCCTACAGAAATAACGCCAGACCTGCGGCGGCCGCACCGGCAGGGCGGAGAGCACGAGCGGATTGGCGCTCTCCTCCACCTGGTAGCGGGTGTGCACTGCGTAACGTTCGTCTATGAACTCCTTTTCCAGCTCCTGCCGGAACGAGGGGTCGACGTAAGCGACCTGAACCAAGTAGTGGTCCTCCAGGATGTCCTGGGGGACCTTCATCTGCTGGTGGTCGAGACCGACGGCGGCGATCCCGCCGCCCTTCCCGTTGCCGCGGTTGTGCATCTGCAGCAGCGGTTCCAGTATGTGCTTTCCCGGCAGTCCGACCGATGCGGCCAGGCCGACCACTCCGCACCCGCCCTCCGCCTCCATCTGCAGGCGGCTCAGCTTCGGCCGGCACTCCTGCATCCATTTCCTCGATCTGATGATCATCTCCGGGTCGTTCATGCCTGCACCTCCTTTCCCTCGTCGTAGCGCAGCAGATCCGTGCGTCCACGCAGCTCGTTGATGTCCTTCATGCCGAAAGAGGCCAGAAGGTGGCACCACTGCTTGCGCCAGGCAGAATAGAGGTTGATCAGCCGTTGCGAGCCCCAGTCGGTGTCCATCTGCAGGAACAGCACCGGATCGGTGGTGGCTATGCCACGCGGGCACCCGCGTCCCGACTCGCAGTTGCCGCAGCGCACGCATCCCAGCGCTACCAGCTCCGCGGTCCCGATGACCACGCCGTCCGCGCCTAGGGCGATGGCCTTGGCCACATCCAAAGCCGTACGCATGCCCCCGCTGGCGATGAGGGTAACGCTGTCGCGTACCCCCTCGTTGGTCAGGAACCGGTGCACCTTGGGGATGGCATACTCTATCGGCATGGCGATGTTCTTCTTGGCGATCTCCGGGGCCGCCCCGGTGCCTCCGTACCCGCCGTCCAGGTGCACGATGTGCGCCCCGGCGTAGTACGAGCCGATGGCCACCATCTCCACGTCGTTGGGCGTAGAGACCTTGACCGACAGCAGCGCCCTTGGATTGATCGAGGCGATCCAGTCCAGGTGCTTCTTGTGGTCCTCCACGGAGTACACGCTGTGGAAGGGGAAGGGCGAGAAGAGCGAGGTGCCTGGCACCGCCTCCCTCATCTTGGCCACCAGCGGTGTGTTCTTATCGCCCAGCAGATGGCCGCCCAGCCCGGGCTTGGCCCCCTGGGCGTACTTGAACTCCACTATCGGGGCGCGCATTATCGTCTCTTCCTTCACCCCAAAGAGGCCGGTGGCGATCTGAGTGATGACGTTGTCCTGGTACGGGATGAGCTCGACGGGATATCCGCCCTCGCCCGTGCAGGTGTACGTGCCCCAGGCCTTGGCCGCCCGAGCGCGGGCGACCATGGTGTGCAGCGATATGGAACCGTAGGACATGCCGCCGCCGTAGATAGGCAGAGATATGCGCCGCTTCTTCCCGCCCCGGCGGTTAAGGTCGATGGCCGTGGAGAACTCTCTGTAATCGACCTTATCCGGAACGTTACCAAGCTTGAAGTGCAGGTGGTCGAAGCCGCCCCCGGCGTTCCCGGTGTTGCCGGGGTGGTCCAGCGGTAACGGTTCGCCGGTCTCGGCCATCTGCCAGGTCGCCAGTATCATCTCCGTGGTCCACCTGACGTCGCCGAGGGCGCTGAAGGTCTCGCTGGCCCTGACGCTCAACGAATGTGTGGGGCAGTGGGAGGCGCAGTAGAAGTCATTGCTTTGGCAGGAAGGCCCGATGCACCTCTGGTTGTACGGGGGCAATATCTTCGCGTGCCCCTCCATCCTCTTGTGCACTCCGTAGGGGCATAACGTCTCGCACAGCCCGCAGGAGATGCAGGCGTCCTTCCGCTCCACGATGTAGCGGTTGACGAACTTCAGCCTCTCGGACGGTATCCAGGAGGCCTCCGGCACGCACGTGTACTCCTCAGTCAACTTTGGCACCCCCTTCGATACCGGAGAAGGCGTCACGGTGCGCGTCCTCCTCGAATATCGCACGTCCGGTCTCGCCCCTAATGCGGCGCACCTCGCGTATCCCCATGGCGCCAAGCATCTCCAACATCTGGTCCCTCCAGGCGCTGCAGAGGTTGGTCACCCTCTGCCTGGCAAACTCCTGTGGCGCATTCTTCACGTCGGCCGTGCAGTCCTTACCGCACTCCGCGCAGGCATGGCAGCCCAGGGCCACCTTCATCGCCCTCTCCAGCGTCACCGCGTCGGCTCCGCAGATGATGCTCTTGGGTACCATCTCCGCCGCGGCCAGTCCGCCGGAGGATATGATGGTCACACTATCCCGGAGACCGACGGAGACCAGGTGCTTATGCAGTTTGCGCATGGCGTCCCTGGCGTACGCACCGCTTCCGTCCATCCCGCTCTCCTCGAAGAGGACGTGCAGCACGTCGGCCTCTTTGGCCATCTCGTCCACGGTGGACGGAAGGTCCGGCGACGATCTCAACCGTATGCCGACCAGCAGTCCCGGCCGCTTGGCCTTGAGGTCCTTCAGCACCGCCTTCCAGTTGTCGGCGGGCTCTATCTCCACCATGCGCACGTGGGGCGAAAGGCGGTCCAGGTCGGCCGGCCCGGATATTATGGGCACCAGCATCTCGGCCTTGATCTCCCCGCCCAATTTATCCATCAGACCGATGGACAGAACCAGCAGCGTCCCCAGCTCGCTGGCGGCGCCGGCGATGCCTTTCATCACGGCGTCGGTTACATCCAAACGAGAGACGTCCAGTAGGAACGGGACCGGAAGGTCGACGATCGTGCCCATGTCGGTGAGGAGACGCCTTTGCTCATCGAAGGTCAGGACGGAAGGCTTGCGCCCGATGTCCACGGCGGTGGAGATGAACTCCCTTCCGTGTATGCCGTCCCTGGTGGGGCGGACGATCTCGGACATGTCCGTCCACATGGCGTCGAAGCCCGGTCCGGAGAAAGTTCCGCGGTACCCAGCGCCCAGCACCGGGATCTTGGCGTTCTCCGCCTCGTTCCACATGGTGGTCACGCGCACCGGGGTCCAAACGCCGTTCCCGAGAGCCTTGAACTCCTCGTTCACCTTGATGGAGAGCGCTCTCTGCGGGCACTCGACGACGCAGCGGAAGCAGTTCTTGCACAGCATGCTGTCAGGCTCGGCCATCTTCCGCGGGTCGTTCGCATCGCGCTTGTGCGCGTCGTACACGCAGGCCCTCTCGCACTTCCCGCAATTGATGCAGTTATCCGCCCGATGCACCAGGAACTTAGGAACTGGCTTATGCCGTCCGGGTATCACTTCGGTGTGGATGTGGTAGCGCTCATACACGGCGCTCACCTCCCATGCCGTTCTTGGGCGCCCCCAGCACCAGGCCGCGGGAGATCATCTCCTCGTAGTGCGGGCTGACCTCGGCCAGGCGGACGAAGCGCTCTATCTCCACGGCGTCCTTTCCGTACTTCTTCTCCAGGCGGGCCTCCAGCTCCTCGTACGCCGGTATCAGGTCCAGCTTGGACTGGCAGACCTGCTCGCAGGCCTTGCACCTCATGCACAGGAAGGCTCGGTGGGCGTGCTCCTTGGTGATCTCCTTCCCCTCGGCCATGGCCTTGGCCGTCAGCAGCTTGCCGCGGGCGGTGACCCTCTCGTCCTTGGTCAAGGCGTACGCCGGGCAGACGCTCACGCAGGCACCGCACATGGCGCACTGGTTGGCCATCTCCACCAGCACGTCCCGTTTCCGGGGCCCCATGGCCTTGCGGGAAACAGAGGAGAGCGAGCGGAAAACGAGGCCCAGCGGCGCGTGCAGCCGGGCCATGAACCGGAAGCCCGTTCCCGAGCCCAGGGGGCTGAAGACCAGGCCGGCGGCGCCGAACATTCTACCTTTCAAGGCGAAGTACTTGCCCGGGTTCATGACGTTGGTGGGGTCCAGTTTGTCCTTGGCCTTCCTCAGCCTCTCCCTCTCTTCCTCCGGCCAGTGGTCGGCGAAGGAGTTGTTCCAGACGCCCAGGGAGTACGGTCGCGCCCCCAGCCCGATGAGGGAGGAGGTCACCACCATGGACTTGGCGGCGTCCAGGGTATACAGCGACTGGTTGACCTGGTCCGTTAGATAGTAGCAGAGCAGTAGCGATTCTCGGCCCTGCATGAAATGCACCTCGAGCAGGGGGTCCAGGTCGAACTCCTGGCAGAGGTCCTCGGCCCGGTGCAGTATGGCCTTGAGGTTGGACATGGGCGCCAGCACCTCCGCCCCGAGCATACCTGGGCCGAGGCGGCGCAGCTTCATGGGGAAGGAGCGCTCGTGCCACAGCAGGCGGGCCTGGTACGCCGGTTCCTCCTTGATGCCCAACGAGGAGAGCAGATCCACGACGGCCTTCTCCGAGGCGGCGTCGGCGGAGGTGACCAGCAGTGCGTGTCCCTCCCCGAAGTGCTCCCCGTGCAGCAGCTTGTTGGCGTAGCGCAGCTTGCCCGGGGAGAAGTAGATGAGGTCCTCCGGCAACGGCGACAAACGGCGCAGCCTCTCGGCCGCTTCGACGGCCGCATCAAGGTCATGGAAGAGCAGCAGATGCGATCTGGAGGCGCGGTCGATCTCCTTGACCTTGAGGGTGGCCTCGACGATCACGCCCAATTGGCCCTCGCTGCCGAACACCGCCTGGAACTCCTCCTGGGGCGGCTGCAGGGTGATGATGCCTCCGGGGGTGGCCAGCTTCACCGAGGTGACGATGCGGCTGAGGTGCCCCCCGCCCAGGGAGCCCACGCCTAGACCGCCGCCGCAGATCCAGCCGGCCACGGTGGAGAATCGGCTGGACGGGCAGGAGATGATGCGCAGCCCGTGCTGGGGCAGGGCGTGATCGACGTCCGCCCAGCGGCAGCCTCCCTGCACGCGGACACGCTTGTTCTTAACGTCCACGTCCAGCACCTTGTCCAGGTTGCCAACGTCCACCACGATGCCGCCGTTCACGGGGATGGAACCGCCGAAAGGCGAAGAGCCGGAACCGCGGGGGATGACCGCCAGGCCGCGAGCCTTGGCGAACTCGAGGACGGCCATGGCCGCCTCAGAGGTAAAAGGCTGCGCCACAGCGTCCGGGGTGTATTGGATGAGAACGTCCTTCAACAGCTGCGGCACATCGGCCTGGTCCCGGGAATAGAGGTCCCTCTCACCGTTGCCGACGACGACCCGTAGGTCGGGGGTGTTCAGCACATCCAGTTCTTTGGCCAGTCCCGAGGACATCTCCACCTTGGCGCGGAAACGTTCGGGCGTTATGGTCTGGCCGCCAGCGTTCGATTCCATTATGATCTCACCTGAAACTATGACTGAAGAGAAGATGGTAGACGCTTGTTGTTTTTAAAGAAATTTATTAGTCATATGTCGAGGAATATCCAAATTTCTATACATATCGCTAATTTTTAGGTATTTTATGAAGAATAGTACTATAAAAATAACCTTGATGACAGCATGCCTGGGCGTTCAGCCAGATGTTGCACCACCGTCCAAAGGTCCTGGCGGTCAGATGATGTGCAGTTCCTTCCCGATCTTCTCGAACTTGCCGATGGCGAAGTCGAGGTCCTTCTCGGTCAGAGCGGCGTTCATGATGGTGCGTATGCGCGCCTTGTCCTTGGCCACCATCGGGAACACTATCGGCAACGCGAAGACATCCTCCTGGTACAGCCTCTGGCTCAGCTGCCTGGCATTGGCGCTGTCCCCGACCATGACCGGGATGATGGGGGTGACGCTCTTGCCGGTGTCGAACCCCAGGTCCTGCATGGCTTTTCGGAAATAGTTCGTCCTGGCCCACAGGTTCCTCACGTGCTGCGGCTCGTTCTCCAGCACGTCTATCGCCCCGATGCAGGCGGCCACCACCGCCGGCGGGTGCGAGCCGCTGAGGAGCCAGGTGCGAGATTTGTTGAGAGCGAAGTTCTTGAGGTCCAGGGAACCGGAGACGTGCCCGCCGACCACGCCGAACGCTTTGGAGAACGTGCCCATCTCCACCTGCACGCTGAGGTGGTCCAAATGGAAGTGGGAGACGATACCTCGTCCGCCCTCCCCCAGCACGCCCTCGCCGTGGGCGTCGTCCACGTAGAGCATGGCGCCGTGTTGCTTAGCGAGCTTGGCTATCTGGTCCAGCGGGGCCATGTCCCCGTCCATGGAGAAGACGCCGTCGGTGATGATCAGGATGCGGCGGTAGGCCGGCTGCTTCTTCTCGATCTCCTCCAGTTTCAGGGCCAGGTCGCTGACGTCGCAGTGTTTGTAGATGGCCCTCTCCGCCGTCGATAATCGCACACCGTCAATGATGCTGCCGTGGTTGAGCTCGTCAGAGATGATGAGGTCGCCCTTCCCCACCAGCTGAGGTATGAGGCCAGAATTGGCGGCGAAGCCCGTCTGGTACACCAACGAGGCGGGGCACCTCTTGAACTTGGCCAACCGCTCCTCCAGCTCCAGGTGCAGGTCCATGGTGCCCGCTATCGACCTCACGGAGCCGGAACCGACCCCGTGGCTCTCTACGGCCTTCTTGGCCAGCTCCTTCATGTGCGGGTGATTGCTCAAGCCCAGGTAGTTGTTGGAGCAGAACATGAGCACCCTCTTCCCGTCGACCTTGCACCACGGCGTGCTCGCCCCTTGCAACTTGGCGATGCGCCAGTCCAGCGATTGGTCGACCAGGTCCTGGTACTCTTGCTTGAGGAATGAGGCGGGATCTCTCATAGAACGTCTCCGGAGGCCGGAGCGGTTCGCCCGCCAATTAAGCTTTCCCTCGGCCAGTTCAGAGTCTGCCCTGCTCCTTCCTCTTTCGGAGCCGGGCGAACATATCGTCGGCCAGGCGGTCCAGGTTCCACTCCGCCTTCCAGCCCCAGTCCTTTGTAGCACGTGAGTCATCCATGGAGTCCGGCCAGGAATCGGCGATGACCTGGCGGAAATCAGGCTGGTACTCTATCTTGAATCCCGGGCTGCGCTTGGCGACGATTTTCGCCAGCTCCGCGGCGGAGAAGCTCAGCCCATTAAGGTTGTAGGCCAGGCGAGTGCTGAGGTCCTTCGTGGGCGCCTCCATGACGCTGATGGCCGCGTTGATGCAGTCGGGCATGTACATCATCGGTAAGACGGTCATCTCGTTCACGAAGCAGGTGTACTGGTTCTTGCGCACCGCCTCGTAGAAGATGGCGACCGCATAGTCCGTCGTCCCGCCGCCCGGGGGCGTCTCCGCGCTGATTATGCCCGCGTAACGAACGCTACGGACGTCCACGCCATACTTACTATGATAGTAATCGCATAGGAGCTCCCCGGCGACCTTGGTCACGCCGTACATGGTGGTGGGTTGCAGGACGGTATCCTGAGGCGTATTCACGTGAGGACAGTTGTTGCCGAAGACGGCGATAGAACTAGGCCAGAAGACCTTGATGTTGCGCTTGCGGGCGATCTCGAGAACGTTGATCAGCCCATTCATGTTAAGGTCCCAGGCGAACTGGGGATCTTTTTCACCGATGCCGGAAAGGACCGCGGCCAGGTGGTATATGGTGCCGATGTCGTACTTCACGCACAGGTCGTCGATCTGCTTGATGTCGAGGATATTGGCGGTCTCGTAGGGACCGGCCTCCGCGAGCTCCTTGGAGGGAGCGCGGCTGTGGCCGACGGCTATGACGTTGTCGTTGCCGTACCTCTTTCTCAGTTCAACGATCAGTTCAGAACCGATCTGGCCGGTCGCGCCAGCTACCATTATCTTTCTGCTCAAGTGAACACCTTTGATCGTGCGAATGTCCCCAAAACGCAGGATGCAGATTTATATTCTATCGAGTTGGAGTTCGATGGTCCCATAATAAGGGCTGCATACAATGAGGATAAACCATAGATGATTGAGAAATGTGGAAAATTCATCTAAATAAACTCATATCATCTTATCGCTTTTACAGAAATATGGTTCATTACCAAAGAGATGGACGATCACCGATACCAGAATCGGAAACAACATCCCGGGTAATGAGCGCAAATCGTGGAAAGAACACTACACCAGAACTTAAGTTGAGAGGCGCATTAAGGAAAATCGGTCTACCCGGTTATAGGTTGAACTGGAAAGGAGCACCAGGACGTCCCGATATCGCATACCCACGTCTCAAAGTAGCTATCTTCGTCCACGGTGATTTTTGGCACAGATGCCCAGTATGTGCTCTTCCTCTACCTAAGACCCATACAGAATTCTGGGGGGCGAAGCTAGAACGGAACGTGCAGAGGGATCAAAAGCGATTATCCCAGTTAGAGGCCGACGGTTGGAAGGTCTTTGTATTCTGGGAACATGAAATCAAGGCCGATGTCGATCAATGTGCGGAAAAGATCAAAGCACACATCAAGGATCTCAATGCTTTTAGTAAATGATGCCCCGGTGTTTCATCCCATCTCGCGGAGTTTGCTTAGGACCTTTCTACCTTCCTCAGTAATTGTATATATCCTGTTCTTTGAGCTTTTTGGTGTCATGCATTTCAACAACCCATTCTCACTAAGCTCACCAAGTGCCCTGGAAACATGAGGAAGGTGTTCACCAGTGGTATCTGCTATATTGGTTGGAGTTCTCGGTCCTTTCTCAAGGGCTTCAAGAACAGACCTTCGGGTCTTTCCCTGCATAAATGATAGTAACTCCCACATACAAGGGATAATATCAACTCAGCTTTTACGAATTATTACCATATTGTTACCATATGGTATTATTTAGGTAATTTAAGGATATCATATTGGTAATAATGGATTTCGACCGTCAATAGCTGTCCCTACAATATGATGTGGGTTGCCTCTGAATGGGAAGACGTGCTTAGGACCGAAATTATCTCGGGCACTCCAGAGAACGTATTGAAGAAGAGAATTCAGTTAATAAACGAAGCAATAGCATGGGAAGGTTCGATAGAGGCCCCTAGAGAACATGTGGTTGGTCATAGCAATGATGGGGCGATCTTGTCCTTTAAAAAACCAGGTAAGGAAGCTAAGGCAGGTACCAATCCAAATGATATGAGGCCCACTATAAAATTCGGAGATAGCCCTCTCCCCTCACCTTCGTTCGCTTTTATATGGAAAGAGCTCACGAAAATCGCCGTTATCGATTTCGAGGCGTTCCGCGCAATTCTGATTTTGATATATCGTAGCGCCTATCTCTTGGACCATGAAGAAAATGGGGAGGGTCGTTTAAGGTACTCTCCAAGTCCGAAAATAAAGGAATGCATAACAGCATTGGACCATTTTGTCGGAGATAAGACAGAGTTTAGGAGCGTAGACGGATTGCTACGCTTCATCGACCTGTTGGGCTGGAATGAAGATGTGAAATACCACTCTTTCGAGGGCAAAGGGACCTTTACTGAAGGCAAGAACGCTGGAAAATCAAAGACAAAAATAGGTCGAGTAAACACGTTCCTAACATGCATCCGAATCCCATTCGAAGTCTCAAATTTTATGAAGGAATATCAGATGGAGAGATCTGATGGAAAGATCACCGACTTCGACCAGCTATACGATATAATGCAGGACCTGATTAATGGTCGGGGCGTGTGCCCGATTAGTATGGCAGATTTACCTGTTTATCTTAGCCCATATCTGACAACTAAAAATTCAGGGCAGTTCATCCTCAATCCACTTCAACGTACATTGATCTAATCAGTTTCATTGACCTTAGCAATAATGTTATTGATAGGGTCCGTCTTTCAGGGATTGGATGCAACGGACCGTCATCGAGCTGTTCGCTGGTGTGGGTGGGTTCCATCTCGGACTTTCTAGAAGCGGCTGGAACGTCGTATGGGCGGACCAGTGGGAACCAGGAAAGAAGGAGCAGTGGGCGTTCCGATGCTATGAGGGGCACTTCAACAGCTCTGGCACGCAATGTGTGAACGAGGACATCTCCAAGGTTGATACCTCTGAAATGCCTCCTGCAAAATTGCTGGTCGGCGGGTTCCCTTGTCAGGACTACTCAGTGGCCACCTCGAATGCCCACGGTATCGAAGGGAAGAAAGGTGTTCTCTGGTGGCACATTGAAAGGCTCCTCAGGGACAACATCGATAGAGGAACAGCGATACCATACGTCCTACTGGAGAACGTGGATAGGCTTGTGAAGTCCCCATCTAAACAGAGAGGCAGGGACTTTGGAATAATCCTTTCATGCCTCAACAACCTTGGATACGTAGCTGAGTGGAGAGTAATCAACGCTGCCGATTACGGATACCCGCAAAAGAGGAGAAGAACGTTCATCTTCGCCACACTAGCCAATGGCACGGTCGACAGGCTCTATTCTTCAAGGTCGGACGTCAAGGTCCTGACCAAGGACGGTTTCTTCGCCAAGGAGTTTCCCAGCGCACCCGTCAAGGGACAGAACGGCTCGTCCATCTGCCTTTTAGCCGACCTGGTCATGATGACCAAACAGTTCGAGTTCAATTTCGAGAATGCCGGGTTCATGAAGGACGGAAGGGTGTTCACTCTGAAGGTAAACACTACCCATGTCCGAGATAAAAAATCCGGAAAAGGCACCTTAGGAAGCATCCTCGAAAAAGATGTGGATGAAAAGTATCTGATTCCTCCGGAATGGATAGGTGATGAGGCCAACCGAGGGAACGAGGGGTTCAGAAATACCTGGAGATACTGCAAGGGCGCGAAGAACGAGGCCCGGGTCCATCGGAACGGACACGCCTATAGATATAATGAGGGAGGAATACCGTTCCCGGACAAGCTCGACGAGCCTTCAAGGACCATGTTGACCATCGAAGGCAATCGTAGACCTAACCGGATATGTCACATCATTCCGGTCGACCCGGAAAAGAACCTCTATCGGGTCCTGACCCCGGTCGAGACCGAGAGATTGAACGGGTTCGATGATAATTGGACGGAAGGAATGCCGGAGAAGTGGAGGTACTTCTGCATGGGCAACGCCCTTGTGGTCGGCGTCATAGAGCAGATGGGCAGGCGATTGATGGAACTCGCTAAAGAAGCTGATAAAAATACATCTGGATCCCCTGCAAATAGGAAAAAAGGGGGAACGATCATAGGACCACTGGACATATGCGATGGGTCAAATTGAAGCACTTTTTATATTTTATAAAAATTAAAATATTTCTGAGCACTCCCAACGGGAAGCACCCTCGTATGTAGCCAGTCAACATTTTCAAGGCCTTATCAAAATCGTGAAGACCTTCGAGCGACTTCCAGAAGCCATTTCCATTTTTTTCACAATAGTTTTAATTTGGGGCTATCCCCATTCTGAACAATATTCAGGTCGGGCGAATTCATGACATCCAAAGTCCGGGTCAATATGTTCCCATGCAAGAACACCTCGGAGATCGAGGTCAATACGACGGATGATGGGGATTACACCGTCAAAGTAAACAGTAGCTGTAAGAAGGTGACCAAGTTCGTTGATGGGCTGGGCCCCCTATCCATGACCGACCTGACCGACAAGAAGGAGAGCAAGGTCTTCCGTGACTTCATCAATTCAGATATGAGCGCGAATTGTTTGACGCTGTCCGGAGTCATCACGGCGGCCTGGATGGAGGCGGGTATGATCGCCAGGTCCTATGCGAAACTTGGCGTTCCGCTCAACATCGAGCTAATAGGGGACTGATCCCCGATCGATCACTCGTTGTGCGATTACATCAGGGGGCATGTCCCAACCCTCTTTTCCTCAGTTCATTCTCGATGAACGGCTCGGAGTCACAAGGGCAGCATCGTTACCGAGGGTGCATCCCTCAACGATAGTTCAAGAAAAGTTGAAATACTTTATCTAATGAATACCATCGACGATTTGAGCATCTATCTAAGACGGATATTAAGAAGTCCGATTCGAGATGAAAAGGTGAAAAATTGGGAATAAATCAAAGGAAGCGAAGTGAAAAAATGAAGAACGAAACGCAGGTAAAGCTGCCAGACTGGACCTGGGAATTCCATGGCCACCGCTGCCCGTTCATGCCGATAGGTTACCGGATGGGCGTGGTCGCCATGCGCGAGCTTGGGATCGAGAGGGTCAAGGACCACGGCGCGTTCGCCCTAGCGGAAATGGGCGTGGGGCATCCGCAGACATGCATGATAGACGGGGTCATGGCTGCCACCGGCTGCACCTATGGAAAGCTCATGATGGAACGTTTGAACTATGGCAAGGTGGCGATCACCCTGTACGCCCCGGGAAAGGGAGCGGTGAGGGTCTACCTCAACTCCGATTTCCAGGACCTGCTGGGCAAGGAGGAGTTCTTCGCCTACCGCAAGAAAGGGATCGAGCCATCGGACATCCCGGTCGAGCTGACGGAAAGGGTGATCAAGATGGTGATGGAGACCAGCGAGGAACAGATGTTCAAGATCGAAAAGAAGCCGGATTTCTCCTTCTCCCGCCCGAAAGGCTCGTTCGCCAAGGTCAAGTGCTCGAAATGCGGGGAATACACCTTCGAGCGCTACGTCCGGACCGTAGATGGCAAGTCCGTGTGCATCCCCTGCTCGGGGTTCACGGAATCAAGGATCGATGCCTTGAAGGGCATGCAGTAAAGAGGTCTCTAAAATGGGAACCGTCCTCCTGGTCGCCATCGTGCTGGTCTTCCTGATCGCGATGGTCTTCTCGATGTTCGGCCAGGGTGGGGGTTCGGTCTACACCCCCACATTATTTTTGCTCGGCTACGCGGTACTGATCTCAACCTCCACCTCCCTCGTCCTCAACCTGATCACGTCAGTGTCCGCAGGCTACATATTCTATCGCAACAAGATGATCGACTTCAAAACGTCCATGATCTTCGTGCCGGGCATATGCATCGGGGCTCTCATAGGCGGAGCCATGGGTAACTTTGTCGATACTACCGTCCTATTGTGGCTGTTCGTCATCTTCCTCATCGGGGTAGGGGCGCGGATGTTCTACACCTATTGGGAAAAGGGAAAGCCGGAGGGGGAATGTCCGACCGGTTTCACCCCGGCCATGTACGCGCTCATCACAGTCTTCGGGTTTGCTGTGGGGATACTTTCCGGCCTGCTCGGCGTCGGCGGTGGCATACTCGTCGTGCCCTTCATGGTCTACGTGTGCAAGTACCCAACGAAGTTCGCGGCCGGGTCGTCGCATCTGATCATATCTTTCTCGGCGCTCTTCGGGATCATAGGTCATTCGGCATACGGCAGCCTTAATCTTCCATTGATATTAGTGACGGGAGTAGCGGTGCTCATCGGAGGAAATCTTGGAGCGAGGACCAGTATGAGGTTCAAATCCGGAGCGATGAAGGCCGGGCTGGGCCTAATCATGTTGGCACTTGCCGCTCAGCTGATCTTGAAACTCCTGGGTTATATGTGAGGCGCATATAATGGCGAAGGAACGATCAGAACAGAGGCAGATGTCCTTGGCAGAGAGGCCCTGTTGCGCGGCCGCGGCAGCGCGCATGATCAAACAGATCAACGTGAACGGATGCTCAATAGGCCTTTCTCATCTCGATGAGGTCATGAACGAGATCAAAGCCATGGGTCTCCAGAACGATGCCGAAATCGGAGAGATACTACTGAAGAGGATCAAGATCTTCAATTATATCCCCCCGAGCGCAAGTTCGGAGTACAAGAGCGCATTGTTGGAGGAATATCGAAAACATTAGCATGAACGATCGAAGGACACAGGAAAATAACAATAGTTACGAAAATATTAATACAGTAAATTAGATACTTCAACATTATTTGAAATCCTTATTGTCTCGGCAGTGGGAGAGGTTGGGATGAACGGTGGAGATGCGATGTCCAGGTCTGCGCCGACAGGTGTGAAAACGCTATCCTTTTTAAACAAATACCTCACAGTTTGGATATTCGCCGCCATGGCATTGGGCATTGGACTGGGCGTCCTCATCCCCGACCTGGCTGATTTCCTTGATTCGCTCAGCATCGGCACAACGTCCATACCCATCGCCATAGGTCTGATATTGATGATGTACCCGCCCCTGGCCAAGGTCAGGTACGAGAAATTAGGAAAACTTTCTAGGATGCCAGATACCAAAAAAATGTTCTCGACCTCATTGTTCCTGAACTATGTTATCGGGCCTTTTCTGATGTTCACCCTGGCCTGGATCTTCCTGCCGGATTTACCTGAATATCGTATCGGGCTCATCCTCGTAGGGATAGCGAGATGCATCGCGATGGTGCTGGTATGGAACCAACTGGCAGATGGGGATAGCGAGTATGCCGCGATCCTAGTGGCCTTGAACTCGATATTCCAGATCATCCTGTTCTCGTTCTATGCCTACTTCCTCATAGCCGTTCTTTCCAATATCATATCTCCAGGTTCCGGCGTTAATGTAGAGATATCGATCGTGTCCGTGGCCATCAGCGTGCTGATCTACCTGGGCATACCCTTCTTTGGAGGGATGATCACCCGCTACACGCTCAGACCGCGAAAGGGCGAGGACTGGTACGACAACAAGTTTCTGCCTGTGGCCAGCAAGATATCGCTTCTGGCGCTGCTGTTCACCATCGTGGTCATGTTCTCTCTCAAAGGGGATTATATCGTCCAGCTTCCCTTCGACGTGGTGAGGATTGCCATACCTCTGTTGTTCTATTTCCTGATCATGTTCCTGCTATCCTTCTATCTATCCTGGCGTTTCAAGTTCGACTATCCTCACGCGGCAACCCAGTCGTTCACGGCTGCCAGCAATAACTTCGAACTCGCGATAGCCGTGGCGATCGGGGTGTTCGGCATCGGCTCGGGTGTTGCCTTTGCAGCGGTGATCGGACCTCTGGTCGAGGTTCCAGTGCTGATATCCCTCGTCAACCTATCTCTATACTTCCGTAGGAAATATTACGATGAGAACGGGAAATTGAAAAAATCAAACGCAAGGAGTGAAGAGAATGGATGAACGAACAAAGGAACTGGTGGCGATAAGCGCATCGGTCGCGGGGCATTGTCAACCCTGCTTCAAATACCATTTCTTAAAGGCGAAAGAACTTGGAATAAGCATGGAGGAGATCCGAGAGGCAGTGGGTCTGGCCGCTCGCATCAGCGGGATAGGGGACCAAAGGATGCTCGAGTTCGTGGAGGGGACGCTCCAAACGAGCTCATGATGTTCGCCCCAGATATCGAAACGGAAGAGAGCGATCATCGAAAAGAACGAGGAAATGGATGAGATCTTGGTGCTCCCGCCGGGATTCGAACCCGGGTCTTCGCCTACCTTCCACCGCCTTTCAGCGATGTCGAAAGGGCGGGATGATTGGCCGGACTACACTACGGGAGCCTTGTGCGCGTTGATATGAGAAAATATACTTAAACTTAGTGAATTGGAAACGCCGGGACATAAGCAGATACCAGACGAAATCGTTCAATGAACAAAATCCTTGAAGAGCTGAACGCTCACGACCGTTTGCCCTTCTTCGCCCGAGCGGATGGCAGGTTAGAATAGTCCACATGCACACCGTCACCGTCCAGCTCGATCTTGTCGATTGCCCTGAACTTGATCCGGGTCTCCTGTTTCGTAACCACCGGGACAAGGTAGCTCTCGTTCTCATGGGTCATCCCGCCCTTCCTCTGCCCGACGAACTCCCGGTGCCTCTGCAACCTTCCTTTCACCAGTTCGTTCGCCAGGTCCTTGGAGCTCAGCAAGCTCTCCAGGATGGCCGGCCTCAGCGTTCCGTCCAGCTCGTAACCGACGCTGTTCCTGCCTGCGGCCATGCACGCCATGGTCGTCGTCCCCGTCCCCAGGAACGGATCGAGGACCAGGTCGTCCCTTATCGAGAACATGTTGACCAATCGATAGGCCAGCTCCAACGGGTAGGCGGCGCTCCTCTTCCTCGACCTCGCGTCCTTTATGACCTGCCTGGTGCCATTGAAGGCCCATATATCGGAGAACCATTCGTTGCGCTCCTCCCAGAAGTAGGCGCTCTCGTACCTTCGTTCGTTCTCTTCCGCCGAGAACACCCTCTTCCCGCCCTTCCTGAATATTAGGACGTACTCGTGCTCGAGCGTGACGTAAGCACCGTTCGGCAGCATGCCCGAACCCATGAACTTGTTCGGCGCGTTGGTCTGCTTACTCCAGATAATCCCCGGAAGCTCGGAGAAGCCCAGATCCCTCATCTTGGAGATTATCCTGGCGTGATTGGAGTACAGCTGGAAGTCGCTGCCTATCTTTCGGGTGGCGTCCCCGATGTTTATACAGACCACGCCGCCCGTCCGGACCAGCCGGGGTAAGTTCCTCCAAACCTGGTCCAGCTGCCGGTGCATCCGTTCAAAGGCGCCGTTCCCGTCTTTATCCGTAAGACAGGTCCCAATCTCTGGGTCAAGCTTGGAGAACAGGTCATCCCACATCCCTATCATGGGATACGGCGGGGAGGTGACGATCAGATCAACGGAACCGCTCGGTAAGGCGCTTAGATCTCGTGAATCACCCACGATGATCCGATGGACCGTTGGTTCGACCATTGTCATCTGAGACAAGATTGCCCATACTAAATTATTTGCACCTTTTGAATTTTATATAACAATTATAAAAATTAATATTATTATATAATTAAATCAAAACAATAATCCCGTTCCCGTCCATCCCACGCCTCCAAGAATGTTTTATATATCAAAAAATAGGCTACCACTGCGCGTGGCCAATTCCAACAAACAGTGCTCAAAGTGCGGCAAGCCGTTCGTAGAATTGTACATCGTCCAAGTGGTCGCCGTCATCCTTGCGATCTATCTTTTCGCCATGTTCTTCTTCAACCTTCTGGTGATAGACGACGATTGGATGAAGGAGCAGCTTTCCTTCATGGAATCGTTCATGCCCTTCGGATTCGAATACATAATAATATCCATCGTCGCCCTGATGATCACTTTGCCCATACTGATGGCCGGCGTCCTTCCCATCTTAGAGAAGAGGCACAAGATGGCCGGCGGGACCATGGCCTGCGCGAAATGCAAGGACGTGATCGTCCGCGAGCAGCAGGAAGCGGCCACCAAGGCGCAACAGGCCCAGGAGGCCCAGGCCTACGCCTACATGACCAAGGTCGAGAACACAGAGAAGAACGATCCCTGGGTGGGCAAGCTGATCAAGGTCTGGAAGAACGACCACCCCAACCAACTGCCCGAAGAGACCATGCTCAACGAGCTGTCCATGGCCCACAACATGGAGCGCGCCGGCAATTACGAGAAGGCCGCGGTCATCCTGGAGAAGTACAGTTTCTATGAGGAGGCCGGGCGGGTGCGCAAGCTGGACGATGAGAAAGTAATAAAGCACATCACCGTGGACATGAACGCGCTCATCGACCAGATCAGCACGAAAGGTCTGGCCATACCCTACAAGTGCGCCTCCTGCGGCGCCAGCATCACCATCGACAAGGACTCCAAGAAAGAGGGTCTGAAGTTCTGTTCGTACTGCGGGACCTCATATAACATCGAGGACATGACCAAGATAATCCAGAGCGCCCTGGACTGACCTCGTGGTCTGCTCCAGCAGGCAACTCCTTTTTATCTCTGTTACACCAATGTTATATATCGGAACGGGTTTAAAGGAAACCTACCATTGGAGGCTTCCATTGAGCAACGAACCTTTCACCCAGGGAGACCAAAGCGCTGAGAGCGAGGAGATACTTCGCTGCCCGTACCCGAACAAGAAGGAGGGCGAACTATTCGGGATAGCGGACCAGCTGCTGGGTGCCTCCCGTATCAAGATAATGTGCGCCGATGGCAAGTCCCGCATGGGCCGCATCCCTGGCAAGATCAAGAAGAGGATGTGGATCCGCGAGGGCGACCTGGTCATCGTCAGCCCCTGGGACTTCCAGGATGACAAGTGTGACGTCCTTTACCGTTACACCAAGACCCAGGCCAACCATCTGAGCCGCAAGAAGGTCCTGCCGAAGAACCTGGACATATTCTGAGGGATCTATGCCCCACGAGGACAAGCACATCCTCAAGCTGGACCGCAAGGTCGAGCAACTGCGTCTAACACGTTCCTACGAGAGCTCGCAGGAAGGGCGCAAGGTCATGGAGGAGGTCTTCGACAACCTCACCCTCGGCGTCATCTTCAAGCTCACCTGCGAAAAGAAGATCGCCAGCGTCGATTTTCCCGTTTCCACCGGCAAGGAAGGCAACGTCTTCCGGGCCACCACTCCGGACGGCACGCTTGTGGCGCTTAAGATCTACCGCACCTCCAACGCCACCTTCAAGAACATCGCCAAGTACATCGAGGGCGACGCCCGCTTCAAAGGGCTCACCGGCAATCCGCGCAAGCTGATATACGCCTGGTGCACCAAGGAGTTCAAGAACCTCAACCGCCTGGAGCAGGCCGGGGTCCGCGTGCCGCATCCCCGGCGCTTCCTGAAGAACATCATCGTCATGGACTATATCGGCGACGCGGTCATGGCCGCCCCGCAGCTGCGCTCCGTCCGCGTGGACGAGCCGCAGAAGGTGTACCGCGAGATCATACGTTTCATGAAGCGCGCTTTCCAGAAAGCGAAATTGGTGCACGGCGACCTCAGCGAGTATAACATCCTCATGCACGAAGGAAAGCCTTACATAATCGACTGCGGTCAGGCCATGTTGACCGACCACCCCAACGCCGTGGAGTTCCTGAAGCGGGACGTGAAGAACATCAACCGCTACTTCCGCAGCATCGACGTCGAGGTGTGGAGCGACGAGACCGTCCTGAAGTACGTCCAGGGGGTTAGAGGCCAATGAAGATCGTGAAGGTTCCCAAGGAGCGCGTGGGCGCGCTCATCGGCCAAGGCGGCGAGACCAAGAGGTTCCTAGAAGAGAGGACCGGGCTCAAGATCTACATCGACGCCGAGGAGGGCGAGGTGTCCTTCGACGAGACGAAAACCGAAGACCCGTTGCTCCCGCTGAAGATCATGGATATTGTAAAAGCGATAGGCCGCGGCTTCGCCCCGCAGAAAGCCTTCCGTTTACTGGACGACGACGAGTACCTCGAGCTCATGGAGATCGACGACTACGTGGGGAAGAGCAACAACCAGCTGATCCGCGTCCGCGCCCGGGTCATCGGTGCCGGCGGCAAGACCCGCCGCATTATCGAAGACCTGGTCGGCGTGAACATCTCCGTGTACGGCGACACCGTGGGCATAATCGGCAACTCCGTGCAGATGCCGGTGGCCCGTACCGCCGTGGACATGCTGATGAGCGGTAGCGAGCACGCTACCGTCTACCGCTACCTGGAAAGGAAGCGCCCCGAGCTGCACATCGCCGAGATGGGCTTCGAGCTCTGAATGACGGGTCAGCCCTTGTCCCCGAACAGCTCGACGTTCTTGGCGCGGTAGTCGTCCAACCCCCGCCGCTCCGTCCTCCCATCCGGGAAAACGGTGATCCATGTCTTGGACGGGCCCCCCTTGCTTTCTTTGAGGCAGCTGCGGCTGCTTACGGTATTCGGATAATATGCGCGGGCGGTCATGGCCGCCGACTCCAGCTCCTCGTCCCCTGGTGTCCTGGACATAAGGAAGGGGCTCAGCTCCGCTCGGAAGGGATTTATGCGGAACTCCAGGTCCAGAGGGCGGCAGTCCGCCAGGAAGCGGGCTATCGCCACCACCTCGTCCTCCTCCACCAGTCCGGGGATGAACAGGGTGTTCACCACGGTGCAGATTCTGGAGCAGGCATAGGCGACGTTATTCAGGACCGGGGAGTTCGAGGCACCGGTGTACCACCTGTGCTTCTCATCGTTCACAGCCTTGACGTCCACCAGCAGCTCGTCCATGCCTGCCCTCAGCAGTGCATCGAGGAGCGCGGGCGTCAGCAGTGAGGCGTTGGTCTGCACGGTCACCCTCTTCGATATGTCCTTCAGGGACCGCACCAGGTGCACCAGGTACTCTTCGTCCAGGGTCGGCTCTCCCCCGGTCAGGAGCACCTCCTCCGGTCCTTTACCGTAAAGACCTTGGGCGGAGGTCTCGATCAGTCGTACTAGCTCGGGCACGGTAAGCGGGGGTCCCACCTCCTTCTTGGCAATGGAGAAGCATCCTCGGCAGTCCAGGTTGCATCCGGAAAGGGTCACCCAAACCCGGGGGACGTATTCCGACAAGGTGATGAAGGGGACGTGCCGGGAAGCGGTCTGCGTCCTTTCTGCCCCCTCATCTTCGGTGTTAGGCCGACGAGGCACGGCCTCACCCCTTCTGGTCCAGCAGCGCCTTCAGGTTGCGGGGGAAGATGGTGAGGTCCAGTCCCATCGGTTCCAGCCGGGCGGTCATCCTCTTGGCCTCTGGGCCACTGAAGTCGCCCTTCATTAGATAATCGGTCTCCTTTTCCGTCAGAACGTTGCAGTGGACCATCCAGTCCTTGACGCTCTCGTTGGCCGGGCATACTTTCTGGCATATCATGCAGCCCACCACAGCGTTGTGCATGCCCTCGGACACGTACGCGGGGAAGGGCATCTCCGTGGGCATCTCGTTGTGGTAGGTCAGGCACCTCTCCGCGTGCAATAGGAAACGGTCGTCGGATATAGCCTTGGTGGGGCAGGCTGCGGCGCAAGCGCCACAGTCATCGCATCTCTTCATGGCCCGCACCTCCTGCCAATCGTCCGGAAGCTCCCTGTTCGTGAAAAAGCTGGTCAGGCGATAGAAGCTGCCGTATTTCGGGATGTAGGTGATGTTGTTCCGCCCGTACTGCACCAGTCCGGTCCGAGCCGCCAGCGTCTTGTGCGGCAATATGGCGCGCATGAGATGCACCCCGTTCCCGTCGCCCCTCTCGATGAGGTCGACGATCTCCATGTCCACTTCGACAGCATGGGCGTAGGTGGGCGGGACGATGGCCTTGACCTTCCGCCCCTTCCAGACGAAGGTCACCTCGCAGGTGGGCTGTGGTACGGCCACCACGATCAGGCTCTTGGCCTTGGGGAAGGACTCAGGTATCTGATAACGGAAGCGGAACAGGTAGGTATCGTAGAGATATTTGTCCAGGGAACCGTCCTCGCGCCAGCGCTCCACGTCCCGCTTCACCTCGTCCAGGTGGGAGACGGACAGGGAGCTGACCAGGTATCCCTTGTCCCGCAGGAGCTGCAAGATGTCCTTATGTTTGACCATGGGTGCGTTTCGGCAAGAGCCATGGCTCCCGGGGGATTAATCTTTTGCCCGTTAACGATTGGTTAGGCTAACAACATTTTAATTAGGGGGAGGAGGTAGGCCGCTCGACCATGAAGGAAGTTCTCGAGCAGGCGCTGAAGGCGCAGGAGCGCGACCTGTGCGACCATTGCCTGGGCCGCCCGTTCGCCCACGTGGGCACGGGGACCACGGACGAAAAGCGGGGAGCGGAGCTGCGCGCGCTGATAGACGAGGACCGGGCCGGACGGGGGTTGGGACCGATGACGCACACCAGGTGCTCGGTCTGCGACGAGATCTTCGACCAGGTCCCCCGCTTCGCCGAGGCCATCGCCCTCAAGCTGCAGGAAGTGCAGTACGACAACTTCCTGGTGGGCACCCGGGTCGACCCGGTGGTGCAGGCGCGAGAGGAGGAGCTATGGTCCGTGGTGGGCCAGGAGCACGCCGAGCCCATCAAATCGGAGCTGAACCGGGAGATCGGCAAGGCGGTCTTCGCCATCACCTCCAAGGACGTCGATTTCAAAAACCCCCAGGTCGTGGCGCTGGTCGACACCCGCTTCGCCCACGTGGAGCTGGACGTCGCCCCCCTCTTCATCTACGGCCGCTATCGCAAACTGTCCAGGGAGATCCCCCAGACCAAGTGGCCCTGCCGGGTGTGCCAGGGGAAGGGCTGCCCCCGCTGCGGCAACACCGGCAAGATGTACCAGACCAGCGTGCAGGAGCAGATCGGGGACGTCATTATTCCTTACGCTAAAGCTAAGGAGCACTTCTTCCACGGGATGGGGCGTGAGGATATAGACGCCGTCATGATAGGGAACGGGCGGCCGTTCGTCATCGAGATAAGCTCTCCGGTGATACGCTCCCTGGACCTCGCCTCCCTGGAAAGGGAGATCAACGAGAAAGGCAAGGGACTGGTGGAGGTCGAAGGCCTCCGTCCATCTTCGCGCGAAGAGGTCCGCAGGATCAAGGATGCCACACCGGAAAAGGAGTACCGCGTGCAGGTGTCCATTCACGGCAAAGTTAATAAGGGTAAAGTTGATGAGGTTCTTCGCACGTTCAACAGAACCCGTATAGTCCAGCGGACGCCTGTTAGGGTGGCCCACCGGCGTGCGGACCTGAAGCGCGAACGGAGCATCGTCTATGTCGTCCTGGAGAATTTCCAGGAGGATAAGATGACGCTCCGCCTGCGCACCGAGTCCGGCACCTACGTTAAGGAGTTCGTACACGGGGACGATGGCAGGACGGAACCCAATCTCTCGGAGATGCTGGGGGTCCCCTGCACCGTGGACTCCCTGGACGTCATCGGGATCATCGACAGCAGCGAGGTATAGATATGGTCAAAGCATCGCACGGATTGAGGCGGAGAGGCAGGAACGTTCTAAGGAGGACCCCCAGGTCTCGCGGGCTTTCCGCCATCACCCACGAGTTCGTTCAGTTCGAAGTAGGGGAGCAGGCCCACATCCACCTGGACCCCAGCATCATAAAGGGCGCTCCGCACCTGCGCTTCCACGGCAAGACCGGAACGGTCACCGCCGCCCAGGGGCGCGCCTATGTACTGTCCGTCAAGGACGGCAACAAGTACAAGACGGTCATATCCCGGCCTGAGCACATGCGCAAAGTGAAGAACTGACGGTGGTTAAAATGACCGCTGATCGCTACGTCACCCTGGCCGAGGTCAAGGAGATGCTCGAGGTCGAGGCCAAGGACCGGGAGTTCACTCCCGAGCAGAAGCTGGCCCTGGAGCACGCCAAGGGAGCGAAGCTGAGCGCCGCGAAGGCCAAGGAGCTGAGGGCCAAGCTGTTGGAGCTTGACTTCATCGACGACATGAACACCTCCGAAATAGTGGCAGTGAAGATAACCGACCTCGTGCCCACCCACTTCGACGATATACGCCTGATCTTCCAGAAGGAGAGGCGGGTCATCGACAAGAAGCAGGGGGAGCAGATTCTTAAACTGGTGAACGAGTATCTTTAGGCTGGTGTCGATTTGGAGGACTACGCTCATATTCTTGACTTCCTACCGCAGGGGATACCCTCGGACCGCGGCTTCCGGAAGGAGCCAGTAGCGTACGCCCTAGGCAGCACCGAGTTCAAACTGTTCGAATTGGTCCCCAAGCCCGGGGTCATCATCAACCTGGGCGAGACCGTTTACATCGGCAAGGAGATGGAGCAGCGGGACAAGGTCCTGCATGTGAAGAGACGTGTCGCTTTCGAGGAGCTCACCGCCGGGGCGCAGTGCGAGCTTCCGTACGTCATACTGGAGATCGTGAAGGAGAACGAGCCCAAGTTCACGCAGTTCTTCAACGAGGCCCAGTCCATCACCACCCGCCACCACATGCTGGAACTGCTGCCCGGCCTGGGCAAGAAGACCATGTGGGCCATAATCGACGAGAGGAAGAAGGGGCCGTTCAAGTCCTTCGAGGACATCGCCACCAGGATACCCACCTTCAAGCACCCGGAGAAGGTGGTCTCCAAGCGCATCGAGTCCGAACTGGCGGACCCTACACAAAAATACCGCATATTCGTTTCTAGGTGAGATGATAAGCGTAGGGGAGCTGCGCTCCCTCCTTGAGCGGTACGGCGTGCGTCCTTCCAAGTCCAAAGGGCAGAACTACCTGGTGGACCGCCGCGTGGCCGAACGGGAGGTCGACTATCTCAACATCTCCCCGGACGACCGGGTCCTGGAGGTCGGCCCGGGCTTCGGCATATTGACAGAAGCGCTGCTCAAGCGCACCTCCAACGTCACCGCCGTGGAGCTGGAGGAGGGGGCGGTCAGGTACCTCAAGGACGCTTACCCGCAGGTGAACGTGATCCAGGGCGACTTCCTGGAGACGGAGGTCCCGGAGTTCGACCTGTTCATATCCAACGTCCCCTACAGCATCTCCTCGCCCCTGCTCTTCCATCTTCTGGACCTGAGGTTCAAGCGGGCGGTGATCATAGTGCAGCGGGAATTCGCCGAGCGCATGGCCGCGCCGGCCGGGGACACCGAGTATTCGCGGCTGTCGGTGAACGTCTACTACCGGGCGGAGTGCAAGCTGCTCGAGAACGTCCCCCGGTCTCGCTTCTGGCCTGAGCCGGAGGTCGATTCCACGGTGGTCCTGCTGAGGCCCAGGCCCGCCCCCTTTGCCTTGAAGGACGAGAAGCACTACCTGAAGCTGATCGATGTCCTCTTCCAGCAGCGGCGCAAGAAGATCGGCACCATCCTTAAGATGAAGCACATGCTCCCGGAGGGCGGACGGGAGACGCTTCCGTACCTGGACGAGAGGGTGGAGCGGCTGACCCCGGAGCAGATAGCCGAGCTCTCGGACCTGTTGCTCGACATGGGAACAACTTCATGCTCACATTGATTACACGGTCAACCAATCGATAATACGGGTGTTTACAATGGTCATCAGCAAGACCGGTATGCCCATAGCGACCCTGGGCGAAACGTTGAAGAAGGCGGGTCATCTGGAACTAAAGCCCCTGTGCGTGTTCGAGAGCAAGGAGGTCCTGGCAGGTAGCAAACCATTTGGCGAGGTGGACAGATGCTTGGCCAAAGCCGTTTTCATGTGCGCCAAAGGAGAGGAGCACCTCCTGCATATCGGTGCCGACGCCCGGTCCGGTGTATGTCCTGGTGGACAGACCTGGACTGGCCTGACGGAGATGGCCGAAGGACTGAAATTCTTCATATCGACAGGTACCGCGACCTTCAGGCACGGAGAGGCCGAATACTTGAAGCGAGACCCGGAGCTGGTCATGCGCAGCAAGGTCTTCGTGGGCAAGGTACGACCCCCAGATCGCTACCTGTGCATCATGCCCAGTCAGGACTTCCGCGAAGGAGAGGGGGTCCCTCGGGCCATCCTCTTGTTCGCCGGAGCGGAACAGTTGAGGAACATTCTGGCATTACACCACTTCGGCACTGCGGACGCCTTCACATCCACATCTGCGCCCTGGGGCCCCAGCTGCGCCTCCTTCCTCAGCTACCCCGCTGGGTTGGCCTCCAACTGCCCCGACCAGACCCTCATAATCGGTCCGGTGGATCCTACCGGCAACAAATGGATGCCCCCGGGCCTGATGTCCCTGGGGCTCCGTATCAGAGACGCGGAGCGCCTGGTAAGAGACCTGCCATCATCCTTCCTAAGCAAGCGTTCGCAGGTGGCCTTCCCGGAAGGGAGATGAACCTGGTGCCTGAGGCGCAGAAGTGACGAGCCGGTCTCAGGCAATCATTTTTTACCCAGGCCACCTTATGGATAGCAGGAGAGAAAATGCTCATCGGTATTGTCGGGAAACCCAACGTGGGCAAGTCCACGTTCTTTTCGGCGGCCACCATGGCCACAGTGGAGATCGCCAATTACCCCTTCACCACCATCAAGCCCAACAAGGGCATGGGCTTCGTGCGCGCCAAGTGCCCGCATCTGGACTTCAACGTCAAGTGCCAGCCTCGAAATTCTGCCTGCGAGAACGGGGTGCGCCTGGTGCCCGTCGAGCTTCTCGACGTGGCCGGGCTGGTCCCCGACGCCTGTCAAGGCAAAGGCCTGGGGAACCAGTTCCTCGACGATCTAAGACAGGCGGACGCCTTCATCCACGTCATTGACGCCAGCGGCTCCACCGACTGTGAGGGAAACTCCGTCCCGCACGGCAGCCACGACCCGGTGGAGGACCTGATCTTCCTGGAACGGGAGATAGTCCAGTGGATGAAGGGCATCATGATGAAGGGCTTTGACAAGATCGCCCGGGGAGCCCATCTAGAAGGCGATAAGATCGAGGAGGTCATCCACGAGCGCCTCACCGGCCTGGGGGTCACCGAGGCGCAGGTGTCGGCGGCCCTGCGCGCCTCCGACATGCCGGCCAAGATCATCGACTGGAAGGACGAGGACATGTTCCGCCTGGCGCAGCACATCCGCCGCCAGAGCAAGCCCATGCTCATCGCCCTGAACAAGGCTGATGTGGCCGACCCCGCCCTGATAAAGAGGCTGAGCGAACTGGAAGGCTTCATGACCATTCCCACCTGCGCGGAGACCGAGCTGGCGTTGCGTAGGGCGACCAAGGCCGGCCTCATCAGCTACACTCCCGGGGACGAGAAGTTCAAGGTCAACGACCCCGGCAAACTGAACGCCAATCAGAAGAAAGCATTGGACTACATGGCCCAGGTCATGCAGAGGTACGGCGGCACCGGGGTGCAGAAATGCCTGGAGATGGTGGCCTACCAGATGCTGGAACAGATCGTGGTCTACCCGGTGGAGGACGAGACCCACCTGACCGACCACGACGGCCGCGTGCTGCCGGACGCCTTCATGCTGAAGAACGGCAGCAACGCCAGGGACCTGGCCTACAAGGTCCACAGCGACCTGGGGGACAATTTCATAAGGGCCATCAACGCCCGCACCCACCGGGTGGTGGGGCACGACCACCTGCTGGAGAACGGGGACGTGATGACCATAGTGGCCAGGAGATGAGGCATGGGCGAATGGGACGTCCGGCTGCTCACCGCTTCCTACTCGAAGACGGACAACGACAACATCGTCGTCGAGCTGTACGGAAAGACGCGTGACGGGCGCTCCATCACCATGCGCCGCACCGGCTTCCGCCCCTACTTCCACGTGGCCGCGCCGCCGGAGGACGTGCTGCCCTACGTGCAGGGCAAGGACGACTTCCTGGCCATAGACCCCGTGGAGCTGTTCCTGATCAACAAGGGCCGGACGCAGACCTGCTCCAAAGTGGTTATCAAGTTCCCCTGGGTGGTGCCGCAGTACCGCTCCGAGCTAAAGAGGCAGGGCTTCGAGGTCTACGCCGCGGACATACCGTTCCACCACCGCTTCATCTACGACAACGATCTGCCGGCCTGCTTCACCGCCAAAGGCGAGGAGATCAAGGGCGATTACACCACGGACCTGGCCATCAACCTGCGAGGCTTCACCGAGATACCCCCCTTCACGCCGAAGCTGAAGGTGCTCAGCTTCGACATAGAGAACTCCATCACCGACCAGATGATCTACACCATCTGCTACGTCATCAAGGATGAGGGCGGGGTACGTAGCGGGGAACCGGTCACGGGGACGGAGAAAGAGATCATCGAACGCTTCACCGAGGTCATCCAGATGGAGGACCCGGACATCATCACCGGCTACAACATCGACGGGTATGACATACCGTTCATAATGGGGCGGGCCAAGAAGCTGGGGATAGAAGAGCTCAAGTGGGGCCGGGACCACTCCACCCCGCGCCGGGTGATGAACCGCTTCTGGCGCTGCACCGGCCGGCTCATCACCGACGCTTGGTGGGCGGTGAAGATCGAGATAAAGCCCAAGCAGGAGACGCTCAACGCCGTGTCCAAGCTCCTCCTGGGCGAAGAGAAGCTAGACGTGGACATGAAGATGAAGGTGGGCGAGGACTACGATCCCCGGGCCATCGACAAGGAATGGACCAACAATCGAGACAAGGTGCTGGCGTACTGCACGAGGGATGCCGAGCTGGCGCTCAAGATCCTAGGAAAGGTCGGCCGCATACGGAAAGGCATGGATTTGGCCGCCGTTTCGCGCATGCCGGTGGACGACGTGCTGAACAGTGGCTCCTCCCAGCTCATCGACTCCATAATGATACGCGCGGCCGACCGCCACGTCCCGCAGGTGGCCGTGCCGTTGACAAGCAACTTCGATGACGACGAGGAGGCCATCGAGGGCGGGTACGTGCACGAGATATCTCCCGGAGTATACCACTGGGTGTGCGTCCTGGACTTCAAGTCCATGTACCCCAGCCTGATCATCTCCCGCAACATCTGCTTCACCACCCGCGACGACAAGGGGGAGATAGTCTCCCCGTTGGGCGTGCACTTCCTGAGCAAGGAGCAAAGGCCGGGCATCCTGCCGTCGATACTGGCCGACCTGATGCACCGGCGCGACGAGACCAAGGCCCTGGCCAAAAAGGCCAAGGACCCCGAGGAGGCGCACTATTACGACGGTCTCCAAGCGGCCATCAAGATCCTCATGAACTCCTTCTACGGGGTGTTCGCCTCCTCCTTCTACCGCTTCACCGACCGCAGCATCGGCGGCAGCATCACCGCCTTCGCCAGGGAGACGACAAAAGGCATCATCAGTTCCCTGGAGGGAGAGGGGACCAAGGTCATCTACTCCGACACCGACTCGGTTTTCGTGCAGTCACCGCACGACAACATAGAAGGTTCCCTGGCCTTCGGCAAGGAGCTGGCGACGCGTTTCTCCAAGGAGGGCGGCTCCCTGGAGTTCGAGAAGATCATGGAGCCGCTCTTCTCCCACGGCAAGAAGAAGAGGTACGTCGGGCGCATGGTCTGGCCCAAGGAGGAGCTGGTCATACGCGGCTACGAGGTGCGCCGCACCGACGCCTTCGACCTGCAGTCCGAATCCCTGATGGCCATGTTCGAGTTCATCATGGACGGGAAGACCGAGGAGGCGGTGAAGTCCGCACGGAACTACGTGCAGGACACCCTGGCCGGGAAGGTGCCGTTGGAGAAGCTCATCATCTCCAAGGGCTGCCGGGCTTTCAAGGACTACACCAACCCGGAGGCCCAGGCCACCGTCCAAACGGCCAAGAAGCTCATTGAGATGGGGTACGAATTTGTCCCAGGCATGAAGGTCTCCTGGGTGGTCACCAACTCCCGCAGGAAGCCGCAGGAAGTACAACCGTACATCTCCGGCCAGGAGTTCACCTATACCCCCGACTACCGCTACTATGCGGAGCGCTTGGCGCAGACGCTGTCGCGCGCGACGGAGGTCTTCGGTTGGGGAGACAAGGACCTCATGAGCGGCAACCAGCAGGCCAACCTCTTCGACTACGATCCGGAGGAGAAGAAACCGGTCATAAGGCTGGAGCAGGTCAAGAAGACGGACAAGAAATTGTCGCTGGACGACTTCATGTGAGAGGCTCCGTGCGCATCGTTTAAATAGAGCTACATTATTTGAGGCCGCTGTAGCGAGATGCGTCTCGCCGGAGTTGTACCCCGAAAGGGGCGAATCCCGAAGCGCCACCCTTGGTGGCACTGGTGATACAAATGGTTGACAAGAAGGTTGACGATAACGAGGAAGAACCGAGGCCCGTGAACGGTAAGAGCTTTTACTCTTACATCTCCAAGGCCTGGGACCGACCCGAGGCTTCTTACGTAAAGGCTCTTCAATGGGAACGTTACATCTCCTGGAGGCGGGAGAAGAACTTCAGCCGCATCGAGAGGCCGACCCGCCTAGACCGCGCCCGCGCCCTTGGCTACAAGGCCAAGCAGGGCATCATCATGGTCCGTGGCCGCGTCCGCAAGGGCGGGCTGCAGAAGCGCAAGATCTGGAAGGGACGCCGGTCCAAGCGCGAGGGTATGAAGAAGATCACCATGGGCAAGAGCATCAAGAGGATCGCCGAGGAGAGGGCGGCCAAGCACTTCCCCAACATGGAGGTCCTCAACTCCTACTGGGTCGGCGAGGATGGCAAGAACGTGTGGTTCGAGATCATCCTGGTCGACAAGCACCACCCCTCGGTCATGGCCGACAAGAACCTGAACTGGCTGTGCGACAACGCCAACAAGGGCAGGGTCTACCGCGGTAAGACCTCCGCCGGCCGCAAGGGCCGCGGACTGCACTGGAAGGGCAAGGGTGCCGAGAAGGCCCGCCCCTCGGTGCGCGCCCACGACCACGGCATAAAGTAGGCCTCTGGCCTACTTAGAAATCTCTTCCAAACGCCTTTCCACTTCTTCTTTTGACATTCCGATGAGAGGATGGTATATCGGAACGTTCACGTCCAGGCGCGGAGCGGATGCTACCTCGGCCAGGTCCCAGCCCACAACCACGCCCGCGACCTTCCTGACATGCACTTCCCTCTCCAAGTGCCCGCTTATCTTCCAGGGCTCGGGGTCCCATCGTTCTAGTATATGCAACGCTTCCGGGTCATCGCCCAACAGCAGCACCCGGCAGCCCCGCTTCATCATCATCCAGGCGGCCAGCGCGTCCCTCCTATTTTCGATGACGGCCACCACCTTGCCCTGACTACCCATGGGAAGCCCGCCCGGCCCCTCCAGATACTCGCTGAAGACGTAGGCGCGCTTGTCGCGCACCTCCACGTAGACCACCAGGTCGGGATGGTGCAGGTCCACCCGCACCCCGCGGGGCTTCAATGCCTCGAAAATCTCCTCTCCGGCCTGGGCCGCCAGCTGCATGCTGGTATAGGGATGGGTGCCGTTCCGGCGGGCGTCCACCTTGAAGCTGCCGCTGTCCTTCAGCAGGGGGGCGGCCACCTGTAGCGCCAATTTACGGACCTCGCCGACGTCCGACGTGCATTCCCTCACTACGCTCAGCGAGGAGATGCCGAAGACCCGGCGCAGCACGGCCGCGGCCTCCTGCGGTTGACCGGTGGTGACGAAAAGGCGGCCGTACTGGCTTTCGATGAAGGCCTCCACTCGTTCCTGGGCCAGGGAGGCCATCATATTGTGGATGAGCACCCTCTCGAAGTGGCGGCGGATGCCCGGGCCCTTCAGCCCCATCTCGGCGTACCTGATCAACAGCAGGCCCATGCCCCTTCCATGCCAAGCGGGGTAATAAACAATTCTCCCGCTAGCATTATGAGATAGGGCGGGAATGACCGGAGGATGGATGCGCTGGTCCTGTTGCTCGTCGCCGTGCTGTGCATGAGCGCAGGCACGATCGGCGCGATGATGGGCATCGGCGGAGGACTGATCATCATCCCTCTGCTGACCCTCGGCTTCGGCATCCCCATGCAGGAGGCCATCGGCGCCAGCCTCATCGGCGTGATCGCCACCTCCACCGGGGCGGCCACTAAATACGTCAAGCAGGGGCTGACCAACGTGCGGCTGGCACTGTTCCTGGAGATGTCCACCACCGTCGGTTCGATAGTCGGCGCGCTCATCGCCGTCTACACGGACCAGACGGTTCTCTTCCTGCTCTTCTCCATGCTCCTGGTCTACGCCGGGCTCACCATGCTCCGTCACCGGGAGAAGCGCATCTCCCCCGAGGACGCGGCCATCGACGGCCAGATGCTGGACCTTTCCTGTCAGTACGTCGACCCCAAGGACAGCTGCGAGGTCAGTTACGGGGTCAAGGGCCTGAAGAAAGGGCTGGCCTACAGCTCCGTAGCCGGCATTCTCTCCGGGCTGCTGGGCGTCGGCGGCGGGCTGATCAAAGTGCCGGTGATGAACGTGTGCATGTGCGTTCCGTTGAAGGCGGCCACGGCCACCAGCAACTTCATGATCGGGGTGACCGCCCTCACCGGCGCCATAATCTTCTACGGGCACGGGCTGCTGGACGCCTACCTGTGCGCCGCCGTGGCCCTGGGCGTGTTCGCCGGGGCGTATGTGGGAACGGTGCTCATGGCCAAGCGTTCGTCGGAACAGCTGCGGGGCTGGTTCGCCGTCCTGCTGTTCATTGTGGCCGTGACCATGGTCCTGAAGGCCTTCGGCATCTACGGAGGTGCCTGATGACCTCCCAGGTCAACCTCTGCCATGTGGTGCAGCCCATATTGCGCTGGGGCATGATATCGAGCTTATGTATGATGCTGATCGGATTAGCAATAGGGGCGGTCGAGGGCACGGAGGCCACCGGCGTGCTCTCGTTGGACCGCATCCCCGCTGGACTAGCCGAGCTGGATCCCCTGGCCTTCCTGACACTGGGGCTGGTGCTGCTGATCGCTACGCCCCTGACCAGGGTGGTCGGGGCCTTGTTCGTCTTCCTCAAAGAAGGCGACCGCAAGTTCATACTGATCTCCGTGGCCGTTCTGCTCGCGGTCACCGCCGCCGTCCTTCTCGGGGCGACCTGAGCCTCGACATCTGTGGAACCGCATAGTATATCCATACGGTCCAACAATGCCGGTGGGACATGGTCAAGGAACGCTCCAAGGACGACCGCTGGTACTACTCCTTCCTCCCCTACAACCTGTCCGGGGGAAGCACCAACGCCCTGATCCCCCTTTTCATCACCGAGGGTCTGAAGGGGACGGTGGCCCAGGTGGGCATAGTCAGCGCAGCCACTTCCCTGGCCGCGGTCCCCGGGGCGGTGCTTTGGGGAAATCTATCCGACACCACCAAGCGCCGCGTCCCCTTCGTTCTCCTGGGATTCCTGGGCGTGGCCTTCTCCCTGGTGCTCATGGGTCTGTCCCAGGGCATCTCCGAGTACTACGTGGCCAACTTCATGTTCGGTTTTCTCGGCGCGGCCATCGCCCCGGTGGGCACGGTCATGGTCCTGGAAAGCTTCAGCAAGGACCAATGGGCCAAGAAGCTAGGGGAGTTCAGCCGTGTCGGCGGTCTCGGTTGGGTCGTAGGGTTGCTCATGGGCACGGTATGGCTCATGGTATTCCCTTCCGATGGGGACGCCTTCCCCATGCGGACTCTTTTCGTCATAGCAGGAATATTGGGATTCCTATCGGTCTTCCTCGGCTGGCGCTATATGAAGGAACCCGCCCGGAACATCACCCGGCGGGAAATGCAGCACATGGACCTCTACAAGGTGCCGTCCTACCTCATGGAAAAGCTGCGCTACCTACCCATGCACCTTCTGGACATAGTGGAGATATCCAGCAAGAACCTCAGTTCCAAGAACTTCCCCTCCAACCTGAAGCGGTACTACATGGTGGTGTTCCTGGCCTTCACCGGCTTCCTGTGCTTCTATGTGGCCCTACCCGTTTTCCTCAGCCAATACGTGGGCATAAGCAGCGCCCAGGTGTTCGCCGTTTATCTGGCCAGTTCTATAGTGTCCCTGGTCTTCTACGCGGTGGCGGGGAGGTTCGTGGACCGTCTGGGCGGGAGGAAGGTGCAGGTGATGGCCTTCGGGCTCAGGGTACTGATATTCCCCACCTTCTTCGTGGTCACCACGTTATCCATGGACCTGACCACCCTGTTCCTGCTCATGTGCCTCCTGAACGGCCTGGCTGGAATGTGCTGGGCGCTTCTGGCAGTGGCCGGGGACACCTTGGTGGCCCGGATGGCCAAGCGGGAGTACCGCAGCCAGTCCATGGGCATGTACAACTCCATCCGAGGGATATCCTCCATAGTCGGCTCGCTGGTCGGCGGTCTGGTGGCAGAGTTCTACGGTTATCTGGCCCTGTTCATCCTCTCCTCAATCTTCATAATATCGGCCATCGCCCTACTGTTCAGCACCGATGTGGAAAAGGAGGCCGACGAGACGGTGAAAGAGGTCGCCACGGTCTGATATCAGAGCATGCTGGCGATAGACCGTCCGTACTGCCGGGCCCGTTCCTCCTGGTCCGGACGAAGCTCGTTCCCGTCCATTATGAAATGTTCGGGCGGCAAGAGCATCCTCAACCCCTTTTTCGTAAGCAGCTGGCTCAATCGGTCGGCCGCCCCGTAGTGCATGTTCTCATAACGGGTGTCGAAGGTGACGAAGTCGTGGTCCGTCCCGGCCTCCTTGACGGCGTTCAGGACCAGCGTCCTGAAGCGGAAGGTAGCTCGTCCCCATCTGGTGGGGGAGCCGAGCACCCATAGTTTCGCTCCCATAAAATCCTCCTCCCCGGAGACCGATTGATGGCGGCATTCCACCTCATGCCCTTTCTCCTTCAGACCTTCGGTGATGGCCTTGGCCATGCGTTCCGTGTTGCCGTAGATGGAGTCGTACATGACCAGGATCTTCATAAACCAGGCATCCCTTCCGTCATTTACATTCTTTGCCCCATCCAACGTGGCCGGGCGTGGGCAAAATTTCATATAAGGCAATTCTTGTCATAAGTTCCGGCCAACGGGTCCTGATCGCCTAACATGGACAGGCAAGGTCCGTTCGGATCGGGGAATTGGATGGACCATGGGCAGGATAGGACTTGGCACTAAGATCAAGTTGGGCGTTTCTATCGCCCTCATCGTACTGGTAGTGCTGTACTCCGACCCCGGGGAGATGGGAGAGGCCCTGTCCGGGGTCAACCTCTGGCTCATCGGGCTGGTCGTCATCCTCTATCTCATCAACATGGCCTTCAAGGCTTACCGCTGGGGGGTGCTGATGGAGCACGCCGGGCACGACGTCCCCTTCCGTTCCACCTTCACCGCCTTCTCCCTGTCCCAGGCCATCAACAACCTCATACCCGGGCGGGTGGTCGGAGAGACCTCGCGCATCGTGGACATAAACACCCGGGAGGGGGTCAGCATGGGCAAGGGGCTGGCCACGGTGGTCACCGAGCGAATCATGGACTTCGTGGTGCTGACGGTGCTCTCGGTCACCAGCCTGGTGCTGCTGCTGGCGTACATCGTGGAGGACCTCCGCGGGTACCTGATATTCATGGTCGCGGTCATGGTCGTGGCCAACATCTTCTTCATCTACATTTTGGCCAAGCCGGCGCTGCTGGTCCGCCTCGGGGCCTGGGCCGCCAGAAAGATGGACCGATTGTTCAAAGGGGAGAAGGGCACCGAGCTTTCCGCCAAGATGATGGGCATGATCGGCTCCTTCAACGAGGCCTTGACCTTCAAGGGGAACCGTAAGCTCATGGTATGGGCCGCGGTGCTCACTGTATTCATCTGGGTGAACGAGATCGCCCGCCTTTTCCTGATCATCATGGCCTTGGGTGCGGAGGTCTCGCTGGTCGCGGTGGTGGCCGCCTCCAGCCTGGCCTCGCTCAGCGGCGTGCTGCTAGCGGCCGGTAGCGGCAACGTGGTCATGTCCTCGGCGGTCTTCACCGCCGCTAAATTGGACGTGCACATCGCCACCACCGCGGGCGTATTAAGTGCCCTGACCTCCATATGGCTTGCCGTGCCGGTAAGTCTCATAGCTATGCTGGTCGATCACCGGCTGGGACCGCCGGCCAACTCGGCAAAGTCCAGCAAGACTACAGACGAAAAGAAGGGATTGAACTGAAGTGCACAATCGTTCTGATGTTAAAGAATGAAGAAGGGAACGTCGGCCCGCTGACCGAGGACATACTCGAGGTGTACCGAGACCAGAAGATCGACGGCGAGGTCCTGCTGGTGGACGACGGCAGCATCGATAAATCGAAGGAGATATGCGATCAGCTGGCCAAGGACCACCCGAACGTGCGGACGGTGCACCACGTGAAGAATCTGGGACGGTCGTACGCTATCCGCACCGGCTTCCAGCAGGCCAAGGGCGAGATCGTCATAATCATGGACGCCGACCGCCAGTACGAGCCGAAGCAGATCCCCATGTTCCTGGCCAAGATGGACGAGGGCTACGACGTGGTCACTGGCTGGAGGAAGGAACGCACCGACACCTTTATCCGCCGCTTCATCTCCCGAACCTACAACCGTTTAATCATCCGCCGCAAGTTCAAGCTGCAGATCAAGGACCAGAACAGCGGCTTCAAGGCCTTCCGCCGGGAAAAGGCGGTGGCCATGGGCTTCGACCCCGAGGGCTACCAGGGCCTGCACCGCTTCATCCTTCCGTTAGCGGCGCTGAAGGGCCTGAAGATAGCTGAGGTGCCCATCGTGCACTACGACCGACCCAGCGGCAAGTCGTACATCAAGTTCTACACCGTGCCATTCATCACTTTGCGCGACTTCTCCAAGTTCAAGAAGGACCACAAGGAAGAGATCAAGGCCCTGAAGAAGAAGGGCTGAGCGAGGGGATGCCTTGATGAACGGGCTGCGAAGGACCTGGGACAAGGCGATGTCCAAGCTCCGCCCGATGTCGGTGGGGCGCAAGATCGCCGTGTACTTGATCATAACCCTGCTGCTCTACGGTTCCATGATCGTGGTGGACCACGTCTTTCTGGTCGGAACCATCGAGGACGACCTATCGCATCCGGACCTGGACGTGTACCGGGCCCGGACGCAGACGATTTTGGACGGGGGGTTGCTGTACCGGGACGTGCACACCGAGACCCCGCCCATCATCAACTACCTGCTGATCCCCCCGCAGCTGCTGGGCGGCGCGGAGCTGGACTGGGTCTGGAGCGCCTACTTCTCCTTCTTCGCCTTCCTGATAGCCGTGCTGATGTACTGCTCTCTGCGCCAATTCGACGAATGGAAGGCCTACCTGGCCGGCATGGTCGTGCTGCTGTCGCCCTTCACCTTCATCGAGTCCGGCACCGGTGAGGACGAGTCCGTCACCGCCTTCGTCTTCATGCTGGCCGCGGTGCTCATCCTCCTGGAGAGAAAAAGATCGGCCGCCACGGTCATCGGCGTGGGCATCTGGACCAAGATGTTCCCCTTGTTACTGTTCCCAGTGCACTTCCTGCAGCAACGCCGCTGGAAGGACCGTCTTATGATTTCGGGGATAGTGCTGGCGATCACCCTCCTAATCACCCTGCCCTTCGTCGTCCTGTGCTGGAGCGACTTCTCCTACTTCCTGAACTTCTACTTCCTGGGGAACGAGGGGCGCCCCACCGGCGGGTCCAGCGTCTGGCACTTCCTGAGGATGGGCGGCTGGGGAATTCCGAGCATCGTGCAGCTCGGCTTGCTCGGCGCAGCCATGGCCTCCGCCTACCTGTACCCCTATTACAAGAAGATGCCCGCCTGGCAGAGCATGACCCTCATGCTGGTGGTGTTCTTCGCTTTCTACCCCAAGGTCCACGGGGGCTACTGGATAATGTTGATCGCCCTGCTCTCGGTTTGGGCCGTAGACAACCGCAAGATACTGCTCCGCATCTTCCTGGCCTTCGTGCCGATGATATTGGCTACCGCCTTCGCCGAAGGCGAGGGCACGGCGCCCCCGGTAGAGTTCTACGGCAGTTGGCTGTTAGGGTTGGTACTGGCGCTCATCGGCCTGCTGATGTTCGTGGACGCCGTGCGGTTGGCCATGAAGGAGCGCCCCTTCATCGAGGCCGCCCCTTCCGGCTGATTCAGAGCAGCTTCTTTCCAGCCTCTGCGCCGGAGCGGCAGTCGAAGACCTCGGTGACCTTCATGACCACCAATCCCTTGCAATCGAGGTTGGGCCTCCTCTCCTTGACCATACCTTTCATCTTCTCGTAGTCCGCGCCGGACTCCAGGACCTTAACGTCGCCCTTGACCTTCAGGCAGCCAGGGACGCCGGCGGTCCAGACCAACAAAGCAACGCGCGGGTTCTCCTTCAAGTTCTTCAGGGTCTGGTGGAAGAACTGGTTGCCTATCCAGATCGTCTCCGGGTCCATCAATATGGCCATGCCGATGGGCACGACGTTCGGATCTCCCTTCTTGGAGGCGGTGGCCATGGCGAAGTACTTGGTGGCCTTGAAGGCCTCTATCATTTCCGGGGTGAGCACTACCATGCTTCAGGCATGGTCCTATGTACTAATAATCAGTACGCCGGGGTGTCGGGCTCAGACCGATCTGATGTTCTCCACGTTCTTAGCATTGGTGAGTATCTGGAACTTGGAAATCCCTCGAGGTATGACCAGGATCTCTACGTTCTCTATGGAGTGTATGTGGCTCTGGACCAGGGGCCAGTCCACATCCGGTTCGAACGTGAGTCGCTCCACGTTGTTGATGATAACCATACCGTCGAGGGACGCCAGGTCCTGGCGGTTGATGGCGATATCCTCCATGTTCCTGATGCGATACACCGGTCCCTGGTGCTGTTCCAGGTAGGCCCGCATGGCCTGGGTGGTCAGATCGCCGATGGAGACCAGCACCAAGGCCATTGAGTTCGTGGCCGAGGAAGGTCGTAAGATGGGTTTGGAGATGAAACGCTCGGGGGTCCCCGGCTCTCCCCCAGAAGAGATAGTCAAGGCGTCCAAGGACTATGACATAGTGGTCATGGGCACCGCCGGACGGACCGGTCTGGCCCACCTGCGGCTCGGAAGCGTGGCCGAGCAGGAAATCCAAATGCCCTGTCCTGGTGGTCAGGGCCTCCGCCACCCGTCCGATGATCTGAACATCTGAATATATCAGATGGTCCTCGGACCACCGTTCGAGACGAACGGTTTATATCTATTTCAAATGCGTAATGACCCCAATACCCAAGGTATAGGTGGCTTGCATCGATGGTTGGACGATCTAAGGGTAATGTTCTTTCTGTGGTCTTCATCTCATTGTTACTGTTCGGAACCTTGTGCGTAGGCTTTGCCAATGTGGCATCCGCCGAGGAAGAATTCATGGATGGTGACTACATCTATACGGTCAACGCCTCTCTCACCGAGGCCACGATCAAGCAATATGTGGGCCTTGGAGGAGACATCACCATCCCTTCCACTTTAGGAGGATATCAGACCGCGGTGATTCAACACGAGGCGTTCAGCTACCCCGGCGGGCTCCTGGTCACCTCGGTCATCATCCCCAACAACGTCATTACCATCGAGGACTATGCTTTCGCCAATTGCATTCTATTGACCTCGGCCTATATTGGCAGTGGCGTCACATCATTTGGAGAACAGGCGTTCCTCGGCTGCGATTCCCTGGTCTCCATCACCGTGGACGATTCCAATCCGAGCTATAGAAGCATTGTAGGTGTATTGTACGACAAAGACCTTACCACCTTGATCAAATGTCCGTCGGCCAAGGCTGGAGAGGTAATAATCCCCCACGGTGTCACCTCGATTGGTTGGTATGCCTTCGATTCCTGTAAACTCCTGGAACATCTGGCCATGGGAAATGGTATCACGTCCATCAAATCCTACACATTCTACGAAAGCACCGCCCTGGAATCGGTGACCTTCACTCCGAACAGCAATCTCGTATCCATCGGAGAACGGGCTTTCGATTCCTGTACCTCGTTGAAGGCCATCGATCTGCCGGACAAGCTTGAGACCATTGGGGACAGTGCGTTCCGGTCGTGCACTTCGCTGACCCCGTTGAACATACCTGGAAATGTCACCTCGATCGAATCGGGTGCATTCTCAGAATGTACTTCGTTGACGGGCGTTATGATACCAGCCAGCGTCACGTCCATCGGAAATTACGCTTTCGGCGGTTGTAATAACCTGACATCGATCGACGTGGAGGAAGCGAACGCCAATTATTCCAGCATTGATGGTGTTCTGTACAACAAGACCGCGACCGCCCTTCTTCAATATCCAGCCGGAAAAGCAGGCGTGCTCGTCCTCCCCAGCAGTGCAACAGAAATAGAGAGAGGAGCTTGTATCAATTGCTACAACTTGACCTCGGTGACCATGGGAGACGACGTCGCCACCATCGGCTGGGGCGCATTTTATGGTTGTAGCAACCTGACCTCGGTGACTATGGGAAAGGGCATAACAACAATCGGTCTCTCAGCGTTCTTAGGCTGCACAGGACTGAGCTCCATCGTCATACCGGCAAGTGTGACAACTATCGGAGACTTTGCTTTCTTTGGCTGCTATTCCTTGACCAACATCACCTTCCTTGGGCTGGTCTCTCCCTTGTACGTCGGGCAGGCCTGGATAACGGACACACCAGCGACCTTGCGGGGCCACGCGGACCCTGACTCGAACTTCCCAGTGCCAGGAGCCACCTTCTACGGGCTGACCATGGGCTACAACATCGAGGCGCCCGAACCCGAATCCAACGATAACACCATTTTAATAATACTGGCCGTCATCGCTATCATAGCCGTGCTCGTGGCTGTGATAATGCTAATGCGTAAGCGCAAAGGAAAGGCGTGATCAGAGCACGGAGAATCAGTTCCCCCAAAGATAAAATAGTCAAGTGCAGGGGAAGGGATTTGAACCCTCGGACCGCTAGGGACTAGACCCTGAATCTAGCGCCGTTGGCCAAGCTTGGCTACCCCTGCCTAGGATTTAGCCGAAGGAAATCAACCTACTAATACCTTATGCATTCGTTCCTTTTTCGAGGGTGCATGGCGAACCATTCTTTGGAGAGTATGGACAGCATCAAGTCGTCCACGTTCCGGCCGTTCTTGGTGCGGTATTGGCGCATCGTTCCTTCCACAACGAAACCACACTTCTTGTAGGCCTTCTGCGCCCGCAGGTTCTCGGAATCGGTGATGAGGTCCACCCGGCGCATGCCCAGCTCCTCGAAGCAGTAGCGGAGCAGGGTGGTGATGGCGTCGCTGCCGTAACCTTTGCTCCAGTAGTCCTTCTCCCCGATCAGGATGCCCATGGTGGCCCGCTTGTACTTCCAGGAGATATCCTCCAATCCGGCGTTGCCGATGGGCTTACCTTCCTTGGTCAAGATGGTAAAGACCATCTTCCCTTCCCGCCTGATGTTGTCCACCCAGTTATGCTCCATCTGCAGGCTGATGGGCGAGTCGGCCTTTAGCCAGCGGGTCACCTCCGGGTCGTTGATCCACTTCTCGTACAGCGAAACGTAGCTGCGTTCGGCCGCCACCAGGTCGACCTTCTCCCCTATCAGCATGGTTTCGCCTCCGTGGACAGCAGGGAGAGCAGCGTCGAATCGCGCCATTCCCCACCGTTGAAATGGTCTTGACGGAGCACACCTTCCACCTGGAAGCCCACGGCCTGGAAGGCGTCCAGGACAGGTTGGTTATCGAACGACACCCTGGTCCACAACCGGTGCAGCCCCTGCCCGTCGAACAGGTGCTTGGTGGCTAATGCCAGTGCCTCCTCCATCTGTTCCTGGTCCGTCTTCTCTCCCCATATCAATGTTACTTGCGCCGAGTCGCTCATGGGTTGAAGGTGGCCGATCTCCACCAGGCCGAGAGGCGTTTCCTGAGACAGCCCAAGGACCACCAGGTCGAAGCGCGAGGGCTGGGCCAGTCGTTCCTTTATGATGTCCTGCACCTGCTCCAGGCTGTAGCAGGCCTTCCAGGAGGGCCGCCCCGCGGCCCGGCGCGCCTTGGGGTCGTTCAACCAGCGGAACATGGTAATCTCATCAGTGGACTGCAAGGGCTCTAGCCCCACCAGCCTTCCTCGGAGCATGAGGCATCCATAGCCTAAGTGGGAAATAATCCTATTCCCCGGCATGCTTCGGGCCTTCCCCTCCTTCCAGCGCAAAAATGATTTATGGGGAACGGCATGGCCGGGCATGGACCTGAAGATCGTGCTTTTGGGACCCCCGGGATCGGGCAAGGGAACGCAGACCGAGAGGCTGGTAGCCGAGTTTGGTTTCACCAAGATATCCACCGGGGACCTGCTGCGCGAGGCGGTCCGCAACGGCACCCCATTGGGAAAGGAGGCCAAGGGCTACATGGACGCCGGGAAGCTGGTCCCGGACGACCTGGTGATCGGCCTGATCAAGGAGAAGCTCAAGGGGCTGAAGGGCGCCGTGCTGCTGGACGGCTTCCCCCGCTCCCTGGAGCAAGCCAAGGCCCTGGACAAGTTCTTCCACGTGGAGATGGCCGTGGACCTGGAAGTGGACCAGGAAGTGCTCATCAAACGCCTCACCGAGAGGAGGTCCTGCAAGGCCTGCAACGCCGTGTTCCACCTGGAGTTCAACCCACCCAAGAAAAAGGGCATCTGCGACAAGTGCGGCGGAGAGCTGTATCAAAGGAGCGACGACACCGAGAAGATCGTGCGGGAAAGGTTCACCACCTACACCGAACGCACAGCCCCGCTCACCGAGCACTACCGCAAGAAGGGCGTGCTCAAATCGGTGGACGGCATGGGCTCCATCGACGACGTTTACAAGCGCATCGCCAAGGTAATAAAGGCTGCCTGAAGTTAACGAAAAGGTTAAAGGCAGGTAGTAATTACCACCGTTTCGCACAGCCCCGTAGTGTAGCGGTCAATCATGCGGGACTCTGGATCCTGCGACGGCAGTTCGAATCTGCCCGGGGCTACCACTTATCCCCTTACGGCTCTTCCAGACGCTCTTCACCCTGGCACAGGTCCTGGAAATACTTCTCCGCGTCCGGCGGTCCGCGGGATATCACGACATCCCCGACCTCCAGTTTAGCGTCCTTCTCCGGCCCGTACAGGTACTTGCGGCCCCTTTTGATCGCGACGACCCACATGCCGCTCTGGCTGGCCAGCCTCATGCTGCCCAAGGTGCGTCCGACCAGGTCCGAGCCCTCCTTGACCTCGGCCAAGGTGATGGTGGTGTCGGCGTCCTTGATGCTTAACCGGATCACCGGGTGCGGCTCGTCATCGTGGATGGTGACCATGGCTATCTGCATCGCGGCCTCGGATATCTCCTCCACCGCCATGGCCAGCTTGATGATCGCGAAGGCCTTTCCCTCGTCGTGGTCCTGCCCGGACCGGGCGATGGCCTGGCGCTGGATGTTGTTGGCCAGTTCGTCCAGCATCTCCTCCATCAGCACCACCTCCTCGGCGATCTCCTTGTTGTTGTAGAGCAGGGAGGAATAGGCCAGGTCGATCATCAGCTCGGAGGTGTCCTTGAGCTCCAGAAGCATGTCCTCTAATTGGTCCATCACTCTTCCTCCCCTTTGTCGTCGGGATAGACCGGCCACTTTTCCTCGCCATTGGCGTACTTTCTGAGGATGTCGTAGCCGTCGTCGGTGCCGCGCACGATCAATGTGTCCGCAGCCTTCAGCCTGGTCCCCTCTTCAGGATCGTATAACCAGCGCTTGCCGCGCTTGAGGGCGATGATGCGCATGCCCGTCTCGGATTCCACGCCCAGCTCCTCGATGGTGCGGCCGACCATGTCCGATCCCTCGCTGAGGACCAGACGCTTGATCTTCTCCTCCGCCTCCCTCAGTATGAAGGTCAGGAAGGGTCGTTTGTCCACTTCGCACTCCATGAGCTTGACTATGTCCCCGGCGGCGTTGGATATGCGCCGGGAGGCCGCGGCCACCTCTAACAGGGAGGACAGCTTGTTGGCGTCCTTGTGGGTGCGTGCGGAGAGCATGGCCTTTATCCTGATGTTCTTGCTCAGCTCCTCCACGTCCTCCTCCATCTTCTGGACCTCGTCCGCGATCTCATGGCTGTCGAACATTATGGAGGCGTAGGCCAGGTCTACCATTATCTCCGAGATGTCCTTCATCTCGGTGAGTATCTCCCGGACCGTGGCGTGGGCCAGATCGTACTTCTCTAACCGCTGCTCCTTTCCAAGCTCATTCATAAAAAGAACACCTGTACCGAGTCACGGCACCAGGCCACCGGCTGAACCGGGGGTTGTTGGTCGATTTAGCGCGTGACATCTTGGTTGGCCTCACGGGGTCGCCAGGCAGAACTCTCCCAGGCACCACCGTCATCATTCCTTATGTTTTTCTCTATATATCATCGTTGCGAAATAATGCCGTCGTTTTGCATACCTGCTGGAACTCATTTTTTACCATCTGGTGGAATGCCTTATTATTAATATTTTAAAATGTTACCTCTATCCGGGTGCTGACATGAGCGGGGCAGTGAGGACTTTTTTCAGCAACAATAAAGCGGTCTTCACCATGGGGTTCATAGCCCTGCTGATATCCTCGCTGGGCGACATATCGGCCGGGGTCACACTAGGTTTCATGACCGACAGCCTTGAGCTGCTTCCCGGGCTCATGATACTAATTCCACCGGCAATAGGCATGCGGGGTAACATATTCGGGGCGCTGGGAAGCCGGTTGGGAACCTCGATGCACGTGGGCACGTTCGAGCTATCCCTGCGCAAAGGGAGCATACTGCGGCAGAACATGGAGGCATCCCTGATCCTTACCATGGTCATCTCCTTCCTCATGGGCGTGCTGGCCAAGGTCGTCTCCGTCGCCCTCGGCGTGGAGAGCATCAGTCTGCAGCAGTTCATCTTCATCTCCGTGTTCGGGGGAGTGCTGGCCGGATTGGTACTTATAGTGGTCAACATCATCGTGGCCAACGTAGGCTTTCACCGCAACTGGGACATCGACAACATCAGCGCCCCCGTGCTGACGGCCGCCGGGGACATCGTAACGTTGCCCATGCTCTTCATCGCCGCCCTACTGGTAACTTGGACGAATCATGGCGGGCAACTGGTCATCAACCCCATGTTCTACGACATCATGATGGTGATCTTCCTAATCATCACTGTCTACCTGATCTACGACGCCCTGTACCGGAGGGACGAGGAGGCCAAGCGCATCTTCGTGCAGAGCGCCCCTGTGCTTTTAATATGCACCATGCTCGACCTGGGTGCCGGTCTCACCATTGAGGACCATTTGACCCATCTGGTGGCCTTCCCGGCCTTGTTGGTCATGATACCGCTGTTCCTGGAGAACAGCAACGCCCTGGGTGGGATATTGACGTCCCGCATGTCCTCCCTGTTGCATATGGGTATACTGGAACCGAAGAGCGTCCCTGGAAAGGCCAGCTACGAGAACTTTGTCATCATCTACATATTCGCCCTCTGGGTGTTCACCCTGACCAGTGTAACCGCTCACTTCGTATCGTTGGCCATGGGGCTGGCCTCGCCCGGTCTCTTGGCCATGATCACTCTGGGCCTTTTGGCCGGGCTGATAACCGTCACCGTGCTGAACTTCCTATCATATTACGTGGCGGTGACCACCTTCATGTTCTCCCTGGATCCGGACGACCACAGCATCCCGGTGACCTCCTCGGCCATCGATTTCATCGGGGCCCTGGCCCTCATGGGCATGATCGTCCTGCTCGGCCTCTCGGTCTGAGTTGGCACAAATTAATATGCTATGGAACGTTCCCTAAGTATCCGAAGGGGAGCTGAATGATAGACAGGCAGAGCATCCTGGCCAATTTGGAGAGATACGATCCCAAGAAGATTAAGATAGGCGTGCTGGCATCCCATTCCGCCCTGGACGTCTGCGACGGGGCGGTGGAAGAGGGCTTCCGTACCCTGGCCGTGTGCCAGGAGGGCCGGGACGCCGCCTACACCAAATACTTCAAGGCTTACCGCGAGAAGAACGGCAAGCTCCGCCGGGGCATGATCGACGAAGCCTTGATGTTGACCAAGTTCAAGGAGGCCACCACCCCCAAGGTCACCGAGCGCCTGCTCAAGGAGAACGTGCTTTTCGTACCCAACCGCTCCTTCACCTCCTACTGTGGCATCGACGCGGTGGAGAACGACTTCAAGGTCCCCCTGGTCGGCTCCCGCAACCTGCTCCGCTGCGAGGACCGCGGCGGGGAGAAGGACTATTACTGGCTGCTGGAACAGGCCAGCATGCCCTCGCCCCGCAAGGTGAAGCGGCCGGAGGACATCAGCGCCCTGACCATCGTCAAGCTGCATCATAAGCAGAAGAAGCTGGAGCGGGGCTTCTTCACCGCCTCCACCCCCGAGGAGTATCGAGAGAAGGCAGGGAAGCTGATCAAGGACGGTGTCATCGACCAGGAATCGCTGGCCGAGGCTCGCATGGAGGAATACATCATCGGCCCCGTCTTCAATCTGGACTTCTTCTACTCTCCCCTGGAGGAGAAGGGCAGCCGCATCGAGCTGCTTGGCATAGACTGGAGGTTCGAGTCGTCCCTGGACGGCTTCGTACGCCTGCCGGCGGCGCAGCAGCTGGCGCTAAATGATGCACAAAGCATTCCTGAGTACACCGTCTGCGGGCACAACTCCTCCACCATGAGAGAGTCCCTCCTGGACGGGGCGTTTGAGCTGGCCGAGAAGTTCGTGAAGGTGGCGGAAAAGCACTTCCATCCGGGCATGATCGGGCCGTTCTGCCTGCAGACCTGTGTGGACAAGGACCTGCACTTCTTCATATACGACGTCGCTCCGCGCATCGGCGGGGGCACCAACGTGCACATGTCCGTCGGTCACCCCTACGGCAACTCCCTATGGCGCCGGAGCATGAGCACCGGACGCCGACTGGCCATGGAGGTCAGGCGAGCGGTGGACGAGCAAAGGATTGAGGAGATCGTCACCTGATGGAAGCTTCGTAAAACCCCTTTTTTATTATTTTTTCCTTATGGCCAGCATTTTTTTTAGGTCTAAGTAACCTTTATAAACGGCAACACTATTCCGAAGTAATCCTAGACTCAGTCAGCACAATAGGTGCGCCTATCGCGAGGGAGGGAAATAATGCAAAGGAATAAAACCTGGAAGCTAGCGACCGGACTGATGGTCCTGATACTCCTGGCCACGCCATTGTTGGCGTTCGTGCCTTCCGAGGTCAGTGCCGCCACCGGGAACAAACTATCGATCAACGTGTTTGATAACGACGGTCCGATCATTGGAGCCACTGCCTCCCTTACGGAAGTGCGCAAGCAGGCCACCACCTACTCTGACAACTCCGACAGCGCCGGACTGATCGAGTTCACCCCTGCGACTGGTTACTACCAGCTCAGGATATCCGCCACCGGCTATTACGACTTCGTATACAGCGACGTTATCCGCTTCGATGGCATCAGCGCAAGAAACCTGGGCAACGCGATGATGACCGCTATGGCCACCGCTAACAAGTCCGTCCAGTTCAACGTCACCTCCGGTTCCACCGCGGTCTCATCGGCCGTCGTGACCGTCAAGGAGACCTACAATGGCGTGACCCAGACGGTCGCCACCGGCAGCACGAACGCTTCCGGCCTGCTCAACGTGACCCTGCACACCGGCTCCTTCACCGCCGTGGTAAAGAAGAGCTACTTCGTGACCAAGGTCGTCGCTTTGACCGTCTCGGGCAACATGATGCAGAACGTTTCCCTGAGCGCTTCGGCGTCCTACAGCGGAACCGTAACCGTGGCTGGATCCCCGGCCACCAGTGTGAAGGCCTACCTGGTCGACAAGGATGACCCGCTGTCCGCTCCGGACGCCAAGATCATCATCGCCGCCACCGTGACCTCCAACTTCTTCCGCTTTGACGCCTATCCGGGCAACTTCACCCTGCTGGTCGATGCCAGCGGCGCACTGGCCCAGATATCCGACGTCACCATTACCGGCAACGACATGACCACCGTAGCCCTCGCCGCGCAGAACCTGCAGACCGAGGAGAACACCTTCGCCTTCGCCGCCGACGACTGGAACACCGTCGTGCTGACCAAGGCCCTGGATCTGGACTACGACTACACCGTTCCGGGAATAGCTTACTCCTACCTGCCCAGCGCCAGGATGCAGATCGATCTGGCCCTCGGTGACGGAGACGGAGTCGTGGAAGCCAATGAACTGACCAACTACACGAACGTCATGGCTTCCTTCGGCCCCTGGGACGTCACCACCGACGGCATGCTTACCGTGTCCTCTATAGTATACTACTCTGAGGACGTCGACCCGACCTTCAGCGCCACTGGCCTGGACGCTGCCGTAAGCAGCACTTCCGGCTTCCAGCTGGAGATCGTGGCCAACTACGAGTCCGCATCCGCCATAACCAATGGACTGGGAGCATACACGGCCAAGGTGTACACCTCCGCCGCCACCTCGTCCATGGCCTACAATTACACGCTGGCACTGCCCAACGGCGATGACATGTACGAACTGGTGAAGAACGTCACCAGCCCGACCAGCATCACCGTCGTCGGCTACACCGAGGTTACCGTCGTGGCCTCGTCCACCGGCGGATACGCCACCTTGACCATCGACATGTCCGAGGCCCCCGTGGCCGCCGCGGCCGTGGTCACCGGGACCGCCGCCTACAAGGTCCTGAACGGCTCCACCCTGATGTACTACATCGTTTCCAGCGGCGTCAACACCACCTTCACCGCCACCGGTTCCAGCGACCCCAACGGCAACCCGTTGAGCTACATCTGGAACTTCGGCGACAGCAGCAGCGCCACCGTGACCACCCTGACCACCAACCACATCTACACCGTGGCCAAGCAGGTCACCGCGAACCTGACCGTCACCGACAAGGCCGGCCTGGTCGCCTATAAGGAATTCAAGGTCCGCGTGGACAACGTCGCCCCGGTGATCGTCATGACCTATAACGACTCGGCCGTCGGCAGCATCCTGACCGTCGACCAGAACAGCGCCGTGACCTTCACCAGCGAGGACAGCTACGACCGCCTGAACGCAACTGCGGACGGGCTGATTGCCAGCTACGCCTGGAACTTCGGCAACGGGAACGCCGAGACCATCCTGCTGGGCGAAAACCAGAACGTCAGCAACACCTGGACCAAACCGGGTACCTTCAGCATGTACCTCAACGTGACCGACGTGGTCAACCACACAACCAGCAAAATGGTCACCGTCACGGTGCTCGACACTAAGGCGCCTGTGGCCAAGTTCACCGTAAAGCTGAACGGCACCACGGTCACCACCGCCAAGGAGAACCAGACCCTAGTCTTCAACTGCTCGGCCTCTACGGACGACAGCGAAATCGTCGATTACTTCTGGAACTTCGGCGACGGCACCAACAGCACCGAGCAGACCCCCAGCCACAACTTCACCAGCATCGCCACATTCTCGGTGAAGCTGGTCCTGACGGACGAGGCCGGGAACAAGGGCTACTACAACTACAGCCTGAAGATCACCACTTCCAACCGCCCGGACATCCGGGTGAACGGAGTGACCTTCGACCCGACCAAGTTCACCGAGGGCGAGAAGGGCACCATATACGTCAACGTGACCAACGTGGGCTCCGCCAAGGCCGAGGGCTTGTACGTCCAGCTGTTCAAGGTCAACCTTGACGGCGACAGCAAGCTGCTCACCGACGTCGGAACGCTGTGGGTCAACGACAGCGAGGCCACCTACCTCAACATCGGCGAGACCGGCATGCTGAGAATTGAGTACAGCTTCGACTCCAAGGGTGACTACACCCTGCAGGTGAACGTCACCGCCAACAACGAGGTCTCCTCGGTCATGGGCGACAACTCCAACACCGTCTCCCTGGAGGTCCAAGAGGCTTCCTGGAAGGCCTGGCTGCTGTACGGTGGTATCTTCGCCGTGGTCATCGTGGTCATAGTCCTCTTCCTGTTCAGGAAGAAGCTGCCCATGGTCTCCGGCAAGAAGGCCGCCGCCCCGCCGACCAAGAAAAAATAATAAAAGCAAGCCCAAAACCCTTTAACCTTCCTCTTTCTTTTTTATGCCAATGCTTCGGCTCATCGACTCCGGCCTCTGTCATCCTCTTTACACCGTCGCCCTGGAGGAGGCCATAATGGAATCATGCGCCCTGGGGCTCATGCCGCCCACGCTGCACCTGTACTCCCGGGACCGGCCGACGGTCTCCCTGGGATACTTCGAGAAGGTGACGGAAGCGGTGGACATGGAGGCGGTGATGCGCGAGGACGTGTTCCTGGTCCGCCGCATGTCCGGGGGCAGCACCATATTCACCGACCAGGGGCAGCTGATATTCTCGCTCACCATCGACCAAGGGGCGCTTCCCCGGCCGGAGGAGGCCTACGCACTTACTTGCAACGTCCTGATATCCGCCCTCGGCACCCTGGGGCTGGACGCGGAGCACAAGCCCCCCAACGACGTCCTGGTGGAAGGGAAGAAGATATCCGGCAGCGCCCAGACCCGGAAGCGCGGCATGATCCTGGTGCATGGGACGGTCCTGGTGGACACCGACCTGGACCGCATGATGCGCATCCTCCGCCCCCGCCATGATAAGCACGCCCGGGGCAGGACGGACATGACCTGCCTGAGGGAGGCGTTGGGACGGCCGGTGGACATGGCCCAGGTGAAGAACGCCCTGGTCCAGGCCTACGCCGAGGCGTTGGAGCAGAGGGTGGTCCCCATCCCGGTGAACGAAAGGGAGAAAGAGCGGGTCAAGGACCTGATAAATGAAAAGTATGGAAAGGAGGAGTACATCCTCCAGTTCTAACTACTGAAAGTTCTCCAGGTCCAGGAAGGCGAACTTCCGGCCGTCCATGAAGAAGCCCACCTTCTTATGCAGCATGATCGTGCTCTTGCTGTCGGGCATGATGACGCTTTGCACCGCCTTGGCGCCCTTCTTCTTGGCGTCCAGCGACGCCTTTCTGAGCAGCTTCAGCCCCACGCCCTTGCGGCGGTGGTCGGGGTGCACGCCCACGTTCTCGATCCACAGGACCTTTTCGATGCCGTTGACATGCTCCACGATCTGGGAGAACAGGAAGCCGACCACCTGTCCTTTCTCCAGGGCCACGTAGCTCAGGCCGCTGTTCTGGTAGAACTCGAAGGAGTCCTTGGTCGAGGCGCCCAACTGCTCCATCAGCTCCGGCGGCAGCTCGTCCCAATCCTTCTGCAGGGAGCTCTCCAGATACTCCCTGATGCAGAACAGCTCCAAGGTCCTCACGTTCGATCGGTCCTCGTCCTTGACCTTCCTTATGTCTACCATCACATCTCCTCCGGAGCGGCTATCCCCATGGTCACCAGGGTGTTGTGCAACGCCCAGCGCGCCGCCTCCACCAGGCACAGCCTGGCATCCTGGTGCTCAGACCTCAGTACCGGCACTACGCCATAGAACTGGTTCAAGGCCGAGGCCAACTCGTGGCCGTAGGTGGGGAGCATGTTTATGCGCCGCTTGTCCCCCGCCTGCCTTACCACTTCTTGGAACTGCGCCAGTATCCATATGAGCTTGCGCTCGTACGGGTCTGTCAGTACCGATAAGTCAGCCCCTTTATTAAAATCTCCCGTCTTGCGCAATATAGAGCAGCAACGGGCGTGGGCGTACTGCACGAAGGGGGCGCTGTTGCCCTCGAAGTTCAGCGCTTCCTCCCACTTGAATATGAGCTGCTTCTCCGCCTGCACCCGGATGATGTTGTAGCGCACCGCACCCACCCCGATCTCCTGGGCTATGCGCCTTTTATGCTCCTCCTCCAGGTCCGGGCGGCGATCGCAGACCTCCTTGTGCGCCCTCTCCACCGCCTCCTCCAAGAGGTCGTCCAGATAGACCACGACGCCCTTCCTGGTGGACATGCGCCCCTCGGGCAGGGAGACGAAGGAATAGAAGATGCATTCCGGGGCCCGGTCGTATCCCAGGATCTTCAGGGCCGAGGCCAGCTGCTTCTGCCCCAGCTTCTGGTCCTCGCCCAGGATGTTCATGAGCTGGTCCGCACGGCGGAACTTGTCGATGTGGTAGGCCAGATCCCTAGTGGTGTAAAGCGTCGTCCCGTCCTTGCGGGTGAAGAAGAAGCGGGTGTCCCGCCCGTGCACGCCGAACTCCTCGAGGTTGAGAAAGTAGGCCCCATCATCGATCTCGGTGTAGCTGGAGGCCTTCAGCTTGTCCACGACCTGGTGGGCGCTCCCGTCCAGTATGTACTGTGATTCGTAAGTGTAGCGGTCCAGGGTCACGTTGACCCCGCTCAGGCTCACGCGTATACCGTCCAGCATCATGTCCACGGTGCGCCGTACCCGGGCGATGACCTCGGGATCGCCGGCCTCGAAGCGCTGGGTCATCTGGGCGATTTCTGCCGCCACCTCCGCGGACGATTCCATCATCTTGTTGGCCACCTGATAGTAGCCGACCAGTCGGTGGTCGTTCTTCTCCCGGTCCGCTTTGGGTACCTCCTTCTCGGTCAGATGGGTCAGGGCCCAGGTCAGCAGCACCACCTGCTTGCCCACGTCGTTGACGTAGTACTCGGTGGCGACCTCATGGCCGCACATGCGCAGGCATCTGGCCAGCGTGTCACCTATCAGCGGATTGCGAGCCCGGCCCACGTGGATCGGCCCGGTGGGGTTGACGGAGGTGTGCTCCAACAAGACCTTCCCCGGCCGGGGGTCACCCCGTCCGAAGTCACCCTTCCTCTCGAGGGCATCGCGGACCACCATGGTGCCCAGCAACGTCTCGTTCACCCGGAAGTTGAGATATCCCCCGGCCTCCCAGACCTTGCCGATGTACTCGTCGACGGTCATCTTTGAGCATAGCTCTTTGGCGATGATCTGGGGCGCCTTGCGCATCTGCTTGGCGAACTGGAAGCAGGGAAGGGCGAAATCGGCCATCTCGTGGTCCGGCCGCTCCAGAATGAAATCCCCGGTGAAGCCCATGGATGCCAGCTCCCTGTCCGTCCGCTCCCTGATGTGCGATTCGAAATGCCCTAGCGCGTCCATTTATTCACCTATGCTGAACCTGAGCAGACCGGCGATGCCACCGAAGGCCTTCAGGAGCATCTCCCCCTCCTCCGACTCCGGTGATATGAGCTCGACCTTGGTGCCCATCAGCTCGGCCTGCTCGAACAGGTCGTCGACCAGGTCGATGTCCTTGGTCACCGTGCCCGTGGTCCCGCACTTGGGGCAGGGCATGGTCGCTCCATCCGGGCTCTTGTCCATGGTCTTCTGTATGACGCCGCAGCTAGGACATTCGACGGTCACCCGGCGCCTTCGCAGCCCTTCCGATACGAGCAGCACATCCACCGCGCCGATCGTGATGGCGTTGCGTATATGGTCCTCACCGTAGACGGAAAGGCTGTTGTCGCTCTTGCGGATCTCCTCCATGAACCTTAGGAAGAAGCGCTTCTCCCGCATTAGGTCCAGGTCATAGAGCTTGTCCTTGGCCTTCTCCATCAGCTCCTTCAGTCCGTACTCGTCCGTGTAGCCGATATCGAAGGTGTCGATGACCTTTTTTTCCAGTTCGTGGTGGAGATATCCCTCCTTGAGGAAGAACTCCTTGCTCGGTCCCGGACCTCCGATCAGGATGCCCTGCAATCCCTCCAGGTTCAGGAAGGATTCGGTCATGATGTCGCTGACCTTCTTGTAGTACTCGTTGGCCGCGATCTCGATCAGCCTTTCGAAACGCTGGGCGGATTGGCCGCCCATTCGGTGCTTGCTCGGCACCAGTGAATCAAAATTGCGTATGACGCTGATGCGCTTTCCGCGCAGCACACCAATGGTGGCCTCGCTGCGGTCGATGACCACGAGACCGAAGACCTTCTTGTCCACCAGCATGCTCAGCAGCGGCTCCAGGTAGAAGTCGGAGTCGCATCGGTAAAGGAAGGTGGTGATGGGGTCCGGGGGCTCCAGAACGTACTGCACCATCTTGGTCTGGTCGCCGGTGGTGGATATCTCCCCCACGAAGAAGATGACGCCGTTGGCCGGCGGGGCTTTGAAGTACTTCAGCCGAGCCAGTATGGATTGGATGGCTCCCTGCACGTTCTTGCGTGTGCCCTGGGACTTGATGTTGGACGACTGGGAGAACTCCTCGCGCAGATAGGCGGCGACATCGGAGATCTGCTTGTTGGGCGGCACGTACACTGATATGAGCTCAGTGCCTCGCCCTTTCAGAGCCTGTATCTCCTCCAAGGACCTCTTGAAATCGTATTTTTGACGATCCGAGAGGGTCTCGCCCTTGATTTCGTCCATATCTGACGACCTATCCTTTTTTTAGGTGAAAACGGTTCTAACTTATATCTGTTGGTATGCAAATGGACAAGGTCGTGGTCTCCCTCGGCGGTTCGGTCATCGTGCCAGATGACAAGGACGATGTCTTCTTGAAGAGCTTCTCCGCGATGATCGAAGGACTTAGCGAACGCTATCAGATATACTTGGTCTGCGGGGGCGGCAAGATCGCCCGCTACTACATCGACGTGGGGCGCTCGCTGGGCCTTTCGGAACACCAGTTGGATGAGCTGGGCATAATGGCGACCCGTCTCAACGCCTCCCTGGTGGCGAAAGCCATAGGGGACCGGGCGGCGGGCAAGGTGCCCACGGAGGTCCTGGAGGCCCATCGTCTGGAGCGCAAGGGCAAGGTGGTGGTCATGGGCGGAACGGTCCCGGGACACACCACCGACGCGGTCTCGGCCATGCTGGCCAAGGAGGTCCATGCCGCCCGCATCATCAACGGCACTTCCGTGGACGCCGCATACACCGCCGACCCCCGCAAGGACCACCAGGCCGAACGCCTGGCGAAGATCACGCACCAGCAATTGTTCGAGCTGGTCAACGTCGGACTTCATGGGGCTGGACCGTCCAACGTCTTCGACAAGCTGGGAGCGCAGATAGCCCGGGACAACAGCATCGACATATTCATCGTCAACGGGCGAGACCTGGACGAGATGCAGGCGGCTATCGAAGGAAGGCCGATCAAAGGGACGGTGATTTCAGATTAGCTTTTTCCGAAGGAAGAAGACCGCCAAGCAGCAGGTGCAGAGGAAGAAGGGCAAAAAGCCCCAGAAAGAATGGGACGATTCCAAGGAGCAACCTAAGGCCCCGCCCCGGAAAGCCCCATCTCAACCTGCTCCACCGCAAACCAAAGAGCGCCCCAGGCCGACCGCAGGTCTCTCCCAGGTGCAGCACGATTCCCTATTGGCCGGAGGTTTCTTCTGCATCGTGAGCGGACTTCTCATGCTGCTCTCCCTGTTCCTGCCCTGGCTTACACTGAACGGGACGAACCTGGACCTCATCGGCTTGATGGAGGAGAACACCTTCTTCCTGGCCGGACTGCCCGTGCCCTTCCTCGGTGCGGCCTTGCTGGTCGTTTCTATCATCGCCCTGGTGCGAGGTTTCCGTTCCAGCAAGGGAGCCGGCCGTACCCCGCTGGCCCAGGCCATCCTGGCCATGACCACGTCATTGCTGGTCATCCTGGAGATGCTCCTTCTGGAGCGGACCTATAACGGACAGGACGCCCTGTACGGCGCCGGCGCCTTCCTGAGCGTGGTCGGAGCCATATTGGCCATGGCCGGGGCGATGCTCATGCAGGTGGTGTCCAGTAGATCGGTCAAGACCAAGCCCGTAGGGTTCAAGGCCCTGGCCCAACGCAGCGAGGCTCCCGCCGGCAGAAAGGAATGGCAGCCCCCGGAGAGCTCGGTCAAGGCCCCGCGCTGCCCGTCCTGCGGAGAGGAGGTGCAGCCCGGCTGGAAGGCCTGCCCGGCCTGCGGACACGCCTTCATATCCGGCGGGCGCGACGACGACAAGCTCTAAATGTCGAGCAGGTCCCCGTCTTCCAGCACCTTGAATCCGGATCCCTCGATGAGCTCGGTCAGGCGTCTGGCCTCAGGGCGGGAGAACGATTTTTTATGAAGATAGGCGACGTCCGTCCCGCTGGCCTTCATGGCCTTGGCGATTGCCGATATGGCATGGTCGTCGTCCCCCGCCTCCAATACATGCTTGGCCACCATGTGCCCGAAGCTCACCTTTTTGGCCAGGGTGACCTCGGTGAAGCGGGGGGCGTAATGCCCTCCTCCCACGCCCACCACCACTGGCCCCTGGCTCGGAGTGAAGTTCAGCAAGGACCCGGCCAGGGCCTTGGCTGCGTCCAGATCTCCCCATTTGCTATCATCGCTCCCTATCTCAAGGTAGGTGGTGGGGACATCCAGGAACGGGCCATGGTGGGTGACCTCGTAGGAGATCTGGAAAGGCAGCCCTTTTCCCCTGACGGCGATTTCCCGCAGCATGCCGCTGAGAAAGGTCGGCGAGGCCGGGACCAGTGTTCCGTCCTTCCCGCCGTGCTCGGCCTTTCCGAAGTTACCTATGGGGTGGACGGTCAGGGTGGGCCGGCCCGAGGCCGCCCGATGTTTTGAGAGGAAGACAACCTCGTCCGCCCGGACCCCGACCTCCTCCTTCACCAGTTGGTCGATGTTGTCCAGATACAGGTGCAAGGTGTCGGTGGTCACCATGACCAGGTCCTTGAGCCGGCGGACCGGCTTCCCTTGGAAGAGCCCCTCCTCGCTCCAATCGGCCGTCTCCAGCAATCGGTCGCGTAGGTTCACACTGGCCACGTCGGAGGTGCAGCACACAAAGAGGCGCATGACCCGCAAACCCTTTCGGGGGATATTACGGTTGTGGACGCCACAGGCTTTCGGTCTGATTATCAGAAATGCTACATGTAATCGCATTAGGTTTAAAGCGACCTGTTGTTGGTCTTTCAGATTGATATGGCGACGCCAATCACGGTCGGGGAAAGAATAGTACTGCATCTGGCTCAATACACCAAGAACCAGAACGATTTCGACGCTCCCTTCGAGGTGAGCCAGGATGGCATCGGTGAGGCTCTGCGCATCTCCCGGGCCCACGCGGCCATAGAACTGAAGAAGCTCAAGGAGTCGGGCACGGTCGCGGAGAGGATATCCCATATAAGGGCTGGAGCGGTCAAACGGAAGGTGTACTTCCTCACCCAAACCGGCGAGGACAAGGCCCGCAACCTCAAGGACTTCGCCAACCGCCAGGGGATCGAGATAATGCCCCTGCTGGACCTCAAGAAGTGCAAGGGCGAAGAACTTTGGAACGGACTGAACCCCGAGCTCCGATCGCTGCTGGCCAAGGCCGTGGTGTTCCGAAAACCATTCAAGCGCTCCGCCCTGCCATCTTCCAACGTCAGTCTCCTGCCCGAGGACCGCGAGGGCATGGTGGATATCCCGCCGTCCCTGCGAAGCTCCATCCCCGTTCTCATGGAGAGGCCCGCGCTGAGGGAGGCGCACAGCTTCGCCGCCGACTACTGGCTGCAGGAAGGGGATTACGTCGAAAGGCTGTATCACCTCCTGCAGGCCAATCGGTCCATGGAAGCGCAGATGCTCCTGGCCAACCGAGGATGGCAGATGGCCCGTTCCTCAGGACCGGAGATGCTGGAGGCGCTCAAGGGGCTTGACCAGGTCATGCCACGCTACGCTCGCGAGGTCCGCAGGATCAAGGGGGAATCGGCCAGGCGGAACGGCGACACCCCCTACGGGCTCCAGGTGGCCGAAGATATGCTGCTGACGGGCGAGCAGGAGGAGATCGACGATGGGCTGGCCCTCAAAGGAAGGCTATTGCTGGCGGGCAGGCAGGTCCAGGAGGCCCTGGACCACCTAAAACAGGCTCAGGAAGGGCACCCGTCCCCCCTGCTGGATTGCGACATCGCCATGTGCTTGGGGCAGCTGGGGCAGAAGGAGGAGGCCATCAAACTGTTGGAATCGATCGGCCGGAAAGGGGGCATAGCCGACCCTGACCTCTTGGAGGAGGTGTACGCCCGCAAGGGCCAGGTACTGTCGTTACTGGGTCGCCAGGAGGAATCCATTGCCAACTACAGCAAGGCCTTGGGGCTGGCCCGTCCGGGGGACAAGCGGGACATCTACAAGGCCATGGCCGCCTGCTACGATGCGCTGGACATGAAGGAGAAGGCCAGGGAGTACTCCCGCAAGGCCTCCTCTAAAAAATAGGACTCTGCCGCAGCATGTCCAGGTCGGTGACGTACAGCTCTCGGATGTCCTTCAGGTTCCACTTGAGCATGGCCAGGCGCTCGAAGCCCAGTCCCCAGGCCAGCACCGGATACTTTATGCCCAGCGGACCGGCGACCTCAGGGCGGAACACCCCGGCGCCTCCCAGCTCCATCCAGGAACCGTTGTAGTAGATGTCCACCTCAAGCGACGGCTCAGTGTAGGGGAACGGGCCCGGCCGCACCCGCACCTTGTCGAACCCCATGCGGTGATAGAAGTCCTTCAGCATACTGACCAGCATGTCGAAGCTCGCCCCCTCCTCCATGATGATGCCCTCGATCTGCATGAACTCCGGCAGGTGGGTCATGTCGATGCTCTCGTTGCGGAAGATGCGGGAGATGGAGAAGATCTTCAGCGGGGGGTCAGGGTGCTCTGAAAGGTAGCGGACGCTGTTGACCGTGGTATGCGTCCTGAGCAAGGCCCTCTCGGCCTCCTCGCGGGACCAGGCGTAGCGCCATCCGGTGGACCCGGTGTCCCCGCCGTCCTCGTGAACGGCCTTTACCCGGCGCACCACCTCTTCGTTATCCAAAACCAGTCGGTTCGGGCTCTTGAGATAGAAGGTGTCCTGCAGATCGCGCGCGGGATGGTCCTGGGGCGTGAACAGGGCGTCCATGTTCCAGAAGGCCGGCTGCACGTACTCGTCGTCGACCTCGGTGAACCCCATCTGAATGAATATGCGGCGGACCTCGTCGGCCACCCTGGTCAAGGGATGCTTCTTGGCCGGGTACTGGCAAGGGGCGAACGTCCGAACGTCGTACTTGCGGAAGTTGACGCTCTTCCACTTGCCGGTCTGTAACAGTTCCGGCGTCAGCTGCGCCACCTCGTCTACCAGCTCCAGGCCAAGCGATACGATCTCCAGCCCGAGCTTGTTCAGGCAGAGGACGCGGGACACCACCAGCTTTTCCTGGAGAACGCCCTTGCGGGCCTTGAGCAGCTCCAGCGCCGCCGGTTCTGTCTCTCCTTCCAGAAGGTC